>DASSRN010000072.1:0-9541 GCA_035701785.1 Acetobacteraceae bacterium | reverse complement strand
AGCGGTGTCACGCTGGCCGATCCTGCTGGCCGGCCCGTTACGCGGACCCAATGGCGAATCGGTGGCGTTGCATCATGCACGTTCACTCGGCGAGGTTTCCGCGGGCGCAGTACGCGAACTCATGGCGAGTGCAGCGATCTTCGTGTCATCGGCTGTCTATGAGCCGTTCGGGCTCGCGGTGCTGGAAGCGGCGGCTACGGGCGCTGCGTTGGTGCTGTCCGACATTCCGACATTCCGGGAGTTGTGGCACGACGCCGCTCTGTTCGCCCCGCCCGACGATGCGCGCGCATTCACCGCTGCAATCGAGCGTCTGACAGATGACGCGGCGTTGCGCCATTCACTGGGCGCACGTGCCCGAGACCGCGCTCGCGAGTTTCCCTTCCAGCGGCAGGTCGACCAGGTGCAGCACGTCTACGAGATTGCGCGGCAGCACGCCGCTGCGCCGGTGGGGTGAAGCGGCATGCGGTTTGTGCTGTACACTCACTCATTGGTATCGGACTGGAATCACGGCAACGCGCATTTCCTGCGTGGCGTCCTGAGCGAGCTCGAGGCGCGTGGCCACAAAACGTTGGCCCTCGAACCGGCAGACGGCTGGAGCCGCAACAACCTGCTGGCGGCGTGCGGCGCAGCGCCGATCGAACGGTTCAATCGCGACTTCCCCGATCTGACCACGCGCAGCTATGGCCCCGGTTTCGACCACGAAGCGGCGATAGACGGTGCCGATGTCGTGCTGGTGCATGAATGGACCGATCCAGCGCTGATCGCGCGTCTCGGCAGCATTCGGCGCCGCAGCGGGCGTTTCACGTTGCTGTTCCACGACACCCACCATCGTGCCGTTTCCGATCAGGCTGCGATCGCGGATCTGGCCTTGCGTGACTATGACGCGGTGTTGGCGTTCGGCGAGGTGTTGCGGCAGCGCTACCTCTCGCTTGGCTGGGGCCGGCACGTGTTCACCTGGCACGAGGCCGCGGATCTCCGGGTGTTCTACCCACGTCGGCCGGCTGACGAGCGTGAAGATCTGGTCTGGGTAGGCAATTGGGGCGATGGCGAGCGTGCGCACGAACTGGATACGTTTCTGCTTGAACCTGCGCGCCGGCTTCGGCTCACCGGTACGATCAGAGGCGTACGCTATCCTGCGCAGGCACTGGCCGGGTTGCGATCAACGGAGCTGGTTTACGGCGGCTGGATCGCCAATGCCGATGTGCCTGCTGCATTCGCGCGGCACCGTATGACGGTTCACGTGCCGCGCCGACCCTATGTGGCGGCGCTGCCGGGGATCCCGACCATTCGCATGTTCGAGGCGCTCGCATGCGGCATTCCTCTGGTCTCCGCACCGTGGCGTGACGAAGAGGGGCTGTTCTACGGCAACGAATTCCTGTGGGCGTGTGATGCCGACGAGATGACAACTCAGCTCCGATCGCTGTTGCGCGATGCCGAGCGGGCGGCGGAACTGGCAGCCAACGGTCTGGCGACGATTCATGCCAGGCACACCTGTGCGCATCGGGTCGATGAATTGCTGGGCATTGTCGCGCAATGCAAGCAGGGAGCGGCAGCGTGAGAATTGCGTTCTATGGTTCCAGCCTGCTTTCGTCCTATTGGAATGGGGCTGCCACGTATTATCGCGGCCTGCTCGAGGCGCTCGCAGGCTATGGCCACGAAACGACATTCTATGAACCGGACGCGTTCGACCGGGGAAAGCATCGCGACATCACACCGCCGGACTGGTGCAAGGTGGTGGTCTATCGGGCGACCGACGATGGTCTCTCGTCCGCGGTTGAGCAGGCGGCCGATGCGGACGTCGTGGTCAAGGCGAGCGGCGTGGGCTTTGCCGATGAACAGTTGCTGCTCGTCACCATGCAGCGTGCGCGCCCCGACGCGCTGCGGATCTGGTGGGATGTCGACGCGCCGGCGACGCTCGGCGAATTGCACGCCTGCCCGTCGCATCCGCTGCGCGCGGCACTCCCGACGCTGGACCTCGTGCTGACCTACGGCGGGGGCGCTCCGGTCGTCGATGCGTACCGCGAACTGGGCGCGCGGGACTGCGTGCCGATCTACAATGCGCTCGATCCGCGCACCCACCATCCAGTGCCGCCGGAACAGCGGTTCGAGGCCGATCTGGCGTTCCTTGGCAACCGCCTGCCGGATCGCGAGGCGCGCGTTGAAGCGTTTCTGCTGAACCCTGCGGCGCGGCTGCCGCAGCAGCGCTTCCTGCTGGGCGGCGCCGGCTGGGACGACAAGCCCTGCCCGGGCAACGTGACGAAGCTCGGTCACGTAGGGACCGATGCGCACAACGCGTTCAACGCCTCCGCGCGTGCTGTGCTCAACATCAATCGCGCCAGCATGGCCGAGACAGGCTTCTCGCCACCGACGCGGCTGTTCGAGGCAGCAGGAGCCGGCGCCTGCCTGATCACTGACGCATGGGAAGGCATCGAGCTTTTCCTCCAGCCCGGCACCGAGGTGCTGGTAGCGCGTGACGGCTCCGATATCGTCGAGATCCTGCCGACGCTGAGCAGCGAACGGGCACACCAGATCGGCCTCGCCGCACGGCAGCGCATCCTGGCCGAACACACCTACGATCGACGTGCCGCCTGCGTGGACCAGTTGCTGCTTGCCGCACTGTGCGCGAAGCGGGCGGCGGTGCCGGCATGAGGCAGCCTCGCATGGACCTGGTGTTCCTCGGCCTGTCGCTGTCCTCGTCGTGGGGCAATGGCCATGCGACCACCTATCGCGCATTGCTGCGCGGCCTGGCGGAGCATGGGCATCGGCTGTTGTTCCTGGAACGCGATGTGCCTTGGTACGCATCGGCGCGCGATCTGGTCAGGCCTGAATTCACCGAGCTCGCGTTCTATACCGGGCTGGGCGACCTTGAAGCGCGATATGGGTCGCGCATCGGTGAGGCGGACGCCGTCGTCGTTGGATCGTACGTGCCGGATGGAATCGCCATCATCGACCTGGTAGCGTCGCGCGCGTCAGGTGTCCAAGCATTCTACGACATCGACACGCCGATCACCCTTGCGGCGCTCGCCCAGGATTGCTGCGACTATGTCGCGGCTCGCCAGGTCCCGCTTTTCGATCTCTATCTGTCATTTACTGGCGGGCCGTTGCTGCGGCATCTCGCGGGGCGGTTCGGAGCCAGGAACCCCACGGCGCTTTACTGCGCCGTCGATGAGGAACTGTACCATCCGCGTGCGCTGCCTTTTGCATGGGACCTCGGTTATATCGGCACCTACGCGGAAAATCGGCAGTCCGCGCTGGAGCGGCTGCTGATCGAGCCGGCGCGCCGGCTGCTGGAACTGCGGTTCGTGGTGGCTGGCCCGCAGTATCCCGCGACGATCGAGTGGCCTGCGAATGTCGAGCGTATCGACCACCTACCGCCGAGGGATCATGCGGCATTCTATTCTCGGCAGCGGTTCACGTTGAACATCACCCGCGCCGAGATGGCGCGGGTCGGCTGGTCGCCCAGCGTGCGCCTGTTCGAAGCGGGCGCCTGCGGGACCGCCATCGTCAGCGACCGATGGTCAGGCCTGGAACAGTTGCTTCCGAACGTCCTGATCGCTGATGATACCGACGATATGGTGGAGATCCTGCGCGGACTGGATGAAGCAATGCGGCTGCGTATCGGGCAGCAGGTGCGTGCTACGGTGCTGCGTCAGCACACTGGGGCAGCGAGAGCGCGCGAACTGGAGCAGGCCATCAGCGAAGTGCTGTTCGCGGCGGCACGTGTGTAGGGATGTGCGCTTGCCAGGCTGACCTGTGTACCCTTTGCGATCTGCGCGCTGCCGCGTCTGGCAGCAGCGGCGCATGCCGAGACCGGGGCCCGCTGAATCCAGTAACCAGCACTGACGAGAGGCGCGCCAGTGCTGCTCAGAGTATCGGCTTGCCGCCCGTCACCGCGACCGTCGCGCCCGATATGTAGCTCGCCTCGTCAGTGGCCAGCAGGACATAGGCAGGCGCTACCTCCTTCGGCTGCCCGGGGCGCGACATCGGCACCTGCTTGCCGAAGTTCTTCACCTTCTCGGCAGGCATGGTCGACGGGATTAGCGGTGTCCAGATCGGACCGGGAGCAACGCAGTTCACGCGGATACCTTTGTCAGCCAAGAGTTGGGCGAGGCCACCGGTGAAGTTCTGTATCGCGCCCTTGGTGGTCGCATAGGCGAGCAACTGCGGGCTCGGCGTGTCGGCGTTCACCGAAGCCGTGTTGATGATCGCGCTGCCCTCCCTCATATGCGCGACAGCCGCCTTGGTCAGGTAGAACATCGCATGGATGTTGGTGCGGAACGTGACGTCCCACTCCTCGTCGCTGATATCGCCGATCGACGAGAATGACGCCTGGTGCGCCGCATTGTTCACCAGCACATCGATACGGCCGAACTCAGAGACTGCCTTGTCGATGATCCCGCGGCAGTGCGAGGGTTCCTTGATGTCGCCACGAACCAACAGGCATTGCCGGCCCGCCGCTTCGACCAGCCGACGTGTCTCGTTCGCGTCCTGGTCTTCGTTGTAGTAGCTGACCAGCACATCGGCGCCCTCGCGCGCGAACGCCAAGGCGACCGCGCGCCCGATACCACTGTCCGCGCCAGTGATAACAGCCTTCTTGCCGTTGAGGCGCCCGGAACCCTTATAGCTGTCCTCGCCATAGTCGGGTGGCGGGTCCATTGCGGCGCTGCTTCCCGGCATCGGTTGCTGCTGTTCCGGAAGCGGCGGTCGGATCGTGTCGGCTGTCATCGTGGTCTCCGCATGCTCTGGGTGCTGCAACGGTGCGGCCCTGTCGCAGTTGCGACATCCATTCGGTTCGGAGTGCTGAATAATGCCGTGAACGGGCAACTTGACCGGTCCATCGCACTTTCTGCGCAAGTACCGCAAGGAGGATCGAATGGCACAGGCCTCGACAACGACCGACCACGACATGATCCGCAAATGGGCCGAGGAGCGTGGCGGCAGGCCAACGCGCGTGAAGGGCACCGAGGACCGCAGCGGCGAAGGCATCCTGCGTTTCGACTTTGCCGAACCCGACGATAAGCTGGAGGAGATATCCTGGGACGAGTTCTTCGAAACCTTCGATGACCGGGAGCTCGCCTTCTTGCATCAGGACAAGACCGCGGACGGCAAGATCAGCCGCTTCTTCAAGTTCGTGCGTCGCCAGGGCGATTGACGCCCTGGAGCGGGCTATTGCACCGGCGGCCGGTCGGAGGCGCTGCTGCCGATCTGGATCGCGTCGTCGGTGACAATGATACGGGTCTCATTGCAGTTAGGCGCGCCGGACTGCATGGTCTTGCCGGACCGGAACTTCACGGTCAGCAGCGCCATGCACTCATTCGCTGGTACCGCGATTTCCCGCCCCTGGCGCGGTTGCACCGGCTTGTCCCACGTCAGATCACGCTCGCTGCCATCGCTCATCTTGATGTGCGCGGCGACAATCAGGTGGCTGCTCATGTTGGTCAGGTGATAGGCGTGCGCCCGCTCCATCGTCTTCAGTGGAGCGGCGTTCGGCAGATGCCCGTTGCCTTGAGCCGCCGCCGGATTGGCGGCGACATAGAGGCCCAGCAGCCCGAGACAGATGATCGCTCTCATATCCTCGACCTCAGATGCCAGGCTGGGAAATGCCGTGCAGCGCCTGCTCAGCTTGCGCGCGCGACCTGTTGGTGACCGCGAGATCGCCCAGTGAGACGATGCCGACCAGGCGCTTCTCGCGGTCCATGACCGGAAGGCGGCGCATCTGAAGCGACGCCATATTCCTGGACACCTGGTCCAGATCCTCATCGGCGAAGCAGTATTTCACCTGCTCCGTCATGATTTCGCCGACCTTCGCATCCGGGCCCTTGCCCTGCGCGATCCCACGGATGGCGATGTCGCGATCGGTCACCATACCTACCAGACGCTCTTTGTCGGCGACGGGAATGGCGCCGATATCATCGTCGAACATCATGTTTGCGGCTTCCCGCAGAGTCTGGTCCGGACGGATCAGGCGAACGGTGGTGGTCATGACATCGGCAACTTTCATGAGGCTCCTCCCGTGTTGGCGAAGGTTCACTCTTCGGCGATGCGGATCTTGGTCGCGGTCGGGCCGATGTCGCTCTGCTCTTCGACATAGTGCACCGTGGCGCCCTCGCGAAGATCTTCGAAGCGGCCATTGGTGACGCTGTCGCGGTGGAAATAGAGTTGCGATCCCAGGCTGTTCAGGATGAACCCGTGGTCCGCGCCCGGCTCGATCAGCGCGACCTGTCCGGTCAGCGCCGAGGCGCTGGGGCTGCTGGTGTCCGTTCGTATCCGGCCCTTGAACGCTTCCAGCTGCCGTTCCGCCGCATTGAACGCGTCGCGGATCGAAGCATGAATGTCCGTATGGGCGCGGCGCTGGTTCGGCTTCTGTGGCTGGCGCGATACGGCCAGTTCCTGGCCAGGCACCGACAGCGTCACATGCACCTCGAAGATGTTGCCAGTGCGATGCTGGTTGTGCAGCCGCTCGACCGAAACGCGGCACGCCACCAGGTGGCCGAACCGGCGCTCGAGCTTGTCCACATGCTGACGCAGTTCGGCTTCGACCGCGGGTGAGGGGTCGAGGTTGTGGAACGCGATCTCCAGCGGCCGGTCCATGACGTTATCGCCCTGGCTCCGCCATGCCGCGGTGCATCTCGGCCAATGTGTCGGCTGGTGCGACATGCGCGATCGCGGCGCGCAGCTTGTTCTGCCAGCCGGTGATCACCTCGCCGCTGCCCTTCATCATCGCATCGAAGCCAGCCTTGGCGACCATCCCCGGATCGTCCTTCTCCTGCTGCCCGATCCTGGTGTCGAGCATGGCGGCACGGTCAAAGAACTCGGTCTCCGTCGCGCCTGGCATCAGGCAGGTGACGCTGACGCCGCTGCCCTTCAGCTCGTGGCGCAGCGCGAAGGAGAAGCTGTCGAGAAACGCCTTGGTGCCGTTGTACACCGCCTGATAGGTCCCCGGCATGAACCCAGCGATCGATCCGGTGATCAGGATGCGACCCGTTCCGGCCTGCCGCATGTCGCGGCCCACCTTCTGCACCAGCAGCAGCGTGCCGGTGATGTTGGTGTCCACCACGTGGATCCAGTCATGAGGATTCTGGTCTAGGAAGCCATGACCCAGCCCACGCCCGGCATTGGCCAGCAGCGCGTCCACCTGTCGCCCGGCCGCCGCTGCATAGAGCTTGTTCACCCCGTCCTTGTTGGATAGCTCGGCCTGCACGGCCTGTACTTGGGCGCCGTTCTTGCGCAGACTTTCGGCAGCGTGTTCGATCTCGCGCTCATTGGCGGCGACCAGCACGTCATAGCCGTGCTCGACACATTCGCGCGCCAGTTCGAAGCCGATTCCGGTCGACGCACCGGTGACAATGGCGAACTTGCGAGTCTCGCTGCTCATCGGGAACTCTCCGATCAGGGGTCAGGGAGTCATCATTACCTTGATGCAGCCGTCCTGCTTGTCGCGGAACGTGCGGTACATCTCCGGCCCCTTCTCCAGCGGGACCTTGTGCGTGATGACGAAGGACGGATCGATCTTGCCGTCCTCGATCAGCTTCATCAGCTTGGGCAGGTAGCGCTGCACCGGCGTCTGGGCCATCCGGAAGGTCAGTCCGCGGTTGATCGCGCTGCCCATCGGGATCTTGTCGACGAACCCGCCATAGACTCCGACGATCGACACGACACCGAAGTTGCGCGTGCAGTGGATCGCCTGGCGCAGCACATGCGGCCGATCGGTGCCGAGTAGGACGGCGACCTTGGCGCGATCCAGCATGGAATCGAAACTGGCCGATGTGTGCGGTTCGGTGCCGACAGCGTCGGTGCAGGCATCTGCGCCGCGACCTTGGGTCAGCTCCTGGATCCGCTCGTAGACATCATCCTTCATGAAGTCGATAGTGATCGCACCGGCCGCCTCCGCCATGCTGAGACGTTCGGGTACGGTGTCGATGGCGATCACCCTCTCGGCGCCGAGCAGGAAGGCGCTGCGGATGGCGAACTGCGCGACCGGTCCGCAGCCGAACACTGAGACCGTCTCGCCGCCTTTGATGTCGCAGAACTCGGCGCCCATGTAGCCGGTCGGAAAGATGTCCGACAGGAACAGCACCTGATCGTCGGTCAGCCCATCCGGCACTTTGATCGGGCCGACATCGGCGAAGGGTACGCGGAGGTACTCTGCCTGTCCTCCAGGAAAGCCGCCAAGCAGGTGCGAGTAACCGAACAATCCCGCCGGCGAGTGGCCCCACAGCTTGCTCGCTTTTTCGGCGTTGGGATTGGATCGCTCACAGGCTGAGAAGCAGCCACGCTGGCAGAAGAAACATTCGCCGCAGGCGATGGTGAACGGGACCACGACGCGATCGCCCTTCTTCAGGCGGGTATCGCCGCCGCCGACCTCGACGACCTCGCCCATGGTCTCATGGCCCATAACGTCGCCGCGTTCCATGCTTGGAATGAGACCATCGAAGATGTGCAGGTCCGAACCGCAGATCGCGCAACCGGTGACTTTTATGATGGCGTCGCGCGGGTCCTCGATCTTGGGATCGGGTACCGTGTCGCACCGCATGTCGCCTTTACCATGCCATGTGAGTGCGCGCATGCGACGGCTCCGCTCCACGTTCTGACGTGGCTCCAACGCGCGGTGGCCCGTCGGTTTCTTTCAAGCAAGCGCGAGAACTGGGATACGATGACCAAACGGCCGCGCCGAACGCCATGACAGCGCGAGCACGTGCTTGTGTGGTCGAGCAGATCCTATGCTGGTTTCACTGCGCGCAGATCTAAGCGCAATGACGGCAAGTTCGGCGCTACGTGACTGCGGGCGCGAACACCGCGGCAAGCCACGCGGTTCCGGTCCACAGCGTCAGCAGCGCAGCGTACGCGCGCGCCGTCAGCGCCGGCACCGGTGCCTGCTCGCTCAGCGCATCGCCATGGTTCAGTGCCAGCACTGTCAGCGGCACGTAGACCAGGAAGCTTGCCAGCGTCGCAATCACCAGCGCCAGCACGCAGCTTTGCCAGCCCACCAGAACGCCGGGCGCGAACGCCGTCAGCACGAAGGGCAGGCCAAGCAATCGGCCGCGGGTGTCGTGCAGCGAGGGCCAGGCAAGCGCAGGAGAGGTCTGTCGCAAGGACCGCATGGTCAGCTCCGCAGTTCGGGGGACAGGTCTTCGTGGAAGCGGTTGCCCGCTGTGGTCGGCCGGATATGGCCGGCCCGGATCGCATAATCGCCGAAGCGTTCGCCGGCTTCGCGGCGTTCGGCGTATTCGCGGAACAGCGGCGTCAGCGCGGCGACGATCGCATCGCCGCCGACATCGCGTCGGTACAGCTTGTTCATCCGCGAGCCGTCGAACGCGCCGCCGAGATACAGGTTGTACAGCCCGGGACTCCGGCCCACGAGACCGATCTCCGACAAGTACGGCCGCGCGCAGCCGTTCGGACAGCCGGTCATGCGGATGGTGATGTCGTCCTGCGGCAGTCCCGCGCGCTCCAGTTCCTCGTCCAGTCGCGTGATGAGGTCGGGCAGGTAGCGCTCGCTCTCCGCCAGCGCGAGCCCGCAGGTCGGCAGCGCGACGCAGGC
>DASSRN010000071.1:0-13433 GCA_035701785.1 Acetobacteraceae bacterium | reverse complement strand
TGGCTTTCTAGAGGATGGCGCGATGTGGCAGGGTTGAGTGGAGGGAGTACTCGGCATGTTCGATCTGGTGCTGAAGGGCGGCCGCGTCATCGATCCAGCGCAGGGACTGGATGAGCGGCTCGATGTCGCGTTCGCTGATGGCAAGGTGGCGGAGGTCGGTCCTGACCTGCCAGGCGGCAAGGCGACGCGGGACGTGTCGGGGCAGATCGTGGTGCCCGGGCTGATTGATCTGCACACGCATGTCTATTGGGGCGGCACGTCGCTCGGTGTCGATCCGGATGCCTATGCCAAGGCAAGCGGTCTTACCACGCTGGTCGACGCAGGCTCGGCCGGTCCGGGCAACCTGAAGGGGTTCCGCCGTCATGTCATCGAGCCGGCCGAGGTTCGCATCCTGCCGTTTCTCAACATCAGCTTCGCCGGCATCTTCGCGCTGTCGAAGGAGGTCAATGTCGGTGAGTGCCGCGATCTCGCGCTGCTCAATCCGCGCGTATGCCTGGATGTGGCGAAGGCGCAGGCCGATCTGGTGGTCGGCATCAAGGTGCGGGTCGGCGGCAACGCGTCCGGTGCGTCCGGCATCACGCCGATGGAGATCGCGCTGGAGGTGGCCGAGCATGCCGGCATTCCGCTGATGACGCATCTCGACGCGCCACCGCCGTATCGCTCCGAGGTGATGCCGCGGCTGCGCAGGGGCGACATCCTGACGCACTGCTTCCGGCCGTTCCCCAATACGCCGGTGGCACCCGACGGCGCGGTGCGCGAGGACGTGCTGGCGGCGCGTCAGCGCGGGGTGGTGTTCGACATCGGACACGGCGCGGGCTCGTTCGGGTATGAGACGGCGATGGCGATGCTCAAGCAGGAGTTCCTGCCGGACGTGATCTCGTCCGACATCCATGTCGTGTCGATCGACGGTCCGGCGTACGATCTGCTGACAACGATGTCGAAGTTCCTGGCGCTTGGCGTGCCGCTGACCGAGGTGATCCGTGCGACGACGATCAATCCGGCGCGCGCGGTGCGGCTGGAGGATCGCGGTACGCTGCGGCCAGGATTGTTGGGGGACGCGACCGTGCTGACATTGGAGCAGGAGCGGTTCGAACTGGTGGACGTGCTGGGCGAGAAGCTGAATGCGACACAGCGGATTGGGTGTTGTGGGATTGTGCTGAACGGGCGGTGGTGGCACGGATGAAACGCGCTGGAGTTGGGGGGAGGGGGCTTCGGACCAACCCCAGCCCCCTCCCCCTGGCCCCCTCCCGCAAAGGGAGGGGGAATTTGTCCTCATGACCGTCGCCGTGCTCATGGGCGTTTCGGGCAGTGGTAAGACCACCGTGGCCCGTGGGGTTGCCGGGCGCACCGGATGGCGGCTGATCGAAGGCGATAGCTTCCATCCGCCGGAGAACGTCGCGAAGATGCATGCCGGCATTCCGCTGACCGATGAAGACCGCTGGCCCTGGCTGCGTGCGATCGCGCGCGAGATCGACGCGATGCGCGCTAGCAGTGAAAGCGCGGTGGTGGCGTGCTCGGCACTGAAGCGGGCGTATCGCGACATCCTGATCGGCGCACGCGCCGACGTCGTGCTCGTGTATCTGCATGGCACGCAGGCGCTGATCGCGGCGCGGCTCGCAACTCGGCAAGGTCACTTCATGCCGCCAGCGCTGCTGGAGAGCCAGTTCGCCACGCTGGAGGAACCCGGTGACGATGAGCGCCCGATCGTGGTGTCGATCGATGCGGCGCCGGATGCCATCGTCGATGCGGTGGTGCGGCAACTGAAGGAGCGCGCAGCATGAGCGGAGAGTTCGCGATCTACCCGAGCCTGCGCGACCGCGTGGTGTTCATCACCGGCGGTGCCAGCGGCATCGGCGCCGAGCACGTGACGCAGTTCGCGGCACAGGGGGCGAAGGTGGCGTTCGTCGATATCGCCGACGATGCGGCGAAGGCGCTGATCGCCCGGATCGAGGCGGCGGGGCACCAGGCGCCGAAGTACCGGCATTGCGACCTGAAGGACGTGGCGGCGCTTCAGGCGGTGATCGCGGACGTTGGAGGTGCGCTGGGGCCGATCACCGTGCTGGTGAACAATGCGGCAAACGATCAGCGGCACAAGTGGGAAGAGGTCACGCCCGAGTACTGGGACGAAAGGCAAGCCACTAACCTGCGGCACCAGTTCTTCGCCATCCAGGCGGTGGCACCGATGATGCGTGAGGCCGGCGGTGGATCGATCATCAATTTCGGCTCGGTGAGCTGGCACTCGCTGACCGGTGGCATGCCGGCCTACACAACGGCGAAGGCCGCGGTGGAGGGACTGACGCGGGGCATGGCGCGCGATCTCGGGCCAGACAGGATACGCGTCAATACGGTGATCCCCGGCTGGATCATGACCGAGCGGCAGATCACGTTGTGGCTGACGCCGGAGGCCGAGACCGACCTGCTGAAGGTGCAGTGCCTGAAGGAGAAGCTTGGGCCGGGGGACGTGACGCGCATGGTGCTGTGGCTGGCATCCGACGACAGCCGGATGTGCACCGCGCAGCTATGGGTGGTGGATGCGGGGAGGATGTAGCCCTGCGGCGGCGCCGATGACCTATGACGAATTCTGGCTGCGCTATCTGCGCGCGCACAGCCGGTCGAAGACCCGGGCGCTGCACTACGCAGGTACCGGACTGGCGCTGGTCACGCTGTTGGTTGGCATTGCCACGCTGAACTGGCGCAGCCTGATTGCCGCGCCGATGATCGGCTACACCTTCGCCTGGACCGCACACTTTGCCGTCGAGCGCAACCGGCCGGAGACGTTCGGCCATCCGTTCTGGTCGCTGTTCAGCGATCTGCGCATGCTGCTGCTGGCCGTGGGCTTCCGACTTGCGCCGCACTTGCAGCGGGCGGGGCTACGGACGTAGATACACCCGGGGGAACCGACATGTGGGAACCAAGCCAGCGCTATCCCGATCCTGCTGTGCAGGTGATCGATCCGAGCTTCAATCGCTATCGCCTGCCGCTCGCATCTGTCGAGCGGCTGTTCACCGGCTGCCGCTGGTCGGAAGGTCCGGTGTATTTCGGTGACGGCCGCTATGTGCTGTGGAGCGACATCCCGAACGACCGCATCCTGAAGTGGGAGGAGGAGACCGGCGCGGTCAGCGTGTTCCGCAAGTCCTCCAACAATGCCAACGGCAATACGCGCGATCGCCAGGGCCGGCTGGTGACCTGCGAGCATCGCGGCCGACGTGTCATCCGCACCGAGTATGACGGCGCAATCACCGTGCTGGCCGACAGCTACCAGGGCAAGAAGCTGAATTCGCCGAACGACGTGGTGGTGAAGTCGGACGGCTCGATCTGGTTCACCGATCCCGCGTTCGGCCTGCTGGGCTACTACGAGGGCGAGAAGCACGAGCCGGAACTGCCGATGAACGTCTATCGCGTCGATGGCCAGACCGGCGCGATCACCGTGGTGTCGGATGATGTGCAGGGGCCCAACGGGCTCGCGTTCTCGCCGGACGAATCGAAGCTTTACGTCGTCGAATCGCGTGCCATGCCGTCGCGCAAGCTGCGCGTGTTCGACGTGGACGGTGCGACGCTGGGCGCCAGCCGGATGTTCCTCGATGCCGGTCCCGGCACGCCGGACGGATTCCGCGTGGATGTTGACGGCAACCTGTGGTGCGGCTGGGGCATGGGCGAAGCCGAGTTGGACGGCGTGCGCGTCTTCAACCCGGCCGGCGAGGCGATCGGCCACATCGCGCTGCCCGAGCGCTGCGCCAACCTCTGCTTCGGCGGACGCTGGCGCAATCGCCTGTTCATGGCGGCTAGCCATGGGCTCTACGCGCTGTACGTGAACACGCAGGGTGCGCCGGGCGGTTAGCGGATACATGTTCGACCTGCGCGCCCATGACACCACGGTCCGCACCGAGATCCTCGCCGGCTGCACCACGTTTCTGACCATGGCCTATATCGTCGTGGTCAATCCGCGCATCCTCGCCGGTGCCGGCATCGACCATGACGCGGCCTTTGTTGCCACCTGCATTGCCGCAGCGATTGGTTCGGCGGCGATGGGGCTGCTCGCGGACCTGCCGCTGGCGCTCGCACCTGGCATGGGCCTGAACGCCTACTTCACCTTCGTCGTGGTGAAGGACATGGGCGTGCCCTGGCAGGTGGCGCTGGGTGCCGTGTTCCTGTCCGGCGTGCTGTTCCTGGTCGTCAGTCTGTTGCGCGTGCGCGAGTGGCTGGTGAACGCGATCCCGATGTCGCTGAAACTCGGCATCGGCGCCGGGATCGGGCTATTCCTGGGCCTGATCGGGCTGCATGAGATGGGCGTGGTGACCGGCGATCCTGTCACATTGGTCACACTCGGCACGTTGGCCAAGCCGACCACGCTGCTGTCATGCCTGGGGTTCCTGCTGATCGCCGGTTTCAGTGCGCGCGGCCTGCCTGGCGCCATCCTGATCGGCATCATAGTCACCGCGGCGATCGGCCTGCCGTTCGGCATGACGCAGTTGGACGGCATCGTCGCGCTGCCGCCGTCGCTGGCGCCGACCTTCCTGCAGCTCGACATCCGTGGCGCGCTGTCGCTTGGCGTCTTCACGGTTGTATTGACGTTCTTCCTGGTGGACGTGCTCGACAACACCGGCACGCTGATCGCCACCACGCAGCGCGCCGGGCTGATGCGGCCGGACGGCACGATCGCGCGGCTGCGCGAGGCGCTGCTGGCGGACAGCGGCGGCGCCATCCTGGGCTCGCTACTCGGCACCAGCACTACCACCAGCTATATCGAGAGCGCGGCGGGCATCCAGGCGGGTGGTCGCACCGGGCTGACCGCGCTGACCGTCGCGGTCCTGTTCCTGCTGACGCTGCTGTTCGCGCCGCTCGCCACGGCGATTCCTGCCTTCGCCACAGCCCCGGCGCTGGTGTTCGTCGCCTGCCTGATGGCGCGCGCGCTGCGTGACATCAACTGGGACGACGCGACTGAATACGTCCCGGCGGTGGTGCTGGCGATCGGTATTCCGTTCACCTTCTCGATCGCCGAGGGGATTGGGCTCGGGTTCATCACCTATGTGGTGGTGAAGGCGGCGGCCGGGCGGATCGCTGCGATCAGTGGCGCAGTATGGCTGGTGGCGGCGCTGACACTGCTTAAGTTCGCATTAGGTGAATAGCCTAGCGAGGTTTCTTGGCGGGTCGCCGAACTGGTCGCACACGGCGCCCAATCAGAGTGGCATCATCACCGTTATCAAAGGACAGCTCGATTTGGATTGAGCCATCATCGTTGAGTTCTACCTCGGCCTCGCCTTCGATCTCACTACCCTCATCGAAGCCGGTCCATCGAAAGAACACGGAGGTTCGAGAGTATTCGATATCGCCCCCGGCACAGAGAGCGCCAAACGCGAACTCTGCCCGCCCATCGCTAGCGACCTGCAGGTAGGCGGGCTCAACAAGGTCGAGATATTGGCGATCCCAAAGGTCCGATTCGGCAATCCGCCAGCGACCGATGAGCTGGCAGTCAGCCCGGGCGATCACGCGGCTTTAGCGGGCGCGTGCAGCCACGCGGCGATGCACGTACCAGCCAGCCATGGTGAACACCAGCAGCCCGGCGGCACACAGCGCCGCGCCCGCCCAGTCGCCGGCCTGAAGGTCGTTCAGCGACAGTCCGGCGAACTGCGCCGGCACCACGTGCGCCGGCGCCCAGACGAACGCTGAGCTGACATTGGCGATCAGGAAGCGCGAGCGGGCCATGCCGGCCATGCCGGCGACGAGCGGCACAGTTGAGCGCAGCACCGGTACGAACCGGCAGATCGCGACGCTGGCTGAGCCGTAGCGGTGGAAGAAGTTCTCGGCGTGGCCCATCAGGTGTGGGCGGCTGGCGAACGGCCACATGCCGCGTAGCCGGAAGCGGAAATGATGGCCGACCCAATAGGACACGAAGTCGCCGATCACCGCGCCCAGGATGGCGACAACCATGATCGGCGCCATCGACATGCCTGCCATGGCTCCCGCGGCGGCGACCGCCATCAGAATCGGTGTGCCGGGCACCAGCACGCCCAGCACCGCAACCGCCTCGACGATCGAGGCGAGGAACGCGATCAGGATGGAAAGCAATGGATACTGCGCTGCCAGGTCAGCTGCACTGTTGATCAGCGACCACACGTCACGGCTCCTCGCCGCTGCCAACACCCACCGAAAGCCTCCTTATGCTTGCGGTGAATATGAGTGCTTTCAGGCCCGGATGGAAGGACTTCCGGCGTCAAGCCGGAACGTCACGCTGCCGTTCAGCGTCTCGCCTGGCGCCAGCACGCGCAGCCCGTGCCCGGGCACGTCCATGCGGTTGATCGCGTCGGTCATGTGGCTGACCGGCTCGACGCAGAAATACGGCCGGTTCGGCGGCGTATAGATGACGACATGGCGGAATGTCTCGTCCGCCTCGATGCGCAGCCCGGTTCCGTCGCCCCAGTCGATCATCGCCAGGCCGTCCCAGCCCGCGAAGCAATTGTCCAGGGTGGCACTGCCGACGGGCCGTCCGGCGGCGTGGTCCCAATCCGGCGGGACCGGCTCCTCGCGCGATGGCAGCGAGTCCGCACCGTTCAGCCAGACCTGGCCCGCACTGAACCGCAGCGTTGGCGCGCCGCGCAGCGGGAAATGCGGGTGCCAGCCAAGACCTGCCGGGGCTGCGGCGTGATGCTCGTTGCGCATGCTCAGCCGCAACTGGAGCGCATCCGCAGTCAGCGTGAACTGCTGTTCGGCGACGAACGGGAACGGCCAGGCGCGCGCCTGATCGCCCCCGGCGTCATGCCGTAGTGCCAGAGTGGCGGAGGCAGGACTGGCATCCGCCACCTGCCAGGGACGCTTCCAGCCCACCCCATGGATCGTGTGCGGGTGGTCGCCGAAATTTCTGTCCAGCGCGTAATCCACGCCGTCCCAGCGGAACCGCCCCCACGCGATGCGGTTGGAGAACGGCACCAGCGGAAAGCAGGCCAGCCCGCGCACATTGCCGGCCATCAGCGCGTCGGGCGCGGGCAGCCGCATCACCGGCACCGCGCCCAGCCGCCAGCCGACGATCGCGCCGCCGATCTCGGGCGCCAGCACCAGCGACGAGTCACCTGATTGCAGCGTCAGCATTTCCTGCCCCTGCCTGCCCATGCCAGTCTGCCTGCAAGGAGGCCGCACGTGGAGTCAGTCGATTGTGTCGTGGTGGGGGCCGGCGTCGTCGGCCTGGCGGTGGCGCGCGCGCTCGCGCTGGCCGGCCGCGAGGTGCTGCTGCTGGAGGCGGCGGAGGGCATCGGCACCGAGACCTCGTCGCGCAACAGCGAGGTGATCCACGCCGGCATCTACTATCCGGCCGGCAGCCTGATGGCGCGGTTCTGCGTCGCCGGGCGGCGCGCGCTTTACGCGTATTGTGCCGAGAAGGGCGTTCCGCACGCCAATTGCGGCAAGCTGATCGTCGCGACCAGTGGCGAAGAGGACGCGATGCTCGCCGGCATCAAGCGCCGCGCCGAGGTGAACGGCGTCGAGGGTATGCGCGTGCTGACCGCGGCCGAGGCGATTGCGCTGGAGCCGAACCTGCGTTGCACGAGCGCGCTGCTGTCGCCGGCGACCGGCATCGTCGACAGCCACGCCTTCATGCTGGCGCTGCAAGGCGACGCGGAGAACGCCGGCGCCGTGCCGGTGTTCTTCAGCCCCGTGATGGGCGGCCGCGCCATAGCGGGCGGCATGGAGATCGATGTCGGCGGCGCCGATCCGATGACGCTGCGCTGCCGGCTGCTGGTGAACTCAACCGGGCTGCACGCGCCGTATGTGGCGTCGCGCTTCGCGGGGATGCCGGCTGAGCGGATTCCGGGCGCCTGGTACGCCAAGGGCAACTACTTCACGCTGTCGGGGCGATCACCGTTCTCGCGGCTGATCTATCCGGTGCCGGTGCCGGGTGGGCTCGGGGTGCATCTGACGATCGACCTCGGCGCCCAGGCACGCTTCGGTCCCGACGTGGAATGGATCGAGACCATTGACTACAGCGTCGATCCGGCGCGCGCCGATAGCTTCTATGCAGCCGTGCGGAAGTATTGGCCGGAGTTGAAGGACGGCGCATTGCAGCCGGGCTATGCCGGTATCCGGCCGAAGATCGTGCCGCGTGGCGCCGCGGCGCAGGATTTCATCGTTCAAGGTCCGCAGACGCATGGCGTGCCGGGACTGATCAATCTCTTCGGTATCGAAAGCCCCGGCCTGACCGCGTCGCTGGCGATCGCCGAATATGTGCTTGAGGTGGCGGCGACCGGTTAGCCCACTGCTATTCCATGCCTCAAGCTGACTTGTTCGCGCCTTTCGCTTGGCACCTGTGCGGACGCGGAACTGCTGAACTCAGACCACGTTGGCTTTCCGTTGTCTTGCGCGGCAGGAGGCGGAATGGACGAACGGCAGGAACAAGTAGGATCCCGACCGGGCTACGGCCAGGGTTCCGGCAGCGAAACGCCGCATCGGCAGAACACCAGCCCTGAGGACATTACGCGCGACATGCGCGACCAGGCGGCGGCGCAGGGACACCGTGTGGCGGATCGTGCGGAGCATGCCGCCGATGCGGCGCGGCGGGCGGCGCGTGCGATGGGCGGCGACGAGGCCTGGATGGCAGGGCTGGTCGAACAGGGTGCCGATCGATTGTCTGATTTTGCACAGACGCTGCGCAGTAACGACCTGAACACGCTGCTGGCGAGGGCGGAGGATTTCGCACGGCGCCAGCCGGTTCTGTTCACCGGTGCAGCGATGGCGGCAGGGTTCATGCTGAGCCGTGCCGTCGGCACGGCGGCGCGACGCGGCGGGATCAACACCGCGAGCAGTAGCGGCCGCAACGAGCGCGACCTTGCTTCCAGTGTCTATGAGGGGGAGTTCCCCTATGAGCATTGATCAGCGCGTGAGCCTGCGCGATCTGGTCGGCGGCGTTGCCGAAGATGCCACTGATCTGGTGCGCGGTGAGGTCGCCCTGGCGCGCGCCGAGATGGAGCAGAAGGTCAATCGGCTGACTGCGGGCGTGATCTCGCTATTCGGCGCGATGATGCTGGCTTATGCCGGCCTCGTTATAGTTTTGATCGCGGTGGCGCAGGCGCTGGCGCGAGTGATGCCGGATTGGGCCGCGTCACTCATCGTCGGGGTTGTTGTCCTGGTAATCGGCGCCATCCTGGCAGGTGCCGCGCGCAAGGCGTTGTCGCCGTCCGGCATGGTTCCGGATCGAACAGTTCGCAACGTTGAAGCGGATGCACGCGTGATCAAGGAGAGCGCGACATGAACGACTATGCCGGCAATCCCGCCAGCATCGAGCACGACCTGGCGGAGACGCGTGCGCGTCTGGGCAATCACCTCGATGAACTGACACGGCGGTTGTCACCCGGGCAACTGATCGATGAGGGCTTGTCGTATCTGCGCACCGGACAGGGTGCGGTATTTGCTCGCAACCTTGGTGCTCAGCTGCGCGACAACCCGCTGCCCGTCGCGCTGACGGGGATTGGACTCGCCTGGCTCGCGGTTGCGAGCAGCCTCCCCGCGAATGGCAGGGGCAGGTCCATGGTGCCATACGATGCGGATTACGCACGGCGCAGCACTATGGACTCGCTCCGCAGCGCCAGGGACTCGATGTATGAGCAGGCGCGCAGTGCCGGCGAGGCGGTGACCCGCACGGCGGAGGAAACCGACGATGCGTTCCGTAGTCGTGTCGCTGAGGCCCGCGCGCGCATGCTCGGCATACAGCAGAACGTGGCGGAAACCGCATCGGCCTTTGCGGACCGGGTGCAGCAGGCGTTCGATTCGGCACAGCAGGCCGCGCAGGATCAGATGGAGTGTATGCGAAACAGCGCGGGCGAGTGGCGCGACAGCATCATGGAGCAGGGCCAGCGCACGGGTGAGGCGGTGGCAGGAGCGGCGCAGCGCGGGCGGGATTATGCGATGCGCGCCGGCGGCGGCATCGCCGATACGGTGAGCGACAATCCGCTGCTGCTCGGTGCGCTGGGCGTCACCGCCGGCGTGCTGTTGGGCGCTCTGCTGCCGCGGACCGAACAGGAGCAGGCGCTGATCGGACCGGCGACGGACTGGGCGGCGGGCGCTGCACGGGACGCCGCCGGTGAGGCGATGGAGCGCGGCACCAAGGCTGCGAAGGCGGCCGCATCCGCGGCATGGGAGGCGGCGCAGGAAGATCCCGAGACGGCTCGCGCGCGGTGAAGACGTGGATGGCCGGCACGAAAGGCCGGCCATGACGTTGCGTTCACTCGATCGCCTGACGTCCCAACTCCGCCAGCACGAGTTCTCGCAGCCATCGGTGCGCGACATCGCCACGACGACTTTCATGCCAGATCATGTAGATGGGCACCGGCGAAAGCTCGAGCGGGATGTCGATTACCTGAAGTCCCAGTCGCTGATGCATCAGCGCACCCATGCTGGCGGGGAAGAAGCCCAACAGGTCGCTGGTTGCAACAACTGCCGGTATCTCCAGAAGCTCGCTGACACGCACAACAACGCGCAATTCCTGTCGGTACAACTCGGCGATCGCGTGCGGCAGGTGGTCCATGTCTCCGCGCCGGTGCAAGGAGATGAATTCGTGCTGCTGCAGGTGTTCGAGTGTGAAGGGCACGCTGACCATCGGATGGTCGCCGCGCGCCAGCAGCACAAGCTGATCATCGAAAATGCGTTGGTTGACAAACGGATCAGAAGCGACCGGCAGCCAGTCGATCGCCAGGTCGATGCTGCCGTCGCGCAGCCTGTCGCGCAGATCGGCGGGTATCGAAACCGTGTCATACGTCAGCGTCACGTTAGGCGAAATTGCAGCCGTCGCTGCACGCAGCGCGAGTGCATAGAAGGGGCCCATCGGGTGCGGGATGCTGATGCGAAACTGTCGTGCCGAGTGGGCCGGATCAAAGCCGCTGGCTTCCGACAGACTTTTGCGCAATGCATCAAGCGCCTGGCTGATCGCCGGATACATTGCCGTGGCGACATGCGTTGGTGACAAGCCCTGCCGTGTCCGCACGAACAACTCGTCACCGCAGGCTTCCCGCAGGCGGGACAGCGCATGGCTTGTCGCCGATTGGCTGAGTGCCAATCGATCAGCGGCGCTGCTGACCGAGCCGGTGTCGAAGATCGCCTCGAACACTGTCAGCAGGTTAAGATCAAGACTGCGCAGGTTGAACACGGCACCCCACATGACGTTTGACGAATGCTTATTATGCACAACATCGATAGCGATGTTGCAAACTGAAGACTAACCGTCTGCCACCTGCCTGCGTAGTTTGACATCGACCCTGGCGAACGGCGGAGGCGTAACGCGCTGCTGAATCGGGGCTTCGCCGCGTCGCCAGGAGTTTCTGAATGTGAAGCCACATTTCGATCCGGGTGTGACCGGCGGGTGGGTCTACGATCCACCCGCCACGCCCAGCCGAATGATCCGTATATAGGCTTGGCTGAATGCCGCTGAACGTTCCTTCGCCCGGGACCCGGGTGCGTTGCGTCGACATGAACGATCCTCAGGCGGTGCCGCGAGGAACCCTTGGCACTGTCACCAGCAGCAGGGACATGGGCGGCTGGGTGCGCATCGCTGTCTGCTGGGACAATGGTAGCCGGCTCGCGCTCGCAGTGCCGCCCGATCGGTTCGAGGCGATGCCGTGAGCTTCTATCGGCTGGTACTCGGCCCGACTGTGTCGGCTGCGTAGGCACCACGACGGCCCATCCGTTCCGGCGGACCTTCGGTGGTATCCTTCCGGGTCTGCCGCTCGGACTGGGCGTTGATCACCGCGCCCAGCAGCACGGTGAAGGATGACAGATAGAGCCAGGTCAGCAGGACCACTGCCCCGCCAAGCGAGCCGTAGGTTTTGTCGTAGCTCGCGAAGTTGGCGACATACGCGGTGAACGCGATCGAACCGATGATCCACAGCAGCGTCGCCACGATCGCGCCGGGACTGACCCAATGCCATTGCGGCTCGTCGCGGTTGGGCGCGTAACGGTACAGCAGAGCAAGCCCGGCCATGACGAAGACGATCAGCAGCGGCCATTCCACGATCAGCAGCAGCCACTTCGCGAGCGGACCGGGATTGAGCAGCTGAACGGCCGCCGGCAGCACCGCCACGAGCGCAACTGTGATCAGGCCGCCGATCATCGCGCCCAGAGTCATCACCAAGGCCAGCAGATTGAAGCGGAAGAAGCTGCGCGTCTCCTTCTGCTCGTAGGCGATGTTGATCGCAGTGATCAGCCCGCTCATGCCGCGCGAGGCGCTCCACACCGCCAGCAGGAGCCCGACGATCGCGCTGATGCCCAGTGCGCCGTTGGACGCCGATGCCAACTGGTGCAGTTCATCGGTCAGCATGCGCTGCGACTGTTCCGGCAGCACGCCCGCCAGCGCGCCGACCTGCTGCTCGATCTGGGCCGGGTCCAGCAGCAGCCCATAGAGCGACACCAGCGCTGCAAGGCCCGGGAACAGCGCCAGCAGGATCGCGTAGGTCACGCCGCCCGAGACCAGAAAGATGTTGTTGTCGGAGATCTCCTGCCAGGACCGCCAGGCGACGTCTTTCCAGCCACGGGCCGGGATCTCCTGCGGACGCGTGGCGTGCCTGCCGCGCCCGGGCTCACGCCGATCACCGGCCTGATCGTTCGGCACGTTCCACCTCCACCCCTGACGAACAGGCGGAAGAACGGTGGCGTGCGGCCCGCGTTCCCTGGGCGCGGCGGCAGGCACGCAGGTCTGACCGCGCTTGTCCGCAGGCGGACCGCGCCCCTAGCCTGGGCGGCAAGCACCGCGGGGAGGACACGATGGACGGACGGCTTCGGCACTTGCTCTGGGCTGCCACCCTGCTGGCCGCGTTGGCCACCCCGGTACAGGCCGACCCGATCCCGCCGGTGGCGGAAGCCAGCAACATGCAGATCATCGGCCACAGCGATCTGAACGGCGCGGGCAAAGGCGGTGAGGGGCTGGCGCTCCGGCAGTATCCCGACGGCCGTCGCGTGCTGTTCCTGGCCCACGAATCGGCACCGATGTGCTTCAGCGTCATCGACGTGACCCGCCCGGAGGACCCCAAGGTGATTGCCCAGGTCCCGGTCGAGGCGGACTTCGTGCGCTGCAATTCGTTGGGCGTCTCCGGCATCACAATGGCGGTCGCACACCAGGTCGAGACGGTGGGGCAGGCGCATGCCGGGATGGACACTTACGACGTCAGCGATCCCGCACATCCGAAGAAGCTGGCGTATTTCGACACGACCGGCCCGCATTCGCGCGGCGTGCATTACCTGTGGTTTGCCGACGGCAGATACGCCTACCTTTCCACTGGTGCGAAGGACTTCGTGCCGCGCGATCCAAAGGACGACCAGTTCCTGATGATCGTGGATTTGCAGGACCCGCGGCATCCGAAAGAGGTTGGCCGCTGGTGGCTGCCCGGAACACGCAATACAGACAAGGCGCCACCCCCACCGCGTGTGTCGCCGTTCGATGCCGGCATCCGCATGCACTCGCC
>DASSRN010000070.1:0-10410 GCA_035701785.1 Acetobacteraceae bacterium | reverse complement strand
TCGACCACCCGTTCCGCGCCCACATAGGCGCGGATCGCTGCCGGATGCGCGACCGTCGCTGACAGCCCGACCCGCCGGCAGGCGGGCGCCAGCGTCAGCAGCCGCGCGACACATAGCGCGAGCTGGTCCCCCCGCTTGGTGCCGGCCAGTGCGTGCACCTCGTCCAGCACCACCGACCCAAGCCCGGCGAACAGCGCCGGCGCATCGGGCAGCGACAGTAGCACCGCGAGGCTCTCCGGCGTGGTCAGCAGGATGTTGGGCGGTGCGGCGCGCTGGCGGGCGCGGCGGTTGGCGGGCGTATCGCCGGTGCGGGTCTCGATCGACACGGGCAGGTGCATTTCCTGCACCGGGCGCGTCAGGTTGCGCGCGATGTCGGTCGCGAGCGCCTTCAGGGGGCTGACATACAACGTGTGCAGACCCTCCCGCGGCGACTGTGCCAGCTCGACCAATGTCGGCAGGAACCCCGCCAGCGTCTTGCCGCCCCCGGTCGGCGCGATCAGCAGGACGCTCTCGCCCGCCCCCGCCGCCTCCAACATCGCCAGCTGGTGCCGCCGCGGCGCCCAGCCACGAGTCGCGAACCAACCGGCAAAGGGTTCCGGCAATGTTCCGTTCATGCCGTCGGTTCTATTGGCTCTGGCGTTGGACGGGAAGTGGCGCCAAGTGAGGGCGATGCATCCGTCGCACTGGCTGCGCGTCCTGCCGGAGGGGCTCTACTGCGAGCCGGGCGGCTTCTACATAGATCCGACCCGCCCAGTGGGTCGTGCGGTGATCACCCACGCGCATTCCGACCACGCCCGTCCCGGCCATCATGCCGTGCTGGCCAGCGCCGATACGCTGGCGCTGATGCGCGCGCGGATGGGCGAGGAGCGGGCAGGGGAGACGCAGCAGCCGCTCGCCTGGGGCGAGACACTGCGCCAGGGCGACGTCACGCTGTGGCTCCAGCCCGCCGGACACGTGCTTGGCAGCGCGCAGGTTGCGATGGATTACCGCGGCTGCCGGGCAGTGGTCAGCGGCGACTACAAGCGCACCGCCGACCCCACCTGCGCCGGCTTCGAGCCGATACGCTGCGACGTGTTCGTCACCGAGGCTACCTTCGCTCTGCCGGTGTTCCGCCATCCGCCACCGGCGCACGAGATCAACCGACTGCTTGCCAGCGTCGCACTGTTCCCGGACCGGACCCACGTCGTCGGCTGCTACGCGCTGGGGAAGTGCCAGCGGCTGATAGCGCTGCTGCGCGAAGCGGGCTGGGACAGGCCGATCTGGTTGCATGGCGCGCTCGCTGCACTATGCCAGGTCTACGAGGCGCGTGGCATTGCACTGGGCGACCTGCGGCCGGCCACCGTGGCCGCGAAGGGCGAGCTGGTCGGCACCATCGTTCTGGCACCACCTGCAGCGGTGACCGACCGTTGGGCGCGTCGGCTGGCCGATCCGGTGGTGGCGATCGCTTCTGGCTGGATGCGGGTTCGTCAGCGCGCGCGGTCGCGTGGTGTGGAACTGCCGCTGGTGATCTCCGACCACGCTGACTGGGATGAGTTGAACGCGACGCTGGACGAGATCGGCGCGCCCGAGGTGTGGGTGACGCATGGCCGCGAGGAGGCGCTGATCCACGCCGCTGGCCTGCGCGGCATCCGGGGGCGTGCGCTGCGCCTGCTGGGCTATGGCGAGGAGGACGAAGCCGAGGACGCGCCCGCCGCAACGCATGAATCAGACTCCGTCTCCGGATGAGAACACTGCGTTTGTCGTCCCCCGCCCTGCCGTCTAATTGAGCCGCAATGCTTCCTGCCGCGGCAGGCGAACGCGATTCGCCTCCACGACGGGATGTGATCCGGCCAATTGGGGAGTCCACGCCATGGCTATCGGTGTGCGTTGCTGCATTGTGTGTCTGCTTGCTGTGTTGCTCAGCCTGTGGGCGATCGCGCTGCCTGCACCTGCCCACGCGGCAGGTTTCAAGTCGTTCGGTCAGCGTCCGGTCACAGCCGGCGTAGTGAAGGCGACCGCCTGGGTGCAGGCCTCGCGCCCGCCGCGCTCGTTCAACGTCTGAGCGTCATCCGCCGAACGTGTCGCGCCACTGCTCGATCACCTCAGGGACGCCCTGGCGGATCTCGTCCACGCTCAGCGCGATCACCGTCTGCGTTTCCAGTGGCGGCTCGTCCGCGCGCGGTGTCACGTCGCTGCGGATCGGCTCGCTGCCGTCGGCGGCGATCAGCGTCGAGTAGTCGCGGCTCAGCATCCATTCGAGGAACAGCTTCGCCGCATTCGGATGCGGCGCGCCTACGGGGATCGCCGAAGGGAACACCATCATAACCACGCCATCGGTCGGCTGGGTCAGCGCGATCGGATTGCCCTTGTCCACGTCGCGGTACGCACCCGGCGCCCAGGTCGGCCCGACCAGGCACTCGCCCCCGGCCAGCAGCGTCACGGTGTCCTGTGTCGAACGCCCTACCCGTGGCTGATTCTTCGCCAATGCCTCGAAGAACTGCCAGCCATACAGCTTGCGCATCGCCAGCGACCACACGCCGGCGCCGCCGCTGAACGCCGGATGCGCGACCGAAACCTGGCCCTTCCAGCGCGGGTCGAGCAGGTCGGTCCATGTTTTCGGCGCTGCCTCGGCCGCCACCTTGTCGCGGTTGCGGATCAGCACCCAGCGCCCGGCATTGGTCACATAATACCACCCAGTATCCGACTGCGCGGCGAATTGCGGCCGCAGTGCCGCGCTGTTCTCCGGCTTGAACGCGGCCAGTTCATGCCGCTCCTTAAGCGCCGGCATGTGCGAAATGTCAGTGGCGCTGAAGACGTCGCAATGCGGCGTGCGGTTCTTGAAGTCGAGCATCAGCCGCTGGAATGCGACCTGCCCGGTGGTGCGGATCACCTCGACCGTGATGCCGGGATAGGTCGCGGTGAACGCATGCCCGAACTTCTCCGCCGTCGCAGTATCCTGCTGCGCGACATACCAGGTCAGGCTGCCCTCGCGCCGCGCCCCGCCCAGCAGCGCAGCGGTATCGGCGTGCGCCGGACGCAGCAGCGAAGCGGCAAGCCCGGTCAGCGCAGTGCGGCGCGCGATCGCCATGCATCCCCTCCCGACTTGCCGCGGCGGCCGGGCGGCACTAGCTGTTTGCCTTCTTCCCTCTCTTGCATGGAGCGACCGGCAATGAAAGCAGTGCTCGACGGCCAGCAGATCGCCGCCAGCGACGACATCGTCGAGGTCGGCGGCTACCAATACTTCCCGCCCTCCGCGGTGCGCATGGAACTGCTTGAGAAGACCGAGAAGACCGACTCCGACCGCGCCTGCCCGCACGGCGTGCAGTTCTACGACGTGGTGCTGAACGGCGTCCGCCACGCGCGCAACGCCTGGATCTACGAATCGCCCCAGCCGAAGATGGCGCAGGTGAAGGACCGCGTCGGCTTCTGGGAAGACGTGCAGCTGAGCTGACCGCTCGGAACTTGGCTCGGCCGAATATGCAACAACGGCTGACAGCCATATTGCCATGCAACGACCTCGATGCCGCGGAGGCATTCTTCCAGCGGCTCGGCTTCTCACGCGATGCAGGCAGTCCCGATGAGTACCGCGTACTGTCGGATGGGCGCGGCGGCTTCCTGCACCTCGCGCCTGCAGTGCGGGGCTGGCTGGTGCCGGGACTCAATACCTTTGGCCTGTATCTCTATCGAGAAGACGTCGATGCCGCCGCTGCCGCATTCGCTGGCGAGATCATTGACCCTGGGCGTCCCAGCGCCAAGCCGTGGGGAATGTATGAGTTTGCGCTGAACGGCCCAGACGATGTGCTGGTCCGGGTCGGTTGGCCGTTGCGCCAATCCGGCGACTAATCCTCCAGCCTGGGCAGCCGGTAGCGGTCCTGCGGGTCGTTCCAGCCCTTAAACCGCGGCGTCCGTTTCTCGGCAAACGCGGCGCGCGATTCCATAAGGTCGCTCTTGGCGCCGTGCTCGTGCAGCGCGGCAGCCAGGCGTTGCTGCGGTGTGGATGGCTCAGGCCGCATCTGCCGCATCATGTGCACCGTGTTGACCCGGGACGCCGGCGGCAAGGTCAGCAGATGCTCCGCCATCGTCAGCGCACTCGGCAGCAGGTCGTCCGGATCGACCAGCCGGTTCAGGAATCCCACGTCGTAGAACCGTTCGGCGGTGAAGCGGAAGCCAAGCGCCATTTCCATGGCGATCGGGTACGGCAGGTTGGCGATATGGCCGTGGTTGTAACCGCCCAGCAGCCAGCGCTTCGCCTCGGACACCTCGAACACCGCGCCGCGGACCGCGACGCGCAGATCGGTGCGCTCGACCAGCATGAAGCCGCCGCCCATGGCGAAGCCGTTCACCGCGGCGATCACCGGCTTCTCCAGCGCGCCCGACATGAAGGGATCCTCGATCACCGGCCGCCGTCCGCCAGGTGCGCCGTCCGCCAGCGACTCCTTCATGTCCTCGCCGGCGCAGAACGCGCGGCCGGTACCGGTGAAGATCGCCACTTCGAGTTCGTTGCTGTGGCGGAACTCTGCCCAGGTCTCCGCCAACTTGTTCCGCATCTCGTGGTTCAGCGCGTTCAGCCGCTCCGGGCGGTTCATCCGCACCACAAGGATCTGGCCATGGCGTTCGGTTTCGACAACGGACATGCGGGCACTCCTAGGGTCTGAGCGTCAGTCGGGCTTCGTAGCGGCCAGGATCGCGATCGGGAACGCGTAGTCGATCCGTTCGCCCGTTCGCCGCACCGGAATCCCCAGCCGCCCGTCTTCGGCCGAGGCCATGTATATCTCGATGATCTTTGCATCGTCGCCGGGGTTCGGAAACGACCGGGCCAGCAGGTTCCTGATCTCGTCGCGCAACTCATAAAAACTGGCGTGCCGCGTCGCGAGGCCCGTGGTGCCGAACAGCCCCTTCAGCTCCGGCAGCGTCAGGCAGCGCACATGCGATGGATCGCGCAGCTTCTCGGCGCGGTTCCATTCCATCGCCTTGGCTGGATCGTCCAACGCGTACATGTCCACCACCACCACGCGCCCACCTGGTGCGCACACCCGAACCATTTCGCGCATGACCGCCAGCGGCTCGAGGAAGTGGTGCATCGAGAACCGCGTCACCACGATGTCGAAAGCGCCGTCGCCGTAGGGCAGGCTGGTGACGTCACCGCGATCCCAGCTCACGTTGGCAACCGCCTTCTCCGTGGCCTGCTGCCGCGCGCGATCCAGCATCGCCGGCGTCATGTCGATGCCCGTCGCGTGCCGCACATGCGGCGCGAACGCGCATACCACCAGCCCGCCGCCGCAGGCGACATCCAGCACGGTGTCGGTCGGGCGCGGACGGCCCGCATCGACGATCATGCGCAGCGCGTTGCCATCCGCGATCGGACTGGCAGTGCTGAACGGCGTCGCCTGGCGCGTGAACTGATCGAGAATGCGGTCCTCATGCGTCGTGTCGTTCATTGCTTTCACCCCAATCGATAGACGCGCTGTGCGGTATCATGGAACAGGGCGCGCTTCTCGTCGGCCGAAGCGCCGGCGGCGATGCGCTTGAACGCGTTCCACAACCCCGCCCAGCCAATCCCCATTTTTTCCACCGGAAAGTTGCTTTCGAACATGCAGCGGTCTGACCCGAACAGTTCGATGCAGGTCTCGATGTATGGGCGCCAGGCCGTGGCAAGCTCCTGCGACGTAATCGGGCGCTCGGCTACCTTATAGTCGTACAGCGCGGCTCGCATCATCATCCCGCCCAGCTTCATCGTCACATTGGGGCACTTGGCGAGTTTGGTCACCGAGGCTTTCCAAGTCGCGAAGATCTCGTCCCGGCGCCCCGCATATGGACCGTAGCCGAGCACCCCGCCGACATGTCCCATCACGATGTTGGTGCCCGGGAATGCGCTCGCGAGATCGATCACGTCGTCCAACTGCGTGAAGAATACCCAGGCGTCGAGCGATAAACCCATCGCCGACAACCGTCGCAAGCCAGCGCGGAAGTCATCCCGACGATAGATGTCCGGCCCGGGTGCGCCGTTGCCGATGTTCGGATCGGCATCCCAGTTGCCGGAATGGCGTACCCCGCGAAAACGGCCGCCACCGGCGCGAACCTGCGCCTCAAGCACCGGTTCGACGTGGTCACCCAGCGTGAGGTCTGCGTAGCCAACTATACCGTCTGCGATTCGCGCCGGGCCGTAGCTCCCGCTCGCGCTCATCGCTGCAATGCCGGCGACGAACTCCGTCTCGCCAATCGGGCGCATCTCCTCGGGCCCGCTGGCCCGATACATTGCGTGGCACTGCAGAAACACTGTGGCAACCACGTTGTGGCCCTGCCGCAGGTCCGCGAACAGCTCGTGCAACAGGTAACGATGGTCCGGTCGTTGCCACAGATGGTGGTGGGTATCGATGATCGGCAGGTCCGGCTCAAGAATCGGCTCGGGATCCGCTTTCGCAAGCCATGTCTCATCCGGAGCGTAGATCCGGCCGAACCGGGTGGATTGATCGTGCTCCGGCATGGAACGCCTCCGATATATGTTGACTTGCGCCCAGCATGATCGCTATCGGCTGCGAACGCCAAATCATACGATTATTTCAGCTGTTCGGCTTTTTTTCCCTGTTGCCGCAAAATGGGATTAGTCTAGCGCCTGGTGCGGCACAACCGGGGTGCCGGACCAAGGAGGCGACTATCAACCAAGGCGGCCAGTTGCGGAGCGACGGGAGCCGGAGCGGGGCGGCCCAGTCCCAATCCGTTCGCCGTTTCGGCCGCGCCGTCATCATCGTGGCCGCCCTGTTGCTTGCTGCTCTCGCCTGGGTCGGTGCCCGCAACGCAATGCTGGTGCACCGCGGCGAGACCAGGGCGCGCGTGGAAGCCGAATTGCTCGCCGCTACCCAGGGCTTCGAGGAGCAGTTGCGCCGTGAGCTGTTGTCGCTCGATCAGACGCTGCGTTTCCTGGAATACGAATGGCAGGGCGATCCCGATCACTTTGATCTGACTGCCCGCGCCAGCCAGGCCATCATGCTCTCTGACGTCTCGCTCCAGCTCTTCATCACCGATGCGCATGGCATCGTGCGCGCCAGCACGCGGTCGGCGCTCCTCGGCAACGACGTCAGCAGCCGCGATTACTTTCGCTATGAATCGGCGCTGCCGGCTGACGATGGCCGGATGTTCGTGGGCGAGCTCACGCAGGGTCAGATCACCCGGCTATGGCAGATCAATCTTGTACGTCGTCTCGACAACCCAGACGGTTCGTTTGCCGGCGTGATCGCCGCATCCTACGACACCAATTCGTTCATTCGATACTATCATGAAGTCGGCCTGGGGAAGAACGCGCTGATCGCCGTGGTCAGCGAGCGCGATGGCACCGCCTGGACCCTGGGCGGTGCCGACGAGGCCCCCCTCGTCATCCGCCTTACCGACACGCCCACCTTTTCACGACTGGTCCAGTCGGCCGACGGGGCCTGGGCCGGGGCGTCGGATCTCGATGCCGGTGATCGCCTGTACGCCTTCGCGACTGTCCCTGACTACGGGCTAAAGGTCGTGATCGGCGTCGATCGTGAGACCGCGATGCAGGGCGCCACCGAGTGGGAGACCAATGCGCGGCTGTTCACCGGCGGCATCACGCTCCTGATCCTGTTGCTGGCGGCGCTATTGTTGCGGGCACAGGACGTGACGCGCCGGCGCCACGAGGAACTGGCCCGTGAACGCGCGATCCTCGAAGGCACGCTGACCGGCATGAGTGACGGCATCATGATGGTCGATGGCGAACTGCGCCTGATGGCCTGGAATCGGCATTTTCCGGAGCTCACCGGCGTGCCCACGGAGATTCTGCGGATCGGCCTGCCGATGGAAGAGATCCTGCGCGCCCAGGCCGTGGCTGGCGAATTCGGTCCCATCGACGCCGGCGCAGAGGTCGAGCGCCGCATGTCGGTGCTCCGTTCCGGTGGCGGCATGGGCACGATCGAACGCCCCCGGCCCGGCGGACGCCAGCTCGAAATCCGTCGCAGCCAACTGCCTGGCGGTGGTTTCGTCTCGCTCTATACCGATGTCACCGCGCGGCGCCAGACGGAGGAGCGACTGCATCAGGCGCAGACCTTGGCCGCCATTGGCCGACTGACGGCCGGCGTCGCACACGACTTCAATAACCTGCTCGCCGCCATCATGGGCAACGCCGAGATCCTTTACAGCCAGCTGGAGGATGAGCAGGGCGACACGCGCCGCGTCGCGATGATCCTGCAGACTGCCGGTCGTGGCGCCGACCTTGTGCGGCAATTGCTGGCCTTCTCGCGCAAGCAGGAGCTGGTGCCCGTCGTCGTCGATCTCAATAGTATTGTACGCGGCATGGGCGATCTGCTGCGCGCCACTCTCGGTCGCCTCATCCGGACCGAGACGCATCTTCACGAGGCGCTTTGGCCCGCGCTGATCGATCCGGTGCAAATCGAGCATGTGATTCTGAACCTCGCCATCAACGCGCGCGACGCAATGCCGGATGGCGGCACGCTGACCATCGCCACTGCTAACCGGACGCTGCATCGCGACGACGACAAGCTGGACCTGGCGGCAGGCGACTATGTCGTCGTATCGGTGGCGGATACTGGCACCGGGATGACCGACGAAGTACTGCACAATGCGTTCGAGCCTTTCTTCACCACCAAGCCGCCAGGCCAGGGATCCGGTCTCGGTCTCAGCCAGGTTTACGGCGTCGCCAGCCAGTCGGGTGGCGGCGTGTGGATCGACAGCACCTTGGGCAAGGGTACCACGGTCAGCGTGCTGCTGCCACGCGCGGCGAAGGAGGCACAGGTCGCATCCGGCGCCGAGGCCGCGACTGTGACCGACCCGGCGACCGGTCGCCGTCGCATCCTGGTGGTCGACGATGATGCGGAAGTTCGCGACACGGTATCCGCGGTGCTCGAGAGCAACGGCTTCGCAGCGACCACCGCGCCGACCGGCGAAGCCGCGCTTCGCCTGGCCGATGAGGGGCTCGACTTCCAGCTGCTGTTGGTTGACTTCGCCATGCCCGACATGAACGGCGGCGAACTGGCCGACGAAATGCGCGCGCGGCGGCCGGCGCTGCCGGTGGTATTCCTGGCGGTTGGCGACGGCGAGTGGGTCAGCGGCGAGCGCTGGGTGCTGCGCAAGCCGCTCGCCGGCCGCAGCCTGATCGAGACGTTGCACACCGCACTCGGTCAGCCGCGCGAGACGGCAATCCGCCGCAGTCCACAGAAGGTGTGAGTGGCACCTTACGTCGCGTCACGCCTGATCCAGCTGCTGTTCGTGCTGATCGGCGTCAGTGTCGTGGTGTTCGTCACCATGCATCTGCTGCCGGGCGATGTGGCACAACTGCTGCTGGGCGATCACGCCACCAACGAGCAGTTGCGTCGCCTGCGCATCGACCTTGGGCTCGACCAGCCGGTATGGGTGCAGTACGCCCGCTTCATGCACGAGGCGCTCCGCGGCGATCTCGGCATTTCGATCCAGAGCAACCGACCCGCACTTGATGATGTACTGGCCGCGTTTCCGGTAACGCTGCAGCTGGCGCTGGCGTCGCTGGCGCTGGCCAGCCTGTGCGGCGTGCCGGTCGGCGTGCTGGCGGCGATACGGCAGGGATCGCGCCTTGATACGCTGGTGCTGACGTTCACGCTGTTTGGTGTCTCCATCCCGATCTTCTGGCTGGGACTGATGCTGCTGGTGTTGTTCGCAGCGGGCCTTGGTTGGCTGCCGGTCGGCGGCCTGATGCCGGTGGGGCTCGATCCGCCGCGCATCACGGGCATGAGCGTGGTGGACAGCCTGCTGAGCGGCGATCCGACCATGATCGGCGCAAGCATTCGCCACATGCTGCTGCCCACGGTGACGCTGGCCAGCGTGCCGCTGGCACTGATCGCCCGTATCACGCGCGCCGAGGTGCTGTCGGCGGCGACGGCGGATCATGTGCGCACCGCGCGCGCCAAGGGACTGGCCGATGCGCGGGTGGTGCTGCGCCACATCCTGCGCAATGCCGCGATCCCCATCGTCACCGTGATCGGCCTGCAGCTCGGGCTGCTGCTGTCCGGAGCAGTGCTGACCGAGACGATCTATTCGCTGCCCGGCCTGGGACGACTGATGGTCGATTCGATCCTGTCGCGCGACTATCCGGTGGTGCAGGCAGGTGCGCTGTTCATTGCCGCGCTGTTCGTCACTGTGAACCTGGGCGTGGACATCCTCTACGCCGCGCTGGACCCGCGCATCAGCCGGTCATGAGCGGTGCCGTCGTCACCGCGCCGGGCGTGGTGCGCCGCGCGCTCAAAGGTACCGGCGCACGCTTCGGCCTGGCTATCGCCACGGTATTCCTCGCACTCACCATGCTGGCGCCGTTGGTGGCGCCGTTCGATCCCTATGAGCAGGACCTGTCGAACGCGCTCTCGCCGCCGTCGGCGCTGCACTGGTTCGGCGCCGACCAGTACGGGCGCGACACGCTGAGCCGGATCC
>DASSRN010000069.1:0-3253 GCA_035701785.1 Acetobacteraceae bacterium | reverse complement strand
GTCGCGGGCATCGTCCGGTCGCCACTTCCATCCGCGCTGCCCGCATGCCATGCCACGCAGCGCCTGCCACCTGACACCGCCTGAGCACGAGGTCCCGTTATGTCAGTCCGCATCACCGATGTGCGCGAGATCACCCAACCGATCAGTTCGCCGATCCGCAACGCCTATATCGATTTTTCCAAGATGACCTCGAGCCTGGTCGCGGTGGTGACGAATGTCGAGCGCGACGGGAAGCGTGTCATTGGCTATGGCTTCAACTCGAATGGCCGCTACGGCCAGGGCGGGCTGATCCGCGAACGTTTCGCGCCGCGTCTGCTGGAAGCTGATCCGAAATCGCTGCTCGACGATACCGGTGAGAATCTGGACCCGGATCGCATCTGGTCCTGCCTGATGACCAACGAGAAGCCGGGCGGCCATGGCGACCGGTCGGTCGCCGTCGGCACCATCGACATGGCGGTATGGGATGCGGTGGCGAAGATCGCCGGACGGCCGCTGTTCCGCCTGCTGGCGGAGCGGCATGGCATCGAGCCTGATCCGCGCGTGTTCGTCTATGCCGCGGGCGGCTACTACTATCCCGGCAAGGACGATGACGCGCTGTGCGCCGAGATGCGCAGCTATCGCGACCGCGGCTACAGCGTGGTGAAGATGAAGATCGGCGGCGAGACGCTGGCCGACGATCGTCGCCGGATCGAGGCGGTGCTGAAGGCGATCGGCAGCGACGCACGCCTCGCGGTGGATGCCAACGGGCGCTTCGATCTCGCCACTGCGATCGACTATGCCGGGATGCTGCGGGAGTATCCGCTGTTCTGGTACGAGGAGGCCGGCGATCCACTGGACTATCAGCTTCAGGCAGCGCTGGCGGAGTTCTATCCAGGGCCAATGGCGACCGGCGAGAACCTGTTCAGTCACCAGGACGCGCGCAATCTGATCCGCTATGGCGGCATGCGCCCGGATCGCGACTGGCTGCAGTTCGACTGTGCATTGTCCTATGGCTTGTGCGAGTACCAGCGGACATTGGCGATGCTGAAGGACGCCGGCTGGTCCTGGCGCCGCTGCGTTCCGCATGGCGGCCATCAGATGTCGCTCGCCATCGCCGCGGGCCTGGGCCTCGGCGGCAATGAGAGCTACCCGGACGTGTTCCAACCCTATGGCGGTTTCCCCGACGGCACGCGGGTGGAGAACAGCATCGTGACCTTGCCCGACCTGCCGGGCATCGGCTTCGAGGGCAAAAGCGACCTGTACGCGAAGATGCGTGAGCTCGCGTCGTAGATGCCGATTGCACCGCTGCGCATCGGCGTTGCCGGTGTCGGCCATTTCGGTCGCTATCACGCGCTGAAGGTGGCGGCATCAGCCGATGCGACGCTGAGCGGCGTGTTCGATACCGACAGCGAACGCGCAAAGACGATCGGCTGGGAGGCCGGCGCGCCGGCGCTCGACTTCGCCGCCCTGATCGCTGCAAGCGATGCGCTGGTGATCGCGGCACCTGCCGAAGCGCATCATGCGCTGGCCGTGCAGGCGCTGCGTGCGGGGAGGCACGTGCTGGTGGAGAAGCCGATCGCTGCCACCCTGGCCGAGGCGGACGAGCTTGGTGCGCTGGCGGCGCAGCGTGGACTGGTGCTGCAAGTGGGTCACCTGGAGCGCTTCTCGGCCGCATTCGCCGCGATGGAAGGGAAGCTGGGCGCGCCACTCTACATCGAGGCCACGCGCATCGCACCATTCAAGCAGCGCGGCACCGACGTCTCGGTGATCCTGGACCTGATGATCCATGATCTCGACCTGATCCTGTCGCTGGTCGCGAGCGAGATCGACAGCGTCGATGCGGTCGGCGCCGCCGTGGCGAGCGAACACGCCGATCTCGCCAATGCCCGCATCCGCTTTGCCAATGGCGCGGTTGCGACGATCACCGCGTCGCGTGTCGCGATGCGCACCGAGCGGCGCATGCGCGTGTTCGCGCAGGACGGCTACCTGGCGGTGGACTTTGCCAACCGGCGGCTGACGGTGATCGCGCGCGGCCGCGGCAAGCCGCTGCCCGGGGTCGCGGATTTCGGCATCGACGAGGCGTCGTGGCAGGAGCATGATTCGCTCGCCGCCGAGCACGCGGCGTTCGTCGCATCGGTGCGGGACGGTGCGCCTGTGCTGGTGGATACCGCGGCCGGACGACGGGCGCTGGCGGCGGCGCTGCTGGTGACCGATGGCATCGCTGCGGCACGTGCGCGCATGGTGGCGTCAGGGCTGATCGAGCAACTCGAGGACCGCGGCGGCGGCAGCGTCTGACGGCAGCCCCACGGGTGGACGCAGCCGGGCCAGCACCTCGTGGAAGCCGGCACGCTGCCTGTCGGCTGCCGCTGCATCGTCGAGCAACTGACGGATCGCCGCAGCCAGGCGATCGGGCGTGCACGCCTCCTGGATCAGCTCCGGCACCACTTCGCGCTGCGCCAGCAGATTCACCAGAGCGGCGTACTGCACTTTGATCAGGCGGCGCGCGATTGCTGCGGTCAGCGGGTTCACGCGGTAGGTCACCACCATCGGGACTGCCGCCATCGCCAGTTCCAGGGTCGAGGTACCCGACTTGGTCAAGGCGATAGTTGAGGCCGCAAATGCGTCGTGCTTGGCGGGTGTGTCCTGCACCAGCAACGGCCGGCGTGGCCAGTCACGCGTCGCAGTTTCCACAGTCGCTGCGACCGGTCCGGCGAGAGGAACAACCGGCACCAGATCGGGCAATTGCCGCAGCGTCGCACCGAGTATCGGCAGCAGGCGCGAGACCTCGGTGCGCCGGCTGCCGGGCATCAGCGTCAGGGTGCGTGCGGCGGGATCGATGCCGTGCCCGGCGCGGAAGCGTGCCGCGTCGCCGTTGTCCGCGCCGCTTTCCAGCACCGGATGGCCGACGAACGTCGCGCGCAGATCGTGGCGCGCGAAGAACTCCGGCTCGAACGGCAGCAGGCAGAGCAGCCGGTCCCACAGGCCGCGATAGTGCCGCACGCGCCGCTCGCGCCAGGCCCAGACCTGCGGCGCCACGTAGTGCACGCGCCTGACACCGAGCGGCTGGATCGTGCGCAGCAGCCGCAGGGTGAAACCCGGGCTGTCGATCGTCACCACCACATCGGGGCGCCGCGCGGCGATATCGGTAGCGGTCTGCTGGAGACGCTGACGCAGGTGGTGCAGCCGCGGCAACACCTCGAGCAGGCCCATCAGCGCCAGATCGTGCAGCGGGAACAGGCTGGCGACGCCGCAGGCTGCCATCGCCTCGCCGCCG
>DASSRN010000068.1:0-8815 GCA_035701785.1 Acetobacteraceae bacterium | reverse complement strand
CTGATGTGATTACAGGCAACGGACACTCGCGATCGTGCAATGATGATCTGGGCTGACCATTTTCCGGTGGGTCAATGGCTGGCGGCCCGACACATCATCCGCCGCCACCAGGCGCTCGGACGCGCGACAGCGAATCACATCTCCTCAACAAGGGTCAGCAGCCGTAGCTCTGCACGGTCTGGCTCGCCTGGGCGAGGGCGAGATGCGCTGCTTCATACATCAACGACAAACGTGCTACCGTCTAAATTCAGCAAGAAGGTCGCAGGCGTGATGACGGGGTGCGCTGCCAGGCTCGCCATGCGCGAATGGGAGAAAGATGATGTCCGGCATAGCAGTTTCGACCACGATCAATGGCGATGACGTCGAGTACCTGTGCCACTTCGAGGAGACGCTGCTCGACGTGCTGCGTGACCGCCTGGGGCTTATGGGAGCCAAGGAAGGCTGCAGCACCGGCGACTGCGGCGCATGCAGCGTCATTCTCGACGGGCGGTTGGTGTGCTCATGCCTGGTACTGGGTGCGGAGGCCGAGGGCCACCACATTGAGACCATCGAGGGCATGGCGACCGGCGACAAGCTGCATCCGCTGCAGGCGAAGTTCCTCGAACACGCCGCTCTGCAATGCGGTTTCTGTACTCCAGGTTTCCTGATGGCGGCGAAGTATCTGCTGGCCAGCAACCCTGATCCGACAGAAGGACAAATTCGCTTCGGCCTGGCCGGAAACCTGTGCCGCTGCACAGGCTACGACAAGATCGTACGTGCCGTTCAGGATGCTGCTCGCGTGATGAGGGGAGACTGATCATGGGATTCGACCCGAGCTACGCCGCCCGGACGTTTACATCCGTCGGCACGCGCCCCGTTCGTCCCGATGGGGTCGACAAGGTGACGGGACGCGCGCGCTACGGCGCGGATTTCAATATGCCGGGACAGTTGGTTGGGCGCATCCTCAGAAGCCCGCACGCGCATGCCAGGATCAGGGGGATCGATGCGTCCAAGGCGGAGGCGTTGAAGGGCGTGAGGGCGGTGATTACCGCGTCGGATCTGCCCGACCTCACCAATGGCAATTCCGACCTGCACGATATCCTCGACAACTGCATGGCGCGGAAGAAGGCGCACTACGATGGCCATGCGGTGGCCGCAGTGGCGGCGATCGATGCCCGCACGGCCAGGCGGGCCCTCGACCTCATCGAGGTCGATTACGAGGTGCTGGCGCATGTTACGGATGTTGACGAAGCCATGAAGTCCTCAGCCCCACTGCTGAACGAGACGGTCTTCACCGGCGGAGTGGAGCCAAAGCCCACCACAGCGTCCAACGTCACCAATCGCACGCAGTACGGCCATGGCGACGTCGAAGCGGGGTTCAAGGAAGCCGCTGTTGTCATCGAACGTTCCTTCAAGACCGAGCAGACGCACCAGGGCTACATCGAGCCCCACGCCTGCGTTGCCAGCGTCAATCCCGACGGGACCTGCGAGATGTGGGTCTGCACCCAGGGCCATTTCGTCTATCGCCAGCAATGTGCAGAACTGCTCGGCCTCGATGTCTCAAAGCTGCGCGTTACCTCATCGGAGATCGGCGGTGGCTTCGGCGGCAAGACGCATATCTGGGCGGAGCCAATCGCGCTGGCGCTGTCGCGCAAGGCAGGCCGGCCGGTCAAACTTGTGATGTCGCGTGAGGAGGTCTTTCGCGCCTCGGGCCCGACCAGCGCCACCTCGATCGATGTCAAGATCGGCGCACGGAATGATGGCACGATCACCGCAGCTTCGGCAACGCTGCGCTATTCCTGCGGCCCCTACACGGGCCCGTGGGCCATGCTCGGCGCGATGACCTCGTTTGCCTGCTACGACCTGAAGAACGTGAAGACCGTCGGCTATGAGGTACTGGTCAATCGGCCGAAGACCGCGGCCTATCGCGCGCCATCCGCCCCGATGGCCGCCTTCGCGGTGGAAAGCGTCATCGATGAGCTGGCGCAGAAGATCGGCATCGACCCGGTGGAATTCCGCATCAAAAACGCTGCCAGGGAAGGCACCAAATCGTCGTACGGTCCGGTGTTTGGTCCGATCGGCATCGGGCCCACGCTGGAAGCGGCGCAGAAGCATCCGCACATGAGCGCGCCACTCGGCAGGAACCAGGGGCGGGGCCTGGCCTGCGGTTTCTGGTTCAACTTTGGCGGCCAGACGTGCACCGACCTTAACATCGGCTCGGACGGCACTGTGACGCTGACCGTCGGTACGGTCGACGTGGGCGGTTCGCGCGCGTCGCTGTCGCTGGTGGCGGCGGAAGAACTCGGCATTCCCTATGCGCAGGTGCAGACGGTGGTCGCCGATACCGGAAGCCTTGGCTATAACGACATGACCGACGGCAGCCGCGGCACCTTCTCCTCGTCGATGGCAACTATATCGGCCGCCCGCAACGCCATCAGCGTCATGCGGGAACGGGCGGCCAGGATGTGGGATATTCCTGTCGACGATGTCGTGTGGGAAGGCGGTCACGCCAGGGCCGTCGGGGAAAAGCACGGCAATCTCTCGCCGCTGTCGGTTAAGGACATTGCGGCGGTGGCGGCCAAGACGGGTGGACCGGTCGCTGGCCACAGCGAACTCGTCGCCGACGGCGCCGGCGTGTCGTTTGCCACCCACATCTGCGACGTTGAAGTCGATCCGGATACCGGCGCCACGAAGATACTGCGCTACACGGTCGTGCAGGATGCAGGGAAGGCGGTGCATCCGGCCTATGTGGAGGGGCAGTACCAAGGCGGAGCCGCGCAGGGCATCGGATGGGCGCTGAATGAGGAGTACGTCTACGGCGAGGATGGATGCCTGCAGAATCCCGGCTTCCTCGATTACCGCGTTCCGGTTTGCTCGGACCTGCCGATGATCGGCACGCAGATCCTCGAGATCCCTAATCCGAATCATCCATACGGGGTGCGTGGCGTGGGTGAAACATCGATCGTGCCGCCGTTGGCAGCCGTCGCGAACGCCGTGTCGAATGCGGTCGGCGTTCGCATGACGCATATTCCCATGTCGCCACCACGTATCCTGGCGGCACTGGAGGCCGCACGGGCCCACTGATGGTCGAGGTGACGCTCTGGGGGGCGCTCGGCGCGGCCGCCGGAGGCAAGGAGACGCTCGAAGTAGAGGCAAAAGACATCCGCGAACTGTTCCGCAAACTGGCGGAGCAGCATCCCGGGCTCGGGCCCTTGATCGAGCGCGGCATCGCCGTTTCCATCAATGGGGAAATCTATCGCGACACCTGGTCCAAGGAGCTTCCGAAGGACGCCGAGATCTACCTGCTCCCCCGCCTCGCCGGCGGATAACAGTGAACGGCGGTTCGAGGGGCTCTGTCACCTCTGACGCCACGATGTGCGGGTTGCGAAGCTTCGGACCACGTGGGTAGCGGCCACCTGCTATGGACGTTTGCACAGAGCGTGGGCGGAGCCGATGCTCCGTCACGAGGAGCAGCGGCCATGGCGAGCGAGCGAAAGCGTGACATCATTCCGGCAGGCCTTGCCCGGATCGAAGTGATTACCGAGGGCAGCGGTCCGCTGCTGGTGATGCTGCCGTCCTCATCGCGCGACTCCGAGGATTTTGACGACGTGGCCGCCATGTTGGCCTCGGCGGGATTGCGCGTGCTGCGCCCGCAGCCTCGGGGCATGGGACGCAGCACCGGGCCGCTTGCTGGTCTCACCTTGCACGACTACGCGCGCGATGTCGCCGTGGTGATCGAGCATCAGCGCGCCGGACCGGCCGTAGTGCTGGGTCACGCGTTCGGCCAGTGGGTTGCGCGCACGCTTGCGACGGATCGGCCGGACCTGGTGCGCGGCGTCGTGCTGGCGGCCGCCGCGGCGAAATCGACCAACCCGGACCTGCGCGCCGCACTTGCCAAATGCGTCGATCAAAGCCTGCGAGAAGACGAGCGCCGCGCCGCGCTGCGCGTCGCCTTCTTCGCTCCGGGGCACGAGCCGCCGGCAAGCTGGCTGTCGGGCTGGCACATGGAGGCAAGCAAGAGCCAGCGCGCGGCAAGTGCCGCGACGCCGCGGCAGGAGTGGTGGAACGCAGGCACAGCGCCGGTTCTGGACCTGCAGGGCGCGCAGGATCCGTGGCGCCCACGCGAGACCGTCGACGATTTTCACCGTGACCTGGGGTCCGATCGTGTGACCGTGCAGGTCATCGACGATTGCAGCCACGCGATGTTTCCCGAGCAGCCCGCTGCGGTGGTGCGACACGTGGCCGCCTGGGTCTTCACGGTATGCGCTCCGCGTGGCTGATGTGCCAGACCTGACAGCCGCAACATTGCCCCCGCGGACGCGCGACCTCAGTAGGTGCATTGCTCCATCATCGAGCCGACCTCGGCGGACGACAAAGGGTCGATTTCAGCGATGAACACCATCCTTGCACGTGGCAATCCGGACGCGGGCTGTCCTTGCCAGACTCAACGCGGCCTATAGACTCGCCGGCCACCTGCGACGAATGCGGAGCGGTCATCGCATGGCGGCAACGGAACTGAGCGGCAAGGCCGTCGGCCTTTCCGTCCAACGCGCGGACGGCATTGCCAAGGTGACCGGCCGCGCCCGCTATGCCGGCGATATCGAGTTGCCTGGCACTTTGTTCGGCCGCTGCCTGCGCAGCCCGCATGCCAGCGCGCGCATCGTCTCGATCGATGCGCGGCGCGCCAGGGCGCTGCCCGGCGTTCATGCCGTGCTGACCGGCGCCGATGTGCCCGATACGCGCTACGGCCGTCTGTGCAAGGACATCCCCTTGCTTGCCAAGGGTGTGGCACGCTTCGTCGGCGAGAAGGTCGCGGCGGTCGCGGCCGATTCCGTCGAGATCGCCGAGGCCGCACTTGAGCTCATCGATGTCGCTTATGCAGAGTTGCCGGCGGTGTTCGTTCCAGAGGATGCGATGCGGCCGAAGGCGCCGGTAATCCATCCGGAAGCGGTCGAAATCGCCGCGGGTGCGGCGACGCGAAGCCATGGCGAACTCCGCATGTATCCGCCGATCCCGAACGTGATCTCGCGATTCACGATGCGGCATGGCGATGTCGCGGCCGCCCTCGCGAGGGCGCACCGAATCTTCGAGCACCAGTTCGCGGTGCCTTCCGTGCATCAGGGCTACATCGAGCCGCACACCTGCCTCGTCTCGATCGGCGTGGACGGGCTCGTCGATGTGTGGGTGGCCAACAAGGGCCCGCATATCGCGCGCGGGCATATGGCCGAGGCGATCGGCGTGCCGGAGGACCGCGTCCGCTTCAATCCGGTGGCGATCGGCGGCGATTTCGGCGGCAAGGGTTCGCTGATGGACACGCTGCTTTGCCACTGCCTCGCGCGTGCCACCGGACGTCCGGTCAGGTTCGTGATGAATTCCTTCGAGGAGCTGACGGCGGGCAACCCGCGCCATTCCGCCGCCATCACGCTGCGCACCGGCGTCGATGCCGACGCGAAGCTGCTTGCGATCGAGGCGCGGGTGATCTTCAACGCCGGCGCCTACGCCGGTTTCATTCCCGCGCCGACGCTGCACGGCGGCTATGCCGAGTTCGCCGGCGCCTATCGCGTACCGAACTGTGCGCTCGAGGTGCTGCGCGTCTATACCAACACCGTGCCACGCGGCCATATGCGCGCGCCCGGCGCGCCGCAGGTGGCGTTCGCGGTGGAAATCCATATCGACATGATCGCCCACGAGATGCGGCTCGATCCGCTCGAGATGCGGCAGCGCAACGCCATCACCGACGGCGATCTGACGCCGCACGGCGAGACGCGGCGGCATTTGCGGTGCCGCGAGACCATCGAGGCGGGCGCCCGCGCGTTCGGCTGGCACAGGCCGAAGCCGCCCGCCGTCGGCCGCGGCATCGCGCTTTATGAACATCCGTCCGGCAGCTTCGGACGGTCGACCGTCACGCTCACCCTCGGCTCCAACGGCCGCTTCACGCTGATGGTTGGGTCACCCGATACCGGCACGGGCTTTCACACGATCGCCGCGCAGCTGGTCGCCGAGCACTTCGGCGTTGCCGCGGCCGTGGTCGACGTGGTGCAGGGCGATACGTTGACCAGCGGCTTCGAGGCCGGCTCGAGCGGACAGCGGGTGACGACGACGGTCGGGCAGGCAGTCGCCGCAGCGGCCGAACGGATGAAGCAGGATCTGACGGCGCTGGCGGCGGAGCGGCTGAATTGCGCGCCAGGTGATGTCCGGCTGGGCGAGGACGGATCGCTTGCCGCGGCCGGTGCGACAATCGGCCTGGCTCCGCTGATGAGCTGGGCCGCCGCACGCGGCAAGGCGCCCCTGCGCTGCCAGGGCGAGAACGATCCCGGCCGGCCGAACGATCGCACCAGCTTCGTCGCGCACTTTGCCGAAGTCGCGGTCGATACCGAGACCGGGCAGGTGCGCCTGCGCCGTGTCGTCACCGCGCACGACGTTGGCACCATCGTCAACCCGTTGACCCACCAAGGGCAGATCGAGGGCGGGCTGATGCAGGCGGTCGGCCAGGCGCTGAGCGAGCGGATCGTGCTGCAGGACGGCGCCGTGATCACCGCGCATCTCGGTGACTACAAGCTGCCGACAAGCATGGACATCCCGGAACTCGAAACCGTGCTGTTGCCTGGCGGCAGTGGCGCGGCGCCATTCGCGACCACCGCGATCGGCGAGATGAGCAATGTCGCGCTGCCGGCGGCGATCACCAACGCGGTGTTCGATGCGGTGGGGGTGCGACTGCTCGAATTGCCGGTGCGCGCGGAACAGGTGCTGGAAGGTCTGAGCGACCGGGCAGGTGCGGCATGAGGCGCATCACCCTCACGCTCAACGGCGCATCGATCACCCGTGAGGTGCAGGACAGCCGCCTGCTGGTCGAGTTCCTGCGCGAGGATCTGCGGCTGACCGGCACCAAGGAGAGCTGCGGCGTCGGCGTGTGCGGCGCCTGCACCGTGCTGCTCGACGGCTATCCAATCAGCGCGTGTCTCACGCTGGCGGTGCACGTCCACGGGTGCGCCGTCACCACCATCGAAGGGGTTGCGGAGGGCGACCGGCTGCATCGCCTTCAGGAGGCATTCCTCGCGCATGGCGGACTGCAATGCGGCATCTGCACGCCGGGGCAGATTCTCGCGGCCAAGGCGCTGCTGGACGCCAATCCACACCCGACACGGGCGGAGATCCAGCATTGGATGATGGGCAATCTCTGCCGCTGCACCGGCTATTACAAGATCATCGAATCGATCGCGGCGGCGTGCGGGGCCGAATGAGGTGATCGCGTTCAGCTATCTCGAGCCGTCGAACCTCGATGAGGCGCTGGGGCTGCTGGCCAAGCATGGCGACGCGGCGAAGCTAATCGCCGGCGGCACCGGGCTCGTCAACTTCATGAAGCAACGCCTGGTGCGGCCACAGTTCGTGATCGGGCTGCGCGCTCTCAGGTCATTGGCCGATGTCCGGGATGATGGCGGGCTCGCGATCGGCGCGCTGGCGACGCTGCAGTCGCTTGCGACCTCTGGACTGGTGCAGCGTGCCGCGCCGCTGCTGGCTGAAGCGTGCGGTCATGTCGCGACGGTGCGGATACGCTGCATGGCGACGATCGGCGGTGCCATGGCGCATGCCGATCCCAACCTCGATACGCCGCCGGCTTTGATCGCGATGGATGGGCGGATCGTCGCCCGCTCGCAGCGCGGCGAGCGCACCATCGCGAGCGACGGGTTCTTCACCGGCTACTATACGAGCGTATTGGCGCCGGATGAGATCGTCACCGGCATCGTGATCCCGCGACAGCCCGCCGGCAGCGGCGCTGCCTACTGCAAGTTCCTGCCGGCGACGCAGGACGATTATGCCACCGTCTCGGTCGCGGCACGGGTCGCGCTGAATGGCGATGGCGCGATTGCCGAGGCGCGCATAGCACTCGGTTCCGCGGCGATGGTGCCGGTCCGCGCGAGGGCTGTCGAAGCGGCGTTGGCCGGCAGAGCGGTCGACGCCGCGGCGATCCGCGAGGCGGCGTCGCTGGTGCTGGAGGCGATCGACCCGATCGCCGATTTCCGTGGCTCCGCCCAGTACAAGCGGAAGATGGCGGTCGTGCACGTGCGCCGCGCGCTCGCCGAGGCTGCCGCCAGGGCGCGGCCGCCAGCCTGATGCTATGTGTTGCGGCGAGACCGCCATGCTACTCGCTACTCGGCTGGCAATGCTGCGGTTAGACTAGTTCTGAGAGACTTGGCTGCGACTTCAGTGCGGATAGACGATCGTCCGCAGCATCACCCGTCGTTCTTCAGGTTTCGCGTCTCCAGCGCCGCGATGCATCGTCGCGCGCTCATCCCACATCAGCACATCGCCCACACGCCAGTAATGATAATAGACAAACCTATCGTCGGTGGCGATTGTGGTCAGTTCATCGATCAGAGCCCAGGCTTCCTCCTGGGTCATACCTTCGAAACCATGAGTGTGCATCGGGTTCACAAACAGGATCGGCACCCCGGTCACTGGATGCCGTGTGACCGCCGGCCAGCGTCTTTCCTCGTATCGTTTGTCGGTGGTCCCGTTGTTGCCACCATAATTCCGGTCGCCGGCGGGACCGCTCTGTCTGCCGTGCAACGCCGTCATCGCTGCGAGCTGACGTTGACGCGGCTCCGGCAGACGCGTGTAAGCGGCGCGCATGTCGGCGAAAATTGTACCGCCTCTTGCGGACGGAACCTCCTTGGCATGCAGGATTGCAAGCAGCGGCAGTTCATCCTCGAAGGTCGAATCGGTGTGCCAGTCGGTCGCGCGTCTGACGCCAAACCAGTCAATCTTGCCGTCGGCATCGACGTTGGTGATCCAGGAGACGTCCTCATTGTCGGCGTGCCGATACTTGACCAGAGAG
>DASSRN010000067.1:0-15893 GCA_035701785.1 Acetobacteraceae bacterium | reverse complement strand
GGCCGCCTCACTTCGCCTGCTCCGACCACCACGCGGCGATCGCCACCGACTCGTCGTGCGAGAACCCCTTGGCGATCCGGTTCATCACAGTCGCCTGCTTGGTGCCGGCACGGAACGCGTCCAGCGCGGCGGCAACCTCCTCGGCATTACGTCCGGCCAGCACCGGCACCGGAGCGACGCCCCCGTGGCAGCCGGAACAACTCGATGCACCGGGCGGCGGTGGCGCCGCGGCACACAGCAACAGCGCCAGCACCGCGACCCCTGCCCTCATGCGTGCGCGAGATCGTGCTGGCGCAGCGGCAGCGTGCGGATGCGCTTGCCGGTCGCGGCGAAGATCGCGTTCAGCACCGCGGGCCCGGCGACCGCGATCGTCGGCTCGCCGACGCCGCCCCAAAAGCCGCCCGATGGCACGATCACCGTCTCCACCTTCGGCATCTCGGCGAGGCGCATCACCGGATAGGTGTCGAAGTTGCTCTGCACCGCGCGGCCCTTGGCGATGCTGATCTCGCCATACAGCACCGCGCTCAGTCCGTAGACGAACGAGCCCTGCACCTGCGCCTCGATCTGCTGCGGGTTGACCGCGTACCCGGGGTCGGTCGCTGCCACGATGCGGTGCACCTTCAGCGCGCCCTGCGGCGACACGGACACCTCGGCCACCGCCGCAGTGTAGCTGCCATAGCCGTAGTTCTGGCAGATGCCGCGGAACACGCCGGCGGGCAGCGGCTTGCCCCACTCCGCTTTCTCGGCCGCCGCATTCAGCACCGCGAGATGCTTCGGGCTCTTGGCCAGCATAGCGCGGCGGAACTCGAGCGGATCCTTGCCAGCCGCGTTCGCCAGTTCGTCGATGAAGCATTCCATGTAAATCGCGTTCTGGTTGGTGTTGACGCCACGCCAGAACCCGACCGGCACATGCGTGTTGCGAACTGCGTGGTCGATCAGCAGGTTGGGGATGGTCTTGTAGCCGAACTCCTCCTCGGTCCAGCTCTGGAAGGCGATGCGGTCGACGCCGTTCTCCATGCGCGATGGCGCGAGATAAGCGAGGATCGACTGCCCCGACAGCCGCGCATGCAGCGCTACGACATTGCCGCTGGCGTCCAATCCGGCGCGCAGCCTGCACTGCGTGATCGGGCGATAAAAGTCGTGCGCGGTGTCCTCTTCACGCGTCCAGATCAGCTTCACCGGGCGGCCCGGCACCTGCTTGGCGATCAGCACTGCCTGGCGCGTGTAGTCCTGCTGCCCGCGCCGGCCGAAGCCGCCGCCCAGGTGCAGCTTGTTCACCTTCACATCGCCCAGCTTCACACCGCCTGCTTCGGCCGCAGCGGCGAGCGAGGCGTCGCCGTTCTGCGACGGCACCCAGATCTCCACCTTGCCGTCGGCGAACTTTGCGGTGCAGTTCATCGGCTCCATCGTCGCGTGCGCCAGGTAGGGCGACGCGTACATCGCCTCGATCACCTTCGCCGCACTCGCCAGTCCGGATTCAACATCACCGTGCTTCTGGCCGAGAGCCGCCTCCTTCGCCTCGAGGCCGCCCTTCAGCAGTTCGGCGATCTGCGCACTGTCCACCATCGCGCCGGCGCCCTCGTTCCAGACGATCGGCAGTGCGGCGAGCGCTGTCTTCGCCTGGTACCACTTGTCGGCGACCACGGCGACCGCATTGTCATCCACGGGGACAACGGTGCGGACGCCCGGCATCGATTTGATCTTGTCGGCACTGAATGACCTCAGCGTGCCGCCGTACACCGGACACTGTGCGATCGCGGCATTCAGCATGTCGGGCAGTTGCACATCGATCGCAAAGACCTGCCTGCCGGACAGCTTCTGGAACGTATCCAGCCGGCGCACGCCCTTGCCGATGATCGTCCACTGTTCCGGCGTCTTCAGCGTCACCTCTGTGGGCACCGGCAGCTTCGCCGCATCTGCAGCGATGTCGCCATAGGTGATGGTGCGGCCGGACTTCTCGTGCTTCACCACGCCCAGCTTGGTGGTGCACTCCGCCGCCGGCACGTCCCATAGCATGGAGGCGGCGGTGATCAGCATGGCGCGCGCCGCGGCGCCGCCCTTGCGCACATAGTCCACCGAACCGCGGATCCCGCGGCTGCCGCCGGTGGACATGTCGCCCCAGGCACGCTTGTGCGCCAGGTTTTCGTCCGGCGACACGTATTCCGCCTGCACGTTGCGCCAATCCGCATCCAACTCATCGGCGACCAGTTGCGCGAGCCCGGTGAACGTCCCCTGGCCCATCTCAGAGCGGGCGATGCGCACGGTCACCGTGTCGTCCGGACTGATCACCACCCAGATGCCGAGTTCCTGGTCGCCGGCATCGGCGAAGGCGGGAACGCGCCAGCCGAGGGCGAGTCCTCCACCGAGGGCCGCGACCGATCCGAGGAACGAACGGCGGCGAAGAGCCATCTTGTTGCTCATGCTGCTGCTCCTCCTATGCCTTGCGACCGGACATGGCGGCGGCGTGGATCGCCTCGCGGATGCGCTGGTAGGTGCCGCAGCGACAGATGTTGGTCATTGCGGTATCGATGTCGGCGTCGGTCGGCGTGGGATTGCTGCGCAGCAGCGCGACGGCGGCCATGATCTGCCCCGACTGGCAGTAGCCACATTGCGGCACGTCGAGCCGCAGCCATGCGTCTTGCACCGGATTGCTCAGCCCGTCGGACGACAATCCTTCGATCGTGACGATCTGCGCCGCGCTGACCGAGCCTGCGGGCACCTGGCAGGAGCGTGTCGCGACGCCGTCGATATGCACCGTGCAGGCGCCGCACTGCGCGATGCCGCAGCCGTATTTGGTGCCGGTCATGCCGAGCCATTCGCGGATGACCCAGAGCAGCGGCGTGTCGGGCTCCGCATCCACCTCGTGCGTTGTGCCGTTGACAGTGAGTTTGATCATGGTGTGCGCTCCCCGCGGTGCGTCGGGACGACGTGAGCATGACGCGGGGGGTCCAGGCAATATTCCCGAACAGCGCTGGTGGCCGCGTCGTGCTACGGAGTGTAACCGTGCGCTATGGCCGGCGCCTCGCGCTGGAGTCAATTAGCGGCGAGTTCGCGCCGGGCAGCCTGACCGCCGTGGTCGGCGCGAACGGCGCCGGCAAGAGCACGCTGCTCGCCTCGATCGCGGGGACGGTGCGCCTGAGCAGAGGCAGAATCGAACGCAACGGCGCGCTCTCATACCTGCCGCAGCGCGCGTCACTCGATATCGAGTTTCCATTGACCGTCGCCGAGTTGATCACGCTTGGCGCCTGGCACGAGATCGGTTCGTTCGGTGCGCCTTCGCCCGGGCTGCGCGCCAAAGCCGCCGCAGCGGCGGACGTCGTGGGATTGAGCCAACATCTGTCGCGAAGGATCGGCGAACTGTCGATTGGCGAGTTGCAGCGTGCGCTGTTCGCGCGGCTGACGATGCAGGATGCACCGACCATTCTGCTCGACGAACCGCTGGCGGCGGTGGATGCCGGCACCGGATCGGTGCTGCTGGACGTGATCGAGCGGTGGCACCGCGAAGGCCGCACGGTGATTGCGGTGCTGCACGATCTGGAGCTGGTGCGGACACGCTTTCCGCAGACGATCGTGCTGGCGCAGCGCTGCATCGCGTGGGGGCCCACTAATAGCGCCCTTCAGGAGATGGCGGTTCAATGACACTGCACGCGCTGCTGATCGCGCCATTCGAGACGCTGGGCTTCATGCGTGCCGCGCTGGTCGCCTGCGTCGCGCTGGCGCTGGTGAACGGCGTACTCGGCACATTGCTGGTGCTGCGGCGGATGAGCCTCGACGGCGAGGTTCTTGGCCATGCGGTCATGCCTGGTGCGGCGATCGGCTTCCTGTATGCCGGACCGTCGCCGACCTGGCTGGCGACCGGAGGGCTTGCCAGTGGGCTCGCGGTCGCGGCGCTGACCGGGCTTGCGGTGGACACACGCGCGCGCCGCGATGCCGGGCTGGTGGCGTTCTATCTGGTGGCGCTGTCACTTGGAGTGATGCTGGTGGCCTGGCGCGGCAGCAACGTCGATCTGGTGCGCGTGCTGTTCGGCACTGTGCTGGCGATCGACCGGCCGGCGCTGCTGCAGATCGCCACCGCCGCCAGCGTCATTCTGCTGACTGTCGCTGCACTGTACCGGCCGTTCGCAGTCGGAGCGTTCGATGCAGCCTTGCTGCGCGCGTCCGGTGTGCGCGCTCCGTACGGCATGGTCTTTGTGGCACTTGTGGTGCTGGCGTTGGTTGCCAGTTTCCAGGCATTCGGCACGCTGCTTGCGGTGGGGCCGATGCTGCTGCCGGCCGCGGCGGCGCGCTGCTGGGGGCTGGGTGTCGCGGGGTCGATGGCGCTGGCCTGTGTGTTCGGCGTGCTCGCGTCGGTTGCGGGCCTGCTGGTTTCGTATCACGGCAACCTTCCGTCGGGTCCCGCGATCGTGCTGGCCTCCGGCGCGCTGTTCGGCGTGTCGCTGGCGGCTACCAGCATTGTGCCGCGGCGTGTGGCACTGCGCGCCGCTGTGCTGCTCGGCGCATTGCTTGCCGCGCCAGACGCTCATGCCGCGGATCGCATGCCAGTGGTGGCGACGTTCAGCGTCATCGGCGACATGCTGGCCAATGTCGGCGGCGATCATGTCGCGATCACCACGATCGTCGGTGCTGGCGGCGATAGCGAACTGTATCAGCCGAACGCCGGTGACGTGGCGGCCGTGGCGTCGGCACGTGCGGTGTTCCTCAATGATCTCAATGAAGAATTCGAGCCGTGGCTGGAGCCGCTGCTGCGGCAGGCGGCGTTCAAGGGCACCAAGGTCGTGGTCAGCCGCCAGGCGCGGACGCTGACGGCCGAGGAAGAGCACCCGGTCTCGGGTCGCCAGTTACCGACGGCGATCGATCAGCATGCGTGGCTCGACCCGCGCAACGGGGTGATCTACGTGCGCAATATCACCCAAGCGCTGGCGCGGCTCGATCCGGACAATGCCGGCGAATACCGGACGCGCGCCGCGGCGTACACCAAGCAGATCCAGGCGCTCGACGACTGGGCGCACAAGGAGATGGCGGCTGTGCCGTCGGCGCGGCGCCGGCTGCTGACGTCGCACGATTCGCTGCAGTATCTGGCCAATGCCTATGGCATCACCATGCTCACGATCAACGGCTGGACCAACAACAGCGAGCCTTCCGCTGCCGAACTGGCAAAGCTGACGCAACGCATCCGCGCTGAACGCGTGCGTGCGCTGTTCCTCGACAGCATCACCGACCCGCGCACGATGCAGCGGGTCGCAGCAGAGACTGGGGCTGTAATCGGCGGGACGCTGTACGGCGATACGCTGTCGCCGGCCGGTGGCGAGGCCGACACGTATCTGAAGATGCTGAGCCACGACATTGCGACGCTGAAGGCCGGCATGCTGAACAACTGATCGATGTTGCTCGCGGCGGCATGGAAGCGCGTGCTGATTGCCGGCATTGCCGTGGCGGCGCTGTGGGCGGCGGTGCTGTGGGTTGCTCCGTCGACGCCTGTGGTATCGCCGGTGCAGCCTGCGGTGCCGGTGGCGCCTCGGCCAGCCACTCCGATGGCAGCACCGGCTGGGCCGCTGCGTATCGTCGTGCGATCGGGTACGGCGGCGCCGGGCGGCGGCAGCATCGATCGGTTCGACGCGCCTTCGCAGCCGGTCATCGCACCGGTCAATGCGCGCGGGCAAGTGGCGTTCCATGCGACCGTGCTGCGGGCCGCTGCACGCGAAGGCATCTTCCTCGCGAAGGACGGACGGTTGTCGAAGGTTGCGGCGTTCGGCGACGCCGTGCCGGGTGGGGGAACGATCACCGGCTTCGGCGAGATGCCGCTGCCGGCGCTGAACGCCGCGGGCCACGTCGCGTTCAATGCGCAGATCGCCGGCGGACGCGGCACCGATGGGATCTTCCTCGCACGCGACGAGGGGCTTGAGGGCATCGCGCTGGCTGGTGACGATGCGCCCGGCGTGCCTGCCGGCGTGCTGATCGGCTTCAACGCGCCGGCACTCAACGACAGCGACGAACTGGCATTCGTCGCCACCGTGCGGCGCGGACGCGACACGCTGGACGTGCTGTATTTCTGGAACGGACGGCGGCTGCAGCGACTGGTCGCCGAAGGCGAACTGCTGCTGCGCATCGGCGGCACTATGGACAAGATCGGCGAGCCGGCGCTGAACAATGCCGGCGTGGTTGCGTTTCCTGCGTCGATCCTGAAGGGCCCGGTGGTCGGCGGCATCTTCGTGGCCGGCGCGCGTGCCTTGCACCTGCTGGTCGGCGCCGGCGAACACACCGGCGATGGCGCGATGGTGCTGCGCTTCTCTGACAGGGTGGCGATCGATGATGAGGACGGCGTCGCCTTCGGCGCCTATCTCGGCGGTGACGGCAGCACGCGCGAAGCGGTGCTCAGGGCTGCAAGTGACGGCCTGGCGGTGATCGCGACCGAAGGCGGAGAGGCGCCAGGTGGCGGACGCTACGCAGCGTTTGGCCCTTGGCCCACCGCCACATCGACAGGCGTGATAGCGTTCGTCGCGGCACTGGAGGGCGGCCCTGGGCCACTCGCCGCCTTCACAGCGACGGCGGGCAGCGTCGACCGCGTCGCCACTATAGGCGAGAAGCTGGCGAACGGCACGCGCATCGGCCGCTTCGCACTGAACGCCATCGCCGCATCGGCACCCAATGACGCACTGACGTTCGTGACGGTCGCCGACAGCGACGATGCACGCAGCGCAATCTGGTGCCGCTGCCCCGTGCCGCAACGATGACCGATCAGTTCATGTCGAACGGCGGATACTCGCGGAATATGTTGGCCGCGGTGACCAGCACGTGCTTCGTCACCGTGCGAGGCGGCAGCGTCTCGCCTGCCAGCAGGCGCAACGCGAGCGGCAGCACGTCGTAGCCGTAGCGATCCATGTAGTAGGCGACCGACCCCAGTACGACGCTGCCGCGGTTGCTGGGATCGAGCTCCTTCTTCTCGCTGGCGCCACCATGGATGCTGCGGTCGCAGCCCTGGCTCACGATGATGCAATCGCTCTGCCTGCGTTGCATCTCGATCGCGTTCCTGGCGTACACCGCAGCAAGATCGTCGAGCGTGGCGATCAGCAGCCGCTGGCCGCGCTGAGTCAGCAGCAGTTTGGTCAGCAGCGCATCGGCGCGCACCGATTGGCCGCCGGTGTCGAGCGTGGTGAACTGAAGCGTGGACAGCGATTGCCGTATGCCTTCGGTGATGCCCTGCACCCGCTCGGTGACAGCGGCACCCGGATCGGCAAGATCACCGATCAGCACGCCCTGCACCTGTTCGCCGGGCCATGTTTCGTGCGCGAAGTCCGCCAGCGCGCTGCCGGCCATGCGTCCCGCTGCGCGATTGTCCGGACCATAGAGCGGCGCGCCAGGCAGCGGATCGATCAGTGCCAGCGCAGGAATGCCCGCGGCTGACAGCCGATGCGCGATCGTCGCATTCGCTTCTGCATCGCCGTTGTATTCGATCAGCAGGTCGACATGCGCGGCGATCGCCGCATCGGCATTGGCGATGGCACGGTCGGGATTGCCGGCATTGTCGAAATACAGCATGTCGACCGGCAGCGTGCGCGCTGCGAGCTCGAAGCTGCGCCGCAGGTCGGCGTCGGTGAAGCCAAGCCCTTCCAGCGTCGCGCCCGGCGTCTCGTCGAGACTGGCGAGCGCAATGCGGAACCGCCGGGTCTCGGCCCGAACCGGACTGAGACCGCCGGCGATCAGCGAGGCAAGAAGCAGACGGCGCCGCAGCGCCATGCGCTACTGGATCGCTTCGAGGCTGACGAACGTGCCGGTGGCACCCACCGCCTTCGGCACCGTCAGCGACAGGAAGAACGTCGCGCGATTGTCTCGTGCGGCCTTCGCCGCGATCAGGTCGGTGCGCACGTTTTCGATGATGTGGATGCCGTTGTCGGTCAGCAGCGTCTTGTGCACCGGGAACGCCTCGGTGGTGTCCTCGCCTGGAATGACTTCGACGGCCCAGTTGTCGGAACCGACCACGATGACCTTCTGCGATGCGAGCCATGCGGCAGCGGACTTGCTTATGCCCGGCTCGGCGCCGTTATACGTCGCGTTCTGCGCTGGGTACTGCAAGAACAGATCGCCCCAGCCAGTATTGATGAACACCGCATCCGCCTCGCGCAGCGTGACGTTGTACATCTTCAGGCCAGCCTGGAGGTCGGCTTCAGTGATCACCGTGCCCCCGTCGAGACACGGGTTCTTGCACGCGGCATTCGGCTTGAGCTTGCCAGCCGCCTGGAACACCTTCACCACATCGATGATCACGCCGCGCGTGGCGAAGCTCTTGACGTTCTCCAGCCCCAGCCGCTTGAGGTAGTTCTGCGTGACGTATTTTCCCATCGGCGTCTGGTTGTAGTAGCAATCCTGGATGCCGATGTGGCCCATGCCGTCGATATGCGTGCCGACATGGCTCTGGCTTAGGTACGTGTCCTCCATGTAGCTGAGCTTGTTCTTGCCATACTCGGCGCCCGGCATGGTGGAGACCGCGGTCAGGATGGTCTTGGTGAAGCGGGTGCCGAACAGCGGCACGCCATCGACCAGGTTGTACGCCATCGGCGTGATGACACCGGTCTGGATCTCGGCGGCAGCTGCCTTCGTTACCTGCGGCGTCACCCGATTCGTCGCACCGGTCTGGTCGTCGGGACCGAACGGCGAGGCGGCGACGACCGACTTGCAGTCGGCCTGCGCTGCGGCCGGTGTCGATAATCCAAGCAGCGACAGAAGCGACAATCCCATGACAGTGGCGAAGCCAATGGTCTTCACGATCGTTTCTCCCATTTTTCTGTCCCACGCAGTCGTAAGGCACGCTTGTGGGAAGGATGGCGTACTTGCCAGCATCGCACCACTGGCGAGCCGACCGGTGAAGCACCGGCCCGTATCGCCTTCGCGATAAGTTGACCCGCAGCGAAGGATGTCCGCGATGCCGTCGAATCTCGATCTGATTGACACGATCGTCTTTCTTGTCATGGAGAACCGCTCGTTCGACCACATGCTGGGCTACCTGAACCTGCCGGGCCCATCGCGCATGGCACTGGAAGGATTGCAGGCCGATCCTGCCTGGCTGCGCCAGCATGCCAACAGCGGCGTCGAGCCGTTCGAATTTGCCGACGGACCGGTCGATGACCCGCCGCACGAGAAGGCGACCATTGCGATCCAGCTTGGCACGCCGACAACGCCCGGCGGTCCGTGCCCGATGGACGGCTTCGTGGACAGCTATCGCATGCGCACACCGCCGCCCAGGGACGAGCGACTGGTGATGGGCCACTACACTGCTTCTTCTGTACCGATCTTCGATTTCCTGGCGCGCAACTATACTGTCTGCGATCATTGGTTCGCCTCGCTGCCGACCGGCACGCAGGCGAACCGGCTGATGGCGATGAGCGGCGCCACCAGCATCACCGACAACGCGCCACTGTTCCTGCCGGATCAGCAATTGGTCTACGACTGGCTGACCGATCACGCTGTGAGCTGGTGCGCCTATCAGAGCGGGGGATTCCTGCCGTTCTTCGCGCTGATGCCGCGCTGGCAGGACGAGATCGCAACGTCGCTCGCGCTCGATGCGCTGGTGTCGCACGCACATCCGCGGTTCCGTCGCTTCAGCAATTTCGCCCGCGACTGGCAGACAGAGCAGAACATGCCTGCGGTGATTTTCATCGAACCGGAATACACCGACGGCCCGCATATCGAGCCGAACGACGACCATCCGCCGACCGGCGTAGCCCCCGGCCAGGCGCTGCTGCGCGATGTTTATCTGGCGCTGATCAGCAATCCGACGCGTTGGGCACGCACGCTGCTGGTGGTCAGCTACGACGAGCACGGCGGCTTCTACGACCATGTACCGCCGCTCGACATCCCGACCTCGCTGCTCAATCACGGCAACACGCCAGTGTTCGTCACCACCGGCGTGCGCGTGCCAGCGCTGCTGGTGTCGCCGCTGGTCGAGCGCGGCGCGGTGTTTAGTGGCATGCTGGACCACACGTCGTTCCTGCAGCTCATCGCAGGGAAGTTCGGGCAGGGCTTCTATTCGCCGGCGGTCGCCAATCGTCAGCCGGCGCTGGCACGGCTGTCCGACGCGATCACGCGCGCGACGCCGCGCAGCGAGATACTGACGGTGCCCACGCTTCAGCCGGTCGTCGCGGCCGCGCTGCCGACGCAGCGCGCGCCCGGTGCCAACGCCAATGCAACAGCGTTCCAGCTGGCGGCAAACAAGATCGCCGCCGATCACGCCGGGATCGTCGCTGGCTGGCCGGAGCTGAAGGCTGCGGCCGATCGCTAAGTGAGCAACCAAGACGTGGATGGCCGGGCCAAGCCCGGCCATAACGGGATCAGTACTCGGCCAGCAGCCAATCCAGGATCGCGCTGCCTTCCTCGCGCGGATACACGTGCGACAGGTCGGCGATCTCGCGGTAGGTCACCTTCGCCCCAGCAGCTGTCAGCGCACGCTGCGCGGTGCGCGCGACAGACACGGGGAACATCCAGTCGAGCGCGCCATGCATCAGATAGACCGGCAGGCAGGTCACGCGCTGCGGCGATGCCATGGTCAGCAGCATTGGATGGAAGCTCGCAGCGACCGGTGCGAGATGGGTGAACGGCGATCCGTCGTCGAGTCCGCTCAGCAACGTGAACGTGCCGCCGTCGCTCATGCCGGTCAGCAGCAGATGGGTGCGATCGATGTGCCAGCTTTGCGCGATCTGCTCCAGCACGCTTTCGAGATGCGCGCCGTCGATATCCGGCTCCATCAATGACCATGTGCTGCCGGTCGCAGTGGGCGACGCCAGGATCACCGAGCGGCCGCGCACTTCGCGCAGCCAGCTCCATAGGAACATGCGCCCGTGCCCTGAACCGCCGTGCAGGGCCACGACCAGCGGATAGCTGTGTGCGGGGTCGTAGTCCTCCGGCACGTACAGCGCGAAGCCACCGCGATGGGGTATCTCATTGGCGAAATGGATGACGCCGGTGGGCACGTCGGAGCGCGGTGCACCAACTGCGCGTTCCTCCGACGACAGGAAGAACCGATCCACAGTCGGCAGCAGCGCAGCGAGCGGATAGAGCGACTCCAGCGCGAGATTGACCTGGCGGAGCGCGCGATAGGCCCGACGTGCCGTGTCGGGGGAGCCAACCGATGCGCGCAGGTCTTCGCAGACGCGCAGCGTCGCCTCCGCGGCGTGGCCGACCGGTTCACGCAATGGCTCCGGCAGGTGAGCGTGATCGAGCGCCTCGCGCAGCGCCGTGCCACGATCGCCCAACGTCGCTACCAGCGCTTCAAGCCGCGACGGATGCTGGTAGCGCGCGATACGCTCGAGCGCGTCAAGTGTGTCGAGCAGGAGAGCGATCGCGGTCGCTTCGCTCATGGCGACATCTAGGCAGCCAGTGCCTGTTTCACCGCGCCCTTGATCATGGCCGCGGCCTTTTCGGCGATCATGATCGTCGGCGCGTTGGTGTTGGTGGAGGTGACCGCCGGCATCACCGAAGCATCGATCACCCGCAGCCCTTCCAGCCCGTGCACGCGAAGCTCGTTGTCAACCACACTCATCGGATGCTGGCCCATCAGGCAGGTGCAGCTGGCGTGATAACACGTGCCGCCGTTGCGACGTGCATAGTCGAGCAGCTCATCGTCGGTCTGAAGCGCGGCGCCTGGCAGTGTCTCGTCGCGCACGTAGGGCTGCAAAGCCGGTGCGCCGAAGATCCGCCGGGCAAACCGCAGTCCGCCGACGATGGCGCGACGATCGGTCTCGTCTGACAGATAGCGAGGGTTGATCGCCGGCATGTCGCCGGGCCGATTGGATTTGGCAAGAACGTAGCCGCGCGATGACGGCCGCATCTGCCATGCCCCAGCGCTGAGCCCGGGGGTTTTTTCCAGTTCCCCCATCTGACCGTCCTTCAGGCTGCCCGGCGCGAATGTGCATTGCATGTCGGGCGTGGCCGACGTCTCCAGCACCCTGACCGAGGCGGCGACGATGGACGGGCTGTAGCTCAGCATCCCTTTGCCCGATACCAGCCAGCGCATCACTTCGGCTGCCAGCGGCAAGCCGCGCGACCGCTCGTTGGCGGTCTGCGCACCGACGATCCGGTAGGTGACGCGCGCGACGTAGTGGTCCTGCATGTTACGGCCGACGCCGCGCAGTTCGTGCACGACGGGCACGCCGATCGTGCCAAGGTGCTCGGGATCGCCGACGCCGGATAGTTGCAGGATGTGCGGCGAGCCGACCGCGCCGGCAGAAAGGATCACCTCGCGCGCGGCGTCGGCGCGCTCGACCACGCCGCCGCGCGAGAACTCGATGCCGGTGGCGCGCATGCCGTCGAACAGCACGCGATGCACCAGTGCGTCGGTGACCAGCTGAAGGTTCGGCCGCTTCAGCGCGGGACGCAGATAGGTGCGCGCGGTGCTGGCGCGACGGCGACCGCCACGGGTCTGCTGACACCATCCGACACTGTCGCCCGCGCCAGGTGGCAGGTCGTTGACGTCCTCGCGGTATTCCAGGCCGACCTGTTTTGCAGCCTCGATCACTGTCGCGCAGATCGCCGGGCGGTCCGTGGCGGAGGTGAACAGCGGCCCTTCTTTGCCGCGCACCGCGCTGCCATTGCCTTCCCATCTCTCCGCCTTGCGGAAGTACGGCAGGCAGTCGTCCCACGACCAGCCGCGGTTGCCGAGTTGCGCCCAGTGATCGTAGTCCTCGGGCTGGCCGCGGATATAGATCATACCGTTGATCGACGAGGAGCCGCCGATCACCCGGCCGCGCGTATAGACGATGGCGCGACCGTTGGTGCCGGGGTCAGGTTCAGCGCGGTACTTCCAGGTGAGCGTCGGATGATCGAGCATCCGCATGAAGCCCGCCGGAACGTGAATGAGCGGGTTCCTGTCCTGCCCGCCAGCCTCGATCAGCAGCACCGTCGTGCCAGGGTCTTCGGTCAGCCGGTTGGCCAGCACACAGCCTGCCGATCCGGCGCCGACGATGACGAAATCCGCCTGCATGTGCTGCCCCCCTGCGCGTAGTTTTGGGCAGTCTATCGGCAAACTTCCGGCCGGCGAAAGCCGGGCGGGTTGTTTGCGTCTGCGCTGATGGCAGGCATATCGTCGGCCACGCATCAAGAAGCTGGAGGAGCGCATGCTTGCATTGTGGGTCAAGGTCCGGGTCAAGCCGGAGCAGCGGCAGCGCTTTCTCACCGCGATCGAGGCCGATGCGCTCGGGTCGGAGCGCGATGAGCCGGGATGCGTGCGCTTCAACGTGCTGCAGGACCAGCGGGACCGCGACGTCTACTACTTCTTCGAGGTCTACCGCGACGAAGCGGCGCTGGAGGCGCATCGCGCCGCACCGCACTATGCAGTCTGGCGCGCAGCGGCGGACACGCTGGACGGAGCGCCGGAGCTGCAGCGCTGCGAGCCGGTGTTCCCGGCGGCGGCGGATTACTGGCGCAAGCGCGGTTCGGGCGCCTGATCAGAGCCCTGGCTGGCTTCGGGCAAAGTAGCTCGCGGCGAATCCGCCGACCAAGAAGGCGTTAGGTTGGCAAGGGTACGATAACAGGCCGACACCTGGAGCCAGCAACTCGCCATGCGCTGGTCGGCTTCAGTCTCCGCCAAATGGCGGGCCCTGAGCGCTAATTGCAGAAATTCAGGGGCTTCTGACACAGGGATCATCGGACTGCTGGAGCGAACGGTGCGTTTCGATTCTATTGCCAAACGGCACCGAGCTCGAGAGGCAAAACGATGGGGCTTTTTCCAGGAAAAACATGGTCAAACTTCACTGGTTGACCTCACGAAAGTGTTTGTTACAACCCTCGGATGCGGCCGATGGGCCGCTACAAGGCGGCGCCGTGCTTTGGCCGCTCTCAAACAAAGAGTAGGCCGGGGAATGATGCCAATAACCGAATGCATTACGCTGCCAGACATAGCGTCCAAAACAGAGAGGATGGGTCTGGAGGCACTCGAGCAGTTCGGCTCCTCTGTGACCGTTTTGCGGGATGAGGAGCTTTGCGCGCCAGGTGATGCTGCCGATAGTTGCTGGCGCGTCGTCTCTGGCTGTGTGCGGCGGTTCGAAGTGCTTGACGATGGTCGGCGGCATGTGAATGCGTTCTTGCTCCCCGGCGACTTCTTCGGTTTCGACGACCCGGAGAGGCAGGTGTTCGGCGCCGAGGCCGTGATCACGACGACGCTCAGACGCTATCCACGGAGCGCGGTCGCAGCACTCGCGGAAAGCAATGTAGCGATCTCCCAGCATCTTGCAGCATTGACGATCGCCAACCTGCACGCTGCCTATCAGCGAATGGTGCTGCTAGGCCGCAGAACCTCGTCGGAACGACTGGCGTCGTTCGTACTGGAGATGGCCCGGCGGCTCGGGTCAGCGGCTGTTGCATCAGTCGACCTGCCGATGGGGCGCGAGGACATCGCCGATTACCTTGGGCTGACCAAGGAAACGGTATGCCGGGTCCTTACTGAAATGGGGCGCTCGGGCGTCGTCAGGCTCACTCGTACCGGCATTGAAATTCTGATGCGCCAGGAACTTGTCGCCCGGAGCGGGGGCGGCGGGATTGCAAAGGCCAAACAGATCTGCTTGCAGGTCTGGCGCCCACGCGAGGCCCGCAGGTCTGCCGCCTAGCGGCCGTATCCTGCGCGCCTCGAGGCCTCCGTGATGTAAATCAATGCATGTCGGCCGTTATCGTGACACGTAGCGCTGTCTTTCACGTCGGACGATTTCAATGGGCAGCGAAGAAGCAGCTTTCTTCCAGGGGCAAGCCTCGGGCATCCGTCTGCTGGCGCGTGAGGTCGCAAACGTCGGCACACACGCCACTCTCACCGAAATGGCCAAAGAGTACGAGGAACTCTCGATCGATCCGCGGCCTTGGCCACCGCTCGCCGGAGCACCCCGCAGCGCGGTCGATCGATCAGAGCAGCCAGCGACGACCGAGCCTCTGATTGAAAGGCGTCGACCTGGACGCGTCGAATACACCAATCGGGCACTCATCGAGCTATTGCGCGCGCCATCGGAGCAGGCTGATGTTCGCGGGGCAGGCACGGACGTGTTGGAGCTATCGCCTGCCAAGGGCGTGCTGCTCGGTGTAGCGCTCAGCGCAAGCATGTGGGTTGCGGGCTTGTTCCTCATGCAGGTTGTATGGTGAGACGCGCGCCTACCGCACCGTCCGGCTGACATGCACCCCGGCGCCCGGGGAAGCCTTCGCGGGTTGTGGTGCTGAGTGCGATGACCGGCCTGGGTCTTCTGCGGTGGATCGCGGTGCAGGCCGCCTGGTTTTCTCGCTCAGCCGGATGATGGCGATATGGCGTGATCGGCCGCAGCACGGCTGTGCCCGCGCCGATACAGCCAGCGATACGATCATCGGCACGACCGCAAGCGCCCGTACCTTTCCGCCCTCCCAATGGCAGCCTACACTGTGCGCTGCATTCAAGGAGACAGGTCATGGCACCGCCCCCGCCTTTCGGCGCGAATTCCGCCGCCGCGCGCGACATCGCCAACGTGCTGCACCCATACACCGACCTGGAGACGCACCAGCAAGCCGGCCCGATGGTGGTGACGCGCGGCAAAGGCGTGCGGGTATGGGACGACACTGGCAAGGACTACATCGAGAGCGTCGCCGGACTGTGGTGTGCCTCGCTGGGCTTCGACAACGAGCGCCTGGTGCAAGCCGCGGTGGCGCAGATGCGCAAGCTGCCGTTCTATCATGCGTTCACCGCCAAGTCGCACGAGCCGCTGATCGATCTATCCGAGATGCTGATTCAGCGCGCGCCGGTGCCGATGAGCAAGGTGTTCTTTGCCAATTCCGGCTCCGAGGCGAACGACAGTGCCATCAAGATGGTCTGGTATTTCAACAACGCTGTTGGCCGGCCGGATAAGAAGAAGATCATTGGTCGGATCAAAGGCTATCACGGCATTACGCTGGCTTCG
>DASSRN010000066.1:0-6061 GCA_035701785.1 Acetobacteraceae bacterium | reverse complement strand
CCAACCAGATCGAGATCATCGGCACCGAGCAGATGCTGGATGCCTACTCCTCGATCGGCATGCCACTGTTCTACAAGCACTGGTCGTTCGGAAAGCACTTCGCGCGCAACGAGGCGATGTATCGCGCCGGTATGCAGGGGTTAGCGTATGAGATCGTGATCAATTCGAATCCATGCATCAGCTACATCATGGAAGAGAACACGGCCACGATGCAGACGCTGGTGATCGCGCACGCTGCATTCGGCCACAACCACTTTTTCAAGAACAACTACGTCTTCAAGCAGTGGACCGATGCCGACGGCATCCTCGACTACCTGGAATTCGCGCGCAGCTATATCGCGCAGTGCGAGGAACGCTACGGCGAGGCCCAGGTCGAGCGCCTGCTTGATGCGGCCCATGCATTGATGAGCCATGGCGTGCATCGCTATCCGCGGCGCCGGGTGGCGGACCTGCGCTCGGAGGAGCGGCGCGCGCGCGAGCGGCGCCTGCATGAGGAGCAGGTGTTCAACGACCTGTGGCGCACCGTGCCCACCAAGGGTGCCGAGAAGGAGGACAGGTCGAGCGAGGAACGCCGGCGGGCGCTGCTGCAGCTGCCGCAGGAGAACGTTCTCTACTTCATGGAGAAGACCGCGCCGCGGCTACAGCCATGGCAGCGCGAGGTGCTGCGCATCGTTCGGATCATCGCGCAGTATTTCTATCCGCAGTCGCAGACCAAGCTGATGAACGAGGGCTGCGCCACCTATACGCACTACCGGATCATGAACCGGCTGCACGAGAAGGGGCAGCTGACCGACGGCAACATGGTGGAGTTCCTGCGCTCCCACACCAATGTCGTCTTCCAGCCGGACTTCGACGATCCGCGCTACTCCGGCATAAATCCTTATGCACTGGGCTTTGCCATGATGCGCGACATCGAGCGCATCTGCACCGAGCCTACGGCCGAGGACGAGAACTGGTTCCCGGCGATCGCCGGCAAGGGCGACCCGATGAACGTGCTGCGGGATGTCTGGGCGAACTACCGCGACGAGAGTTTCATTCTCCAGTATCTCAGCCCGAAGCTGATCCGTGAGTTCGGACTGTTCCATGTCGCGGACGACGCGAACGAGCCGAACCTGACCGTGGAAGCGATCCACGACGAACGCGGCTATCGCAAGATCCAGCGTGCGCTGGCGAAGCAATACGACATTGCGTGGATGCTGCCGGATATTCAGGTGGTCGACGTCAACTTGGCTGGCGACCGTCGGCTGATCCTGCATCATCGCGCGCTGAACCGCGTGCTGTTGGAAGAGCGCGACGCCCGCTTCGTGCTGCAGCACCTCGCTGATCTATGGGGCTACGACGTGCTGCTCAAGGAGATCGACCCCAGCACCGATTCGGTGCTGAAGGAACACGCGGCGACGCCGAGAGGCGGAATTCTGCAGGCTGACGGATCGTAGCGAAAAGGGCGGCGCCCTGGCACCGCCCTTCGCATCACCACCGCACGCTTCAGCGCGTGCTGCCGGAAGTCCCCCCGCCAGACGAACTGTTGCCGTTGCCTTCACTGTTGCCGGTGCCGTTTGGGGTCACGACTGTCGGCGCGGTGTTGTGGACGCCGTTGGCGTCAGAGCTATAGGCGGGCGCGCCGGTGCGAGCCGACATGTCCTGCTGTGACCCTGGCGCAGGGGAACCGGTCATCGGCGCCGGCGCCGTGGAATTGGTGGTGGCCGCCAGCGCCATCGCTGCGGTGCCCGTCGCCAGCACGGCTGCGTAGCCGACCGCTCGCAAAGTGCGTTTCATAGGGTGTCTCCTCTGGTGAGTGTAGCCAGGAGGAGGAACGCGGCCGCATCGGACCGCGATGCACCCATCACGAAGATTGGAACCGGAACGTACCTACTCAGCTGCCTTGGCGCGTGGCGGCCAGTCGGCGACATCTATCCGCGGCATGTCGAACCGGTCGGTAGTGCGCGCATACCAGCCGCGGCCATGCATGCGTCCGATCAGGTCCAGCTTCGGTGTATCGATGTAGCAGCGGTCCTTGTCCAGCACGAACTCGTCAGCGACGTGGATCGCCACCACCTTGCCCAGCACCACCGCGCGATCGACCCCGACCTCGACGACCACCAGTCGCTCGCACTCGAAGGAGACCGGGCTCTCGGCGATGCGCGGTGGCCTCACGCGCGATGAAGGGGCGGTGTGCAGGCCGGCCTCGGCCAGTTCGTTCACCTGCTTGTCGAAGTCGATCGCCGTGATGTTCATCTGTTCGGCCAGTGCGTTGCTGACCAGGTTCACCACGAATTCGCCGGTGCGTCGGATGTTGCCGCCGGTGTCCTTCACGTCGCCAGGACCGCGTCCGCCGATACCGACCGCCACCACCGGCGGATTGCCGGAGACGGCGTTGAAGAACGAGAACGGCGCGGCGTTGACCGATCCGTCGATGTCCTGCGTTGTCACCCAGGCGATCGGCCGCGGCACGACGGTGGAAACCAGCAGCTTGTAGACGTTCTCGTTCGGCGTCTTGTCGAATTCGAACAGCATGACCGCCCCTATTGCATTCGGCCGCGAGCGTTACGCGCGGCGTCGGCGGCTGTCCAGGTCAGCGCACCAGCGAGGCCATCCAGCGCGCCAGCTCCGCCAGCTCCGAGGTGCGGCTCGGATGTCCGATCGGACCGGCGAGGTGCAGCGCGATCTCGGGCGGGCTCGGAACGGCAGGGTGCAGCGCGATTCGCATATCGAGCGTCTGACTGGGAACGCCAAGAGTGCCGGTCGCCTGCGCGGTGCCCGCGGGCCCGCTGAGTGTCGCCGTGTCCAGCACCGCGTCGCCATGCGCGATGCTGGCATCCAGTTCCAGCCGGTCGAACGGCGTCACCCCGGAGCGCAGCGCCTCCTCCGCTGCCGTCTGCCCCGCGTTGGGCTCGGCTTTCTCGACCGCCTGTTTCAGACGGAACAGATCGAAGCCCGACACGAGCCCATCCCGCACACTGAGCGTGGCGCGGCCATTCAAGGTCGCCAGCAGCGCCGCGGGACTGTATCCCGCCGCCGCCAGCCGGAGGCTGGCATTGGCGCGGCCGCTCTCCAGTTCGACTGGTGCGTCGTCGAGCGGGCCGGTGATCGTGGAGTCGCTTGCCTCCGCCTCGATCACAAGCGATGGCGGGGCGACCGTAGCATCGAAGCCCAGGTTCCCGCTGAGCTTCCCACCTCCGAGCTGGGCGGAAAGGCCGTCCACCCGCAGCCGTCCATCAGATACGACCAGCCTGCCCGTTGCCCTGTGCAGCGCGGGCGCGTCGCCGATGGCGATCTGCTCGGCGCTGAGCTGCAGGTCGCCTTCCCATCCGTGCAGCAGCCCGAGCGGCAAAGGCGCGTTCGAACCACCATCCGGCAATGGCACCGTGACCGCGTCAAGGCCGACCTGGCCGGTCAGCCGCGGAGTGTCGCGCCGCAGGTCGATGCCCACACTGCCACTCGCGCGCAGGCTTGCCGCGGACAGATCAAACGTGTCGACGGCGATCCGACCCTGGCCGCCGGATGCATGCGCCACCAGTGACAGCGAACCGTCGCCGATCCAACCGGGCACACTACGCAGCCCCTCCTGCTTCAGCAGCCCGGCCGCTCCGATCAGCCGACGCGCGCCGGGATGGCGCAGTGCAACCGCTGCACGCCAGGTGCCGGCCGGCAGATCGATTGTCGGCGAAACCTCCAGGTGACCGTCCGCGAGCGCCAGCTGTGCTTCCCCTGACAGCGCGCCCGGTGGCCCGGCGAACGTCGCGTTCAGCGTCGCCGGCCCGTGCCACAGCCCCGGCGCGACTCGCCAGCTTCCGGGGAACAGGTCCAGCAGACGCGCTGCGTCTTCGGTGGCGACGCTGACCTGACCCCCACTCAGCGCGCCGTCACTGGCCAGAGAGCCGGATGCCATGACGCGCGCGCCCAGGACGGCGCCCTCCAGCCGGCGGAGCCGGACATTGCCGGCCTCGATCCCGGCATCCGCCGACAGCCAGTCCACCCGCTTGCCGGTGAGAGTCGCCTGCCGGACGTTGAGCAGCAGCTCTGCGTCGAGGCCAAGGCCTGCTCGCGGCGGCCATGCGAAGTCGGCAGGGGCGGGCAGGAACGGGTCGAGCGCCAGCCGGTCGAGCGTCAGATCCACCGTCAGCACCGGCGGTTCGCCCCGCTTCAGGCTGACCACGCCCGAAAGCGGCGCATCGTCCAGCGTGCCGGCAAGCCGCCGCAGCGCGATCTCGCCTGCGTCCACCCGCACGTGCGCGGAAAGCTCGGCGCGCTGCGCGACGCCATCCGGCAGCCGGGCCAGCCATCCCACTGGCAGCAGCGCCGCCGCCTCCATCCAACCCAGCGTGCTGCGCAGGACCGGCGCATCCAGCAGCGCGTCACCCTCGAAGCGCGGGCCATCACGCTCGAAGCGCCCGCTTATGCGGAACGAGCCGTTGCCTGGCAGCACCGCGCGCGCCTCACGGACCCGTACGTCGCGGGTGCCCAGATCGAAGCTTGCACGTACCCGCTCCAGCGTCCCGCCGCCCAGTTGCGCCGCTTCGGCGCTGACGTCGAAGCCGATGGGCATGTCGACGCCGCCGATCCCTATCCGTGCCCCCGCCAACGCTGGCAGCCAATGGTCGAGATCCAGCCGCGCCGCGGTCAGTGCGATGTCGAGCCTCGGTGCTGGCGCTGTTCGCAGGGTCAGCGCACCACGCGCCGGCGCACCACCGACATCGAGCGCCAGATCGTGCGCCGCGACGATACCGTGGCTCGCGGTCAGTCGGCCCTCGGCGCGGAACGCCACTGGTGGCGCCGGCAGCACGCGCGCGAGATCCGGCCCGCTGCCCGCGACGGTGCCAATCAGCGTGCCGTCCTGCGCCAATTGGCCGGTGAAGCTGCCGCGCAGCCCCTTCGCCGCACCCTGGCCTTCGAGCGTCACATCCAGTCCAGCGGCGCCATCGCCCCCGGCGGAGGTCAGCCGCGTGGCGAAACGCCAGCCGAGCCCATCGAATTGCACTTGCCCCGATGCGGCCAGCGCACCGGTGTCGAGACCCGTCAGGGTCGCGTCGACCGCGGTCAGCGCAAGCTGACCGATCGTCAGCCGCCCATCTTCGATCCGCGCCGCGAACGACGTCAGCGAGGCTGATGTGCGCAGCGGCAGCTGTCCCGGCTCGCCCCATGGAATCCGCAGGTCCGGACCGCGCAGCACCAGTTCGCGCGCGTCCACCCGGCCGCCGAGCAGCGGCAGCAGCGCGACGCGCAGCCGCAGCGCTTCAGCATGGAACGACAGGTCCGCGGGCACCAGCGCGGCCACATCGACCTGCGAGGCGGTCAGCACCGGCTGCGGCAGCAGCACCAGCGCGATCGGCCCACGGATCGTCACCGGTTGGCCGAGTGTGGCCGTCGCGAATGCCTCGATGGCGCCGCGGTAGTGGGTCCAGTCGAGCCAGCACGGCGCCTGCCAGGCGGCGAGCAGCAACAGAGCGGCGAACCCGGCGAACCCGGCCAGCGCGGCGCCGCGACGCTTCACGTCACGCGCCTTCCCCGTAGCCGCCGCCACCCGGCGTTTCGATCACGAACACGTCCCCGGGACCACACTCGGCGCTATCGGTGCCGGTGAGCGTCTCGTGCCGGCCGTCGGCACGCTCTACCCACTGCCGCCCGACGGCACCGTCCTCACCACCATCCAGCCCGAATGGCGCGACGTTGCGACGCGAGGACACGATCACCGCGGTCATCGGCTCGAGGAAGCGAATGCGGCGGATAGACCCATCGCCGCCCTGCCACCTGCCCTCGCCGCCCGAGCCGCGACGGATCGCGAACCGCTCCAGCCGGACCGGATATCGCAGCTCCAGCACCTCGGGGTCAGTCATCCGCGTGTTGGTCATGTGCGAGTGTATGGCCGAAGTGCCATTGAACCCCGGGCCCGCGCCGGTGCCGCCGCAGATGGTCTCGTAGTACTGCCGGTGCGCGTCGCCGAACAGGAAGTTGTTCATCGTCGCCTGCGAGCAGGCAATGACCCCCAATGCGCCGAATATCGCATTGCAGGTGGCCTGGGAGACCTCGGTGTTGCCGGCGACGACGGCAGCCCCAGGGTTCG
>DASSRN010000065.1:0-6213 GCA_035701785.1 Acetobacteraceae bacterium | reverse complement strand
AGGACCCGCTGACCATCAAGGCGTTCCAATACGATATCGTATGTAACGGTGCGGAGCTGTGTTCGGGGGCGATCCGCAACCACCGCCCGGACATCATGGTCCGCGCGTTCGAGATCGCGGGCCATCCGCCGGACGAGGTGGAGAAACGGTTCGGCGGCATGCTGAACGCGTTCCGCTACGGCGCGCCGCCGCACGGTGGCGCCGCACCCGGCATCGACCGGATCGTGATGCTGCTGGCGGACGAACCGAACATACGCGAGGTGATCCTGTTCCCGCTCAACCAGCAGGGCGAGGACCTGATGATGGGCGCTCCGGCCGAGGTGCCGTCGGCCCGGCTGAAAGAACTGCACCTGCGGCTCGACCTGCCGCCCAAGGCGCGCGCCACCTAGCCTGTCTGTCGCGGCGCTGGCGGAGCGCCGGCCGCCTCCCTATGTTGCCCTGACCGCACCGGAGTCCCTGCATGCGCCTCACTGCCCTGCCGGCAGCCGTCCTGGTCCTGTGTGCCGTCGCCACGGTTCCGACCGCCGATGCGGCAGGGCTCAACACGGCGTCGGCCGCGCATCGCGCGATCTACACACTGACTCTCAGCAGCAGCCGCGGCAGCGACATCATCGCCGCGCGCGGCACCATGGGCTACGAGGTGATCGATGCCTGCGATGGCTGGGCGGTGCGCCAGCGCCTGTCCATGACGCTTACCAACAGCGACGGGCAGGACATCCAGATGGTGTCCGACTACGCGACGTGGGAAGCCAAGGACGGGCTGAAGTTCCGGTTCCATATGAAGCAGACCACCGACAATGCGGTGACCAGCCAGACCGACGGTGACGCAAAGCTGGAGAAGACCGGCGGACCCGGCGAGGCGCACTATACGGTGCCCGAGGACACCACGAAGCAATTGCCGCCCGGCACGCTGTTCCCGATGGCGCATACCTCGGCGATCATCGCCGGAGCGCAGTCCGGGAAGCGCTTCCTCGCGCTGCCGCTGTTCGACGGCACCGACGATTCGGGCGCCGAGGACAGTTCGGTGGTGGTGCTGGACTGGAAGAAGCCGGAGCCGAACAAGTATCCCTTCCTGTCCAGCCTGCCCTCGACTCGCGTGCGCCTGGCGTTCTTCGACCATGAGTCGAAGGGCGAAGTGCCGACCTATCAGGTCGGGATGCGCTACTGGGAGAATGGCGTCGCGGACAACCTCCAGATGGATTTCGGCGACTTCGTGATGGACGCCAAGATGACCGAAGTCACGCCGCTGCCGCACAAGTGCTGATCAGATCAGCCCCAGGCGCTGGAACAGGTCGATCAGCACCAGGTTGACGTTGAACTTGAAGTCGTCGGTGTCGCGGACCGTCTGAACGGCGCGGGCGATCGGCCAGAGTTCGAATGCCTCCACCTCGCCATCTGCGGCGTGCGGCACGAAGCTCTCCGGCAAGTCCAGGTCGTAGCAGTGCAGCAGGTCACGGCGCAGCCCCTCGGGCCGCTCCATCGCGTAGCCGAACTGCGCTACGGCCACCGCCTGGCGCGCCAGCTCAGCCGGGATCGCAGCCTCTTCCTCAGCCTCCTTCACCAGGGTTTCGGTCGGCGTGAGGCCGGCAGGGACGCCGCCCGCAACGATGTGATCCAGCTTCGAGGGGTCCAGCTGCTTGTCCGCAGCCCGACGGGCGACCCAGACGTGCAGCCCATCGGGCCGGCGGACGAGGCCGTTGACGTGAACGCCGACGGCCAGCACGCCGAAACTCGGCAGCGCGCCTCGGTCCAACTGGGCCAGGACCGGCCCGTCCGGTTCGGAACGGATGTCGAACGCCTCACGGCGCCAGCGATAACATCCCGCCTCGGACAAGGCGCGGGAGATTTCGGGCAGCGCCGCTCCGTCCGCCAGGGTGACTCCATCGGGCCCAACCGAGACCTGCGGGAACGCGGACAGCCGCCTGGCGAGGTCCGGCTTCACCCAGCCGACCTGCGACGTGCCGATGCGGAACGGCAAGCGGTCGCCCGGCAGCACCGCGTTGTTGCAGTCGCGAACATGGCGCTGGAAGCGGTCGTCCATCGTCTCGCCTTTCAAACCTCCTGCGCAAATGCCAAATGGCGTGGATGCGACGCAGTTCCCGTGCCGAGGTGGTATCGCTCAGTCTGACACGTTCCCGCCAGTCCGGCATGGCGACAGTGCGCTCGCTGCTGCCCTATCTGTGGCCGGAAGGCGATCCCGGCGCCAGGGCACGCGTCGTGCTGGCGATGGGACTGCTGCTGCTGGCCAAGCTCGCCACCGTCTACGTGCCGGTGGTCTACGGCCGTATCGTCGATGCGCTGGCACCGAAGGACGGCAGCGCACTGCTCGCCATCCCACTCGGCCTCGTGGTCGGCTACGGCGTGCTGCGCGTCGCCTCGGCGGCATTTGGCGAACTGCGCGATGCGCTGTTCGCCAAAGTGCAGCAGCGCGCGGTGCGCAACGCCGCGCGGCGCACGTTCGAGCACCTGCACGCGCTCAGCCTGCGCTTCCATCTCGACCGGCAGACCGGTGCGCTGGCGCGCGCGATCGACCGCGGGTCGCAGGGCATCCAGTCGGTGCTGCGGCTCGCGGTGTTCAACGTGGTGCCGACGGCGCTCGAACTGCTGCTGGTCACCGCGATCATCTGGCACCTGTTCGATTGGCGCTTCGCGGCGATCACCTTCAGCGCGGTGGTGATCTATGCCTGTTTCACCATGAGCTTCGCCGGCTGGCGCGCGCGCATCCGCCGCACGATGAACGATCGCGACAACGACGCCAGCACCAAGGCACTCGACAGCCTGCTGAACTACGAGACGGTGAAGTATTTTGGCAACGAGGTGCATGAGGCAGCACGCTACGACGGCGCGCTGGCGCGCTACGAGCGTGCCGCGGTGCGCGTGCAGGTATCGCTGAACATGCTGAACATCGGCCAGGCGTTCATTATCGCCGGCGGGCTCACGCTGATCATGCTGCTGGCGACGCGCGAGGTGCGCGACGGTGGGATGACGGTCGGCCAGTTCGTCGTGGTGAACACCTACCTGATGCAGCTCTACCAGCCACTCGGCTTCCTCGGCATGGTCTACATGACGATCAAGCAGGGCCTGGTGGACATGGAGCAGATGTTCCGCCTACTCGAGGTGCACCGTGACATCGACGATGCCCCCGACGCGGCGGTCCTGCCGGCGCACGGCGCGGCCGGCGAAGTACGGTTCGAGGACGTGCAGTTCGGCTATCGGCCGGACCGCCCGATCCTGAAGGGCGTCGACTTCACCATTCCCGCTGGCCGCAAGCTGGCGATCGTCGGACCTACCGGCGCCGGCAAGTCCACCATCAGCCGGCTGCTGTTCCGCTTCTACGACGTGACCGAGGGGCGCGTCTGCATCGACGGACGCGACATTCGCGACGTGACGCAGGACAGCCTGCGCGCGGCGATCGGCGTGGTGCCGCAGGACACCGTGCTGTTCAACGACACGATCCGCTACAACATCGCCTATGGCCGCGTCGGTGCGACGCAGGACGAGATCGAGCACGCCGCGCGTCTGGCGCAGGTGCACGACTTCGTCATGTCGTTGCCCGACGGCTACGACACGCGGGTCGGCGAGCGCGGACTGAAGCTATCGGGCGGCGAGAAGCAGCGCGTGGCGATCGCGCGCACCATCCTGAAGGACCCGCGCATCCTGATCCTGGACGAGGCGACGAGTGCGCTGGATACCCGGACCGAGCAGGAGATCCAGGCGGCGCTGCGCGCGGTGGCGCGCGACCGCACCACGCTGGTGATCGCGCATCGGCTGTCCACCGTCGTGGATGCCGACGAGATCATCGTGCTGCAAGATGGCCGCGTGGCCGAGAGGGGGCGCCATGCGGCGCTGCTGGCGCGCGGTGGGCTGTATGCACGGATGTGGGCACTGCAGGCAGAGCAGGAAGCGGAGCCGGAACCGGAAATAGCCGATTGAGGAGACGCAGATGACGATCGACGAGAACCCGCCGGAAGATCTGGGCCACGCGGGTGCCGTGGTGGACAAGGCGATCGAATACATGGTCGGCCAGAACATCAATGCACTGTCGATCGCCTCGGCGCTGCTGGGCGGCGCCATGGCGCTGCTGGCACGCAGTGTTGCGGACGAGGCGATCGTGCAGATCCTGAACAACGCGATCACCAGCGTGCGGAATGGCGAACTGCGCGGCGTGGACCGTCAGCGCGGGTAGATCCGCACGCTCTGCGCGACGGCATCGGCGATGTGTTCCTTGCTGATCACGCCCAGGATGTTGTCCGCGCGCGGCCGCCCGCGGCGGGGGGCCACGATCGCCATTACCGCACGCTTGCGCGACAGCCGCGCGATCACGTCGAACATCACCGCATCTTCCCGCACGATGGTGAAATTGCGCTGGGCGATGTCGCCCATCCGCACATTATTGCCGGCGGCGCTGACAGTGCGGCGAAGGTCGGTGTTGACGCGTATCACGCCCACAATGGCACTGTTGCGGGTGACCACGACATGGCGCAGCCCGCCGGCGGCGGGAGCCTGCCGCAGGAACTCCTCGAACGGGGTGTTCTCGTCGAGCAGCAGCATGTCCTGCTCCATGGCGTCGCGCGCCGACTGGACCAGGAACATGTTGGCATGCAGCGCCTTCGGGATCGGGTGGCCGCGCCCGACCAGTTTTGCGGTGTAGATGTTCTCGCGCGACAACGTGCGCCGCACGCCGAGAGCAACTGCCACCGCCAGGATCATCGGCAGCACGATGTCGTAGTCACGCGTCATCTCGAACACCATGGCGACGGCGGTCATGGCAGCGCCGGTGCCGCTGCCGACCATTGCCCCCATGCCCACCATGGCGAACGCAGGCGCGCTGATCGGCATGCCGGGCGCTATCGCCGATACCAGTGCGGCGAACCCTGCTCCCAGAGTGGCGCCCATGAACAGCGAGGGCGAAAAGATGCCACCTGAGGAACCAGACCCCAGGCTCACTGTCGTCGCCAGAAGCTTGCAGATGAACAGCAGGCATAAGAACCCGCCGGCATCGATCTGGTTCATCAGGGTAGCCTGGATCGTCGCGTAGCCGACGCCCTCGACATAGTAGTGCCCGGCCCAGCGCAGCAGTCCATACATCAGTGCGCCCACCAGCAGCATGCCCAGGGCATGGCGCAGGTAATTCCACGGCACGAGCTCGAACAGGTCCTCGAGCCAGTGCAGCGCCCTGATGAAAGCGGTCGCCGCCACGCCCATCACTGCGCCGAGTAGTGCGTAGAGCACGAGCAGCGCGGCGCTGCTTGCTTCCGCGGGCAACGCTCCGAGATTCTGCGGCACCACGAACGCCGGCTGTATGCCAAAGAACAGCCGGCCAACGAACGTCGCCGTTCCGGTGGCGATCGCCACCGGAAGAAAGGTGTTCACGCTGATCTCTGGCAGCATCAGCTCGGTGGCGAACAGCACACCGCCGATCGGCGTGTTGAAGGTTGCAGCAATGCCAGCGCCGGCACCCGCAGCCACCAGGATGATCCGCTGACCGACCGCCATGCGGATCGTCTGACCCAGTGTGGAGCCAAGCGCCGACCCGATCTGGATGATCGGGCCCTCGCGGCCGACGGCCGCACCGCTGCCGATGGCCAGCGCCGAGGCAAGCGACTTCGCCGCCGCGACAATGGGACGGATGACGCCACGGTGATAGTAGATCGCGTCCATCACCTCCGGCACGCCGTGGCCGCGGGCCTCTGGCGCGAAGTTGTTGACGATGAAGGTGACGCCCAGTCCGCCGATGACCGGCACGAGAATGACAAAGGCGCCCCATGGACTGGGTGGAGTGAACCGGCTGGCATCGTAGAAAAAGGAGAAATCGCCAAGGAACAGCACGTTGTGGACCAGGCCGATCAGATCTCGGAACGCGACTGCACCAATTCCCGTGATGACCCCGACAGCCAGCGCGAGCAGGCACAGCACAGGCAGGCCCAGGCGCCGGCTCTCGCTTTCTTCGATGGGGTTGGCCAGAGATACTGTCGCGTCCATACCTGCGCTGCCCCCCACTAGCCGTTTTCATCGTGTCACTACTGCCAAACCCGCCAGGATGCACCTGAGCTCCTTGTCAAAATCCGGTCACGGCGAAGGACTGTCCGGTATTGGCGTGCGTGCCTTCTGGTGCCACGCTCACGTCACGTTTCAGTCCTACGGTCGCGGAGGAGCAATCGATGGCAAAACTCGAGGGGAAGGTTGCGCTGATCACCGGCTCCGGCCGCAACA
>DASSRN010000064.1:0-6723 GCA_035701785.1 Acetobacteraceae bacterium | reverse complement strand
GACATGCGCGGGTTCAGTGACGCGTATGGGTCCTGGTAGATCATCTGCATCTGCTCCCGGTAGGGGAACATCTGCTGGGTATCGAGATCGGTGATGTCGGTGCCGTTCACCCGGATCCGACCGTCGGTCGGCTCGAGCAGCTTCAGCAGCGTGCGCCCGACGGTGGATTTGCCGCAGCCGCTTTCGCCGACGAGGCCGAGCGTCTCGCCACGGTTGATGTGCAGCGACACGCCGTCCACCGCGTAGACATGGCCAGACACGCGCGAGAAGACGCCCGTGTAGACCGGGAAGTGCTTCTTCAGGTTTTCGACCTCGAGCAGCGGCGTGTTGCTCACAGCACTTGCCCCGCGTGCCAGCAGGCGACCGAATGACCGGCTCGATGTGGTTCCAGCTTCGGCGCGGCAACGCGGCACTGATCGGTTGCGAGCGCACAGCGCGGCGCGAAGCTGCAGCCCTGCGGCAGGTTGAACAGCGACGGCACCATGCCCTTGATCTCGTTCAGCCGCGCGCGAACCGGCACAGTGCGCGCCGCAAGGTCCAGGCTGGGGATCGAACCGAGCAGCCCGCGCGTGTAGGGATGCGCCGGACGCTCGAACAGGTCGTCGACCGGCGCCTCTTCCACCTTGCGGCCGGCATACATCACCACCACGCGGTCGGCGTTCTCGGCGACCACGCCCATGTCATGCGTGATCAGGATGATCGCGGTGCCCAGCGTGTCGCGCAGTTCGCGCATCAGATCGAGGATCTGCGCCTGGATGGTGACATCCAGCGCGGTGGTGGGTTCGTCGGCGATCAGCACCTTCGGGTTGCACGACACCGCCATGGCGATCATCACGCGCTGGCGCATGCCGCCTGACAGCTGGTGCGGATAGGCATGCGCGCGCTGCTCGGGCTCCGGAATGTGCACGCGGCGCAGCATCTCCACTGCGCGGTCCATCGCGTCGCGGCGCGATACGCCCTGGTGCAGCGCAATCGCCTCGCTGATCTGACGTCCCACGGTGAGCAGCGGATTGAGCGAGGTCATCGGCTCCTGGAAGATCATCGAGATGCGGTTGCCGCGAATGTCCTCCATTTCACTCTCGGTGAGCTTCAGCAGGTCGGTGCCTTCGAAGCGGATCGCGCCATCGACGATGCGTCCCGGCGGGCTCGATACCAGCCGCAGGATGGAGAGCGCGGTGACGCTCTTGCCGCAGCCCGACTCTCCGACCACGCCAAGCGTCTCGCCACTGCGCAGGCTGTAGGATACGCCGTCGACCGCGCGCACGATGCCGGCGGGCGTGACGAACTGGGTATGGAGGTTGTCGATCTCCAGCAGCGGCGGGCCGGATGCCGCTGGTCTGTCGCGCACTGGCGCCTGCACTTCGCTCAAGACGTGACTCCCTGAATTCCGGCTGTTATCTTTGGCAAAACGGACCGGTTCCGAGCGTATCACAGCACGGCGCGAATGGTCCTGAAAAGCCTGAAGGGAGACGACATCCAAATGAACAAATCCGTGGCGCCGCTTGGGCACCCGACGCGTCGGGGCTTGCTGAGCGGGGCGATTGCGACCGCCGCCGGCTATGCGCTGATGCCGCGTCCGGTGCTGGCCGACATTCCCGATCAATACGACGGAACCAAATTCCAGCTCGCGGCACCCGATCCGAACCCGAAATATGGCGGCGTGCTGCGCATGGGCATCACCAACCGCGTGCCGCATTTCGACCTGCACCAGTCGGGCACCTACAACAATCTGGGCTCGATGGGCTGCATGTTCGACAACCTGATCCGGCGCGATCCGCGCGACGGCGGCAAGGCGGTCATCCCCGATCTCGCGCATAGCTGGGAGATCGCCAAAGACCGCAAGACATATACTTTCTATCTGCGCAAGGGCATTCCGTTCCACGACGGCGCGGAGATGACGTCGGATGATGTGAAGGCGACGTTCGACCGCATCATCAAGCCGCCGCAGGGCGTCAGTATCCCGCGCAGCATCCTGTTCCGCGCGGTCAGCGAGGTGAACGCGCCCGACAAGTACACGATCGAGTTCAAGCTGTCCGAGCCACGGCCGCCGCCGTTCATCATGGCGGCGATCGCCAGCGGCTGGAATGTGATCGTACGCAAGAAGACGCTGGAGGAGAACAACTACAACCTGCGCAAGGTCTGGCCGTATCCGGGGACCGGACCGTTCAAGACGGTGCGCCGGGTGGAGAACGAGATCTGGGTGGTCGAGAAGAACAAGGACTACTGGAACAAGGGTCTGCCTTATCTCGACGGCATCGAGTTCTATAATCTGGTGCCGTTCTCGCCGGAACTGGGTTCGGGCATTCTGTCGGGCCGCGTGGACTATGGCCGGGTCACGGACCCCGTGACCTTCAAGAAGGCGCAGACGACGAAGGGGATGAGGGTCTCGTCGTTCAACCAGAGCGTCATCCACGCGACCTACACCAACACCAAAAAGCCGCCGCTCAATGATCCGCGGGTGCGGCGTGCGATGCACCTGGCACTCGACCGGCCAACACTGATCGAGGCGATCAAGGACGTCGCACCGATGCAGATCGGCGGCTTCATGTATCCGTTCTCCGATCTCGCCACGCCGAAGGACCAGTTGATGAAGCGCCTCGGCTACCAGGAGGATCCGACAGCCGCGGTGAAGGAGGCGAAGGCGCTGATGGCGGCGGCCGGCCACGCCAACGGCATTCAGGGGCTCGATTACCTGATCCGCGATCTCGCCAGCTACCGCGTGTGGTCGCAGGCGGTCCAGGCGATGCTGGCGGAGACGCTGAACATCACCTGCAACCTGCGCAACGTGGTGGAATCCGTGTGGTTCGACGACATCGCCAACGGCCATTTCGATCTGGCGATCGGCGCGGTGGTGTCCACGCTGCTGGACCCGTCCGACTATTTCAACGCCTGGTACCATACCGGTGGGCCGCAGAACTACTCGAACTACAGCAACGACAAGGTCGACGTGCTGATCGAGCAGATCGACCGAGAGGTGGAGCCTGGCAAGCGCCAGGAACTGATCCGCCAGACCGAGATGATCTTTGAACAGGACCCACCGCTGTTGCCGGTGGCGTGGGAGAAGATCGACGACATCTGGTACGACTACGTGAAGGGATTGCGGCCGGACGATTATTTCGGCGCCTACGACGTCTGCCGGCAGGACACGTTCTGGCTCGACAAGACATGACCTGAAGCAACGCCACAGGGAGGCAACAAGCAATGAATCAGATGAAGACCGCCGGACGCGGGTGGACGCGGCGCGCGCTGCTGCAGGCGAGTGCGGCGATGGCTGCGGCGTATGGACTGCGGCCGGCGCATACGCTGGCGGAGATACCCGCCGCCTATGACGGATCGCAGTTCAAGCTTGCCGCGCCGGAGCCGAACCCGAAGCATGGTGGCGTGCTGCGCGTCGGCATCCTCAACCGCCTGCCGCATTTCGATTTTCATCAGTCCGGCACAGTGGGAAGCCTGGGCGCGCAGGGCTGCATGTACGACAACCTGATCCGCCATGATCCGCGCGACAGCGGCAAGACGATCATCCCGGACCTCGCGCACAGCTGGGAGATCGCCAAGGACGGCAAGACCTATACCTTCTTCCTGCGCAAGGGCGTGAAGTTCCACGATGGCGCCGAACTGACCTCGGCTGACGTGAAGGCGACGTTCGATCGCATCGCCAAGCCGCCCGCCGGCGTCAGCATCTCGCGCAGCATCCTGTTCAAGGCGGTCGAGGAGATCGCTGCACCGGATGCCTACACTGTGCAGTTCAAGCTCGCGGCACCACGTCCGGCCAGCTTCGTGATGCCGGCGATCGCCAGCGGCTGGAACGGCATCGTGCGCAAGCAGACGCTGGAGGATAACGGCTACAACCTGCGCAAGGTGTCGAACATCCCAGGCACCGGCCCGTTCAAGAGCGCACGCCGGGTCGAGAACGAAGTCTGGGTGATGGAGAAGAACAAGGACTACTGGAATGCGGGCCTGCCGTATCTCGACGGCATCGAGTTCTACAACCTGCTGCCGTTCTCGCCCGAACTCGGCGCTGCAATCCTGTCCAACCGGGTGGACTACGCGCGCATCGTCGATCCGGTGACTGCGCGCAAAGCGAAGTCGACGGCAGGGATGGCGACCACGGCGTTCAACCAGAGCGTGATCCAGGGTACCTGGACCAACGACAAGAAGAAGCCGTTCGACGATCCCCGGGTGCGCCGTGCATTCCATCTGGCGCTCGACCGGCACGTGCTGGTGGACGTGACAAAGGATGTGGCGCCGATGCGGGTCGGCGGCTTCATGTATCCGTTCTCGGAGTTCGCCACACCGACCGATCAGCTGTTCAAGCGCGTCGGCTACCAGGAGGACCCGACCGCGGCGATCCGCGAGGCCAAGGCACTGATGGCCGCCGCTGGCTACGCCAACGGCATCAAGGGCCTGGACTTCATGGTGCGCGACATCTCGTCGTTCAAGCTGTGGGCGCAGGCGATCCAGGCCATGCTGCAGCAGAACATCGACGTGCAGTGCAATCTGCGCACCGTGGTGGAATCGGTGTGGTTCGACGATGCCGCGAATGGACACTTCGATCTGGCGATCGGGGCGATCGTCTCGACGCTGCTGGATCCGTCGGATTACTTCAACGCCTGGTACCGCACTGGTGGGCCGCAGAACTACTCGTTCTGGAGCAACCCGAAGTTTGACGCGCTGATGGAGCAGATCGATGCGGAGTTCGACGTTGGCAAGCGCCAGGCGCTGATCCGGCAGACCGAGGACATTCTTGAACAGGACCCGCCATTGCTGCCGCTGTGCTGGGAACAGATCAACGACGTCTGGTGGACCTATCTGAAGGGCTACAACCCTTACGACTATTTCGGCATCTACGACGTGGTGCGCGAGGACATCTTCTGGTTGGACAAGGCGTAATCACCGGCACAGGATTGGCGCACGCGAAAACAGGGGGATCGAGAATGCTGAGCCGGCGTCACATGATTGTCACAACAGCGGCCGGCGTTGCGGCGTCGTACGTCGCGCCGCGTGCGCAGGCAGCAACGCCGGCCAACATCCTGGTGATGGCGAGGGCGATCGACAGTATTGTCGGGGCCTTCGATCCCGCCGAATCCTATGAAACCGTGAACAACGAGGCTTGCGGCAACATCTACCGCAAGCTGATCATCCCCGACCCGGCAGACGCCAACAAGCTGATCGGCGATCTGGCGGAATCATGGGAGATCAGCAAGGACGGCCTCACCTTCACGTTCCAGATCAAGCGCGGCGTGAAGTTCGACAGCGGCAACGAGCTGACGGCCGAGGATGCGGCATTCAGCTTCCATCGCGTGGTGAAGCTGAACAAGACGCCGGGGTTCATCTTCACCCAGTTCGGCTGGAATTCCGACAACGTCGAGAAGCTGATCCACGCGACGGGCGACCACACGCTGGAGCTGAAGCTGCCGGAGCTTCAGGCGCCGACCTTCGTGCTGTACTGCCTGTCCGCGACGGTGGGCTGCGTGGTGGAGAAGTCACGCGTGCTGGCGAACCAGGCGGGCAATGACCTGGGCAACGCCTGGCTGAAGACGCACAGTGCCGGCGCGGGCAGCTATCGCCTGGTGGAGTGGCAGGCCAGCGATCACATCATCATGGAAGCGAACCCGAACGCCGCGACCAAGCCGCGGCTGCCGCGCGTCGTGGTGCGCCATGTCGGCGAACCGGCTTCGCAGTTGCTGCTGTTGCAGAAGGGCGATGCCGACATCGCCGGCAACCTGAACGCCGATCAGCTGAAGGGTATCGTCAAGGATCCGAACTTCGGCATCAGCAAGATCGACCAGCTGAATTCACTGTATCTGGGGCTGAACGGTTCGCTGCCGCAGTTCCAGAAGATCGAGGTGCGGCAGGCCATCAAATGGGCGATCGACTACGACGCGATCGCCGATAACATCACGCCGAATGTGTGGGGCGTCTGGCAGACGTTCCTGCCAAAGGGCTCGCCTGGCTCGATCCCCGACCGGCCGTTCAAGAAGGACATCGCGAAAGCCAAGGCGCTGCTCGCGGCGGGCGGCTATCCGGACGGGTTTGACATCGTGCTGGACTACTATTCGCATTCGCCGTACGCCGAGATCGCCGCGGCGGTTCAGCACGATCTCGCGGCAGTGGGCATCCGGGCACAGCTGCTGGCCGGTGAGACCAAGCAGGTCACCACGAAGATGCGGGCGCGGCAGCATCAGATGACGCTGATGATCTGGTTCCCCGACTACCTCGATCCGAACTCTAATGCGCAGGCGTTCAACTCCAACCCTGACGATTCGGACAGCGCGAAGCTGAAGCTGCCGGCCTGGCGCTGCCACTTCTTCGACAAGGAGCTGAACGCGGCCGTGGATAGCGCGGTGAAGGAGCTCGATCCGGAGAAGCGGCTGGAGATCTACGCGAAGATGCAGCGCGAATCGATGGAGCGTTCGCCATTCGTGTTCCTGCTGCAGAGCGCGGAGGTTTGGACAACGCGCAAGGGTGTGACGGGCATCGAACTGGGGCTGATGCCCGACTACACCAACTACGCGCGGATCGCGAAGAGCTGACCGGAGGGGTTACTTCACCCGCATCAGCTGACCGCGGATCTCGCCGCCCTTGTTTGCCTCGGTATGGACATTTGCATACCACTTGCCGGCCTCGAGGTCCTTCATCTGCGCGTCGGTCAGCGTGGCCGAGCCGGAGATTGGGCTTGCCGGGTTGGAGCCGATCGGCACGGCGACGCCGGCGTTCGCGCCG
>DASSRN010000063.1:0-9919 GCA_035701785.1 Acetobacteraceae bacterium | reverse complement strand
GATGCGGACGGTCGCCGCTATGTCGACATGTACAACAATGTGCCCTGTGTCGGGCACGCCAACCCGCACGTCGTCGAAGCGATGGTGCGCCAGCAGGCCACGCTGAACGTCCACAGCCGGTATCTGCATGAAGGCGTCGTCGAATTCTGCGAGCGCCTGGCGGCGCTGCACGGCGACCAGATCGAAAGCGTCATCCTGAGCTGCAGTGGCACCGAAGCCAATGAGGTGGCGCTGCGCATGGCCCGCTTCGCCACGGGAAAGCGTGGCATCGTCTGTACCAACGCGACCTATCACGGCAACAGCGAACTGGTTGGATCGCTGACACGCCTGACGCAGCAGTCAGCCAGGAACCCCACGGTGCGCGGCATTCCTTTCCCGGAGAAATACCGACCGATCACCCCCAACCTGAGCGAAGCCGATCTGTGCGATGCGTATCTCGGGGAACTGCGCGAGGCTATCGCACAACTGGAGGAAAGCGGCGAGGGCGTGGCGGCACTGATCATCTGCTCGATCTTCGCCAACGAGGGGCTGCCGGATGTGCCAGCTGGCTTCATGCCGCGCGCTGCGGCGATGGTGAAGGAGGCGGGTGGCCTGGTCATCGCCGACGAGGTGCAGGCGGGCTACGCGCGGACCGGGAATTGGTGGGGTTACGAGGTGACCGGCTTCACGCCGGACATCGTGGTCACCGGCAAGCCCATGGGGGCCGGCCTGCCGCTCGCCGCGACGGCAGCGAGCCGCGCGCTGGTTGAGACCTTCCGAGCGAAAACACGCTACTTCAACACCTTTGCCTCTTCACCGCTGCAGGCGGCGGTCGGCATGGCGGTACTGGACGAGATCGAAGACCGGGATCTTCGCGCCAACGTCGCCTCGGTCGGCACTGCACTGAAAGCGTCGCTGACCCAGCGCAAGGGCGCGAGCGACGCGATCGGCGATGTGCGCGGCCATGGCCTGTTCATCGGCGTCGAGCTGGTGAAGCCGGCCGATGGATCGCCGGACGTTGACCTGGCCAAGCGGGTGATCAACCAACTGAAGGACAAGAGATTCCTGACCAGCAATGCCGGCGCCTTCGCCAACGTGGTGAAGATCCGGCCGCCGCTGGTCTTCTCGCACGAGAACGCCACCGAGTTTCTGGCAGCGTGGGACGAGACGATCGCCGAACTCGCGGCATGACTTCAGCGGCGGAACAGGCGTACGCGCCGGCAGCACGCCAGGCGCTGGTGGCGTTCGGCGTCGTGGCGGCGGAACTGCGCTTCGTCAACCTGAGCGAGAACGTCACGTTCAAAGCAATCGACGCAAAGGACGGGGCACCGCTGGTGCTGCGGCTGCATCGCCCATGGTACCATGATATCGAGGCACTCAGATCCGAGCGGCTCTGGACCCATGCCCTGGTTCGTGCAGGTGTGGCGGCGCCCGACCCGCTGATGACACTCGACGGCGACGACTTCGCGCAGGTCGAGGTTCCGGCCACGGGAGAGCGGCGCTGGGCCGGCCTGGCCCGCTGGGTGGACGGCGAACTGATGGCGGACGTTGTGGCACGCGAAACCGATACCACGGTGAACGCCCGACACTTCGCTCGGCTTGGCACGATCATGGCTGCGATGCATGACCATGCGGTCGCCTGGATTCCGCCACCTGGGTTCAAACGGCACGCATTGGATGCAGACGGGTTGCTGGGACCGGCGCCATTCTGGGGGCCGTTCTGGGACCATCCCATATTCTCACGCGCCGAGCGCGACCTGCTCCTGGCCACGCGCGATTCGCTGCACGCCGCGCTGGTCCGCTATGGCCGGCAGCAGCGGACATTCAGCCTCATCCACGCCGATCTGCATCCGCGCAACGTGCTGATCAGCGGCATGCACGCAGCAGTCATCGACTTCGACGACACCGGCTTCGGCTGGCACCAATACGACCTCGCCGTCGCACTCGTCGGCTATCAGCGCAGTGCGCATTTCGTCGCGTTTCGCGATGCGTGCATCGCAGGCTACCGTTCGGTGCGCGCGATCTCTGAGCAGGACCTGGCTCTGCTGCCGATGTTCCTGCTGATCCGCGATATGGTGCAGATCGGCTGGTACCATCAGCGGCCGGAACTGCCGCCCTCGCCCAAACTGCCGCAGCTGAAAGAGCACGTGTGCGCCAGGGCAGCGGCGTTCGTGCCGGTGTGCTGAGGCTCAGGCCGCGACCGGCGCCTTGCGGGGCAGCCGCATCATGAACAGCAGCAGCCACGCGGGCAGCGTCGTCAGGATCAGCAGCAGGTAGACATCGGCATAGGCGACGATCTGCGCCTGTTCGTTGATGATCCGATCCAGGAGCGCCGCGCCGTGCCCGGTGGCCGGGTTGAGCCAATGATGCATCGGATCGGCTGCCTGCAAGGCGCGATTGAACGGCGACACCGAGGCTCCGATCATCTCGTGCAGCGCCTGCGCATTGCGTGCCACCACAGTCGTGGCGACCGAAACGCCGATCGCTGCGCCCAGGTTGCGCAGCAGGCTGAACAGCGCCGCACCTTCGGTCCGCAGCGACGGCGCCAGCGTGACGAAGGCGAGCACCTGGATGGGAGTGAACAGCAACCCCATCGCGCCGCCCTGGATGATGATGGCGATGATGATCTCGCGCTCGGACACGTCAGGCGTCCATCCCGTCATCAGCCAGTAGGTGTAGCTGAGCATCAGCAGCCCGAGCGCCACCAGCAGCCTCGCATCGACCCGAGACGCGAGGCGGCCGGTCATGATGGTCGTCACCAGGCTGCCAAAGCCCCTTGGCGCCATGATCAGGCCAGCTGTCTCCACCGGGTAGTGGCTCAATACCTGAAGCCACGGCGTCATCAGTGCGAGGCTGGACACCATGAAGATGCCGACCATGAACATCAGCAGGACGCCCGAGGCGAAGTTGACGTCCTTGAACAGCGCCGGGCGGATCAGCGGCTGGCTTGTGGACGACACGTGCACCAGAAAAAGATAAAAGCCGAGGCTCGCGAACACCGCCTCGGTGATGATCTCCCTGGACGTGAACCAGTCCTGGTCGTGCCCGCGATCGAGCATCAGTTGCAAGCCGCCGATGCCGATCGCCAGTACGCTGAAGCCCAGCCAGTCGAAGCGAAGCGGTCCCTGTGCGCCGCCGCCCGGCAGAAAGATCATCAGGCCGATGGCGGCGAGCAGGCCGAACGGCAGGTTGATGTAGAACACCCACCTCCAACTGTAGGTTTCGGTCAACCAGCCCCCGACAGTCGGCCCCATGATCGGACCGAGCATCACGCCGACGCCCCAGATCGCCATCGCGAAGCCGCGCCGCTCAAACGGGTAGATGTCGAGCAGCGTGGCCTGCGACAGCGGCACCAGCGCGGCACCGAACACGCCCTGAAGAATGCGGAAGACGACGATCTGACCGAGCGACTGGGCGGCGCCGCACATCATCGATGTGATGGTGAAGCCCAGGATGCAGCCGACGTACAGGGGTTTGCGGCCGTAGCGCGCCGCCATCCAGCCGACCGGCGCGGTCATGATCGCGGAGGCGGTGATGTAGGAGGTCAGGACCCAGGTGATTTCGTCGAAACTCGAGGAGAAGCTGCCCTGCATATAGGGCAGCGCCACGTTGGCGATGGTCTGGTCGAGCAGCTGCAACACCGTGGCGCCAATGGCGCACGCCGTGATCATGGCCCGGTTGGGCACATCCTGATGAACGTTCTCTCCCAGCATCTTTTGCGGCCTAAGACGCTTCCGCGTGTCAGCCCGGTAGCATGGGGGTGCGCCGTCGGCTAGGGCTGCAGGAACGGGTTGCTGCGTCTCTCGGCGCCGATGGTTGAACCCGGCCCATGGCCACACAGGAACTGCACATCGTCGCCCAGGGGCAGCAGCTTTTCGGTGATGGCGCGGATCAGTGCCGCATGATCGCCGTAGGGAAAGTCTGTGCGCCCGACAGAACCCTGGAACAGGACGTCGCCCACCAGAGCAAGCCGCGCAGCCTGGTTGACGAACACCACGTGGCCGGGCGTGTGGCCGGGGCAGTGCAGCACGTCGAATTCGTGATCGCCGAAGGCCAGCTTGTCGCCCTCTGCGAGCCACCGGTCGGGAACAACATTACGCATCGTGAAACCGAAGGCACGGCCCTGCTCCTCAAGGTTCTGGAGCAAGAACTCGTCCTGGAGTGCGGGACCTTCGATCGGCACATGGTTAAGCGCGTCGCGTAGATCAGCGGCACCGCCCGCGTGGTCCAGATGTCCGTGTGTGAGCCAGATGCGCTCGACCGTGACACCGGACTGCTGGATTGCCCCCAGGATCCGATCGACTTCGCCACCGGGATCCACAACGACGCCGCGTCCGCTGCCATCGTCCCAGAGGATGGTGCAGTTCTGTTGGAACGGCGTGACCGGTATGATGGCGCCACGCAATTGACCCATTGAGGTCTCCTTCTATCTGACGGCGAACCACATCTTCTGCGTATCATTGCCGATGCCCGTATTGTAACGGATGAAGATCTCTTCTCCACGCTCGATGGGGCGCACAGCAATGATGGAAATCATTCCATCGGCCTCATGTTTGTTATGCATGGCATTGGGCGATGGTGCATGGTTGTAGAGCGAACCATACCCCAGGGCGATGGCCGCCGCCTTACCATCCTTGCCCCAACCGAAGTAGTAGTCGTAAAGGGCAGTCGCATCGAGCCTCCGGGCATCTGCCTCGGACAAGGGGATGACGGGACACACTTCGATTGTCTCGCCTGGCTCGAAGTGGCGTGCGGCGAAGACACCCCGCCCGCGGCCTTCGCTGCTGCCGATCATCACGTCAGTCATCTGTAAGAACATCCTGCGTCTGTAATGCCAGTTCGGGGGCGATCTTGGGGGAGCAGCCGTATAGCCGCAACACAGGCAGCGCCCGCTACATTTCCAACGGATGATGACAGGCGAAGCCGTGGCCGTCGGGATCGCTCCAGCCTGGATAGGTGACGCGACACGCCTCGGTCGCGCGCGGACAGCGAGGATGGAAGTGACAGCCCGGTGGCGGCGAAGCCGCTGAAGGGATTTCGCCGGTGACACGCGGCAGAACGCCGCGTTGCGCCGGATCGGGTATCGGCGAGGCATCGCGCAGCATGCGCGTGTAAGGGTGCCGCGGCGCGACAAACACCTGCGCGACGGGACCCTGCTCGACGATGCGACCGAGATACATCACCGCGACGCGCGTGCAGAACCAGCGGATCACTCCAAGGTCGTGGCTGACGAAGACGAAGGCCAGGCTGTGCCTTTGCTGCAATTCCTTCAGCAGCAGCAGCACCTGCGCCTGCACCGAAACATCCAGGGCTGATACCGGCTCGTCTGCCACGATCAGATCGGGTTGCAGTGCGAGTGCACGCGCGATACCGATCCGCTGGCGTTGGCCGCCGGAAAATTCGTGCGGGTAACGGTCGAGCGCGTTGACCGGCAGTCCCACCTCGGCCAGCAGCGCGGCAGCCCGCTCGCGCGCAGCACGACCATGCGCGATGCCATGCACCGCAAGCGGTTCGGCCAGCGTGCGTCCGATGCTGCGCCGCGGGTTCAGCGAGGAGTAGGGGTCCTGAAACACGATCTGCATGCGTCGGCGCAAGGCGCTGAGGGTGGCACCGCTCGCCGCACGCACATCGGTATCGGCAAAGCGGATGTCGCCGGCGTCCGGCTCGATCAACCGCAGGGCGGAGCGCGCTGCCGTGGACTTGCCGCAGCCAGATTCACCGACCAGCCCGAATGCTTCGCCTGACTCGACCGCGAAGCTGATACCATCGACGGCGCGGACCGTCGTCGTGACGGTGCGTGGGAAGCCCCTGCGCAACGTGAAGTGCTTCACCAGCCCTTCGACGCGCAGAGCCGCCGTCATGCTGCCCACGGTTCGACTGTCACTTCCGGCCAGATCGCCTTCGCTCTTGCGGCCTTGCCCGCGTACGCAGCGGCATTCGGTAGCGCGTGGTTGGGCCTGATGTGCAGTGCGAACACATCGCGGAGACCAAATGGGGCAACCACATCCAACCGATCGTCCGGCTCGAGGCGAACACCGACGGCATGCACCGGGGACGCGTAATAACGCAACGACTCATCGGCCGAGGTGAGCTGCGGGTAGCCACTGCCAAAGCGCTCGCCGAACCACAGGTGGACGCGCGCCTGGTTGCGCGTCTCCACCGGCCCGACGCAGTCGCGGGTCGCCAGGGCAACACGCTGTATCACGGTGTCCTCGGAACCCCACGATGTGTCGGATGCGTCGTAGTAGATCAGGTCGTAGTCCTTTATCCCGGTGCCTCGCGGCCGGCTGGTGATCGCATTCCAGACAGTCTGGTACAGGCACCCAGCGACCAGGCGCCATTGCGGCAGCGCCAGCGAACGCAAGCGGTCGAGCAGCCGCATAAGATCAGGGTCGGCACGGATGATCGACTCGAACCGCTGCCTCATGACTCGCCGCGGAGACGCGGGTCGGTCGCGTCGCGCAGACCGTCGCCGACCATGTTGAGTCCGAGCACCAGCAACAGGATCGCCAGCCCCGGCCAGATGGAGAGCCAGGGCGCATCGAGAATGTTCTCGAACCCCTCGCGCATCATGCCGCCCCATGTCGCGGTGGGCGGCTTCACGCCAAGTCCGATGAACGAAAGCGAGGCCTCGGTGCGAACCGCGGTTGCCATCCACAGCGATCCCATCACCAGGACCTCGGACAGTATGTTGGGGAGCACGTGCACAAACAGGATGCGGGTGTGCGAGAAGCCCAGCGCACGGCCGGCCTCGATGAAGGCGCGCTCCTTCAGGCTGAGCACCGGCGCGCGGGCGATGCGCGCGAAAGGGGCGATGGCGGTAAGCGCGATGGCGAACACGAGATTGATCAGGTCGGGACCGAGCAGCGCGACGACGATCAGGCCGAGGATCAGGCTGGGAAACGACAGCAGCACGTCCATCGTCTGCATCACGAACAGGTCGAAACGGCCGCCAACATAGCCGCTGACCATGCCGATCGTGCCGCCAATCGCGATGGCTGCGGCGATCGAGTTCACTGCGACCAGCAGCGAGATGCGCGCACCCCACAATATGCGCGACAGCACGTCGCGGCCGAAGGAATCGGTGCCGAGAAGGTAGTCGCCTCCCGGCGGTTGCAGCCGGTCGATGATGTTCTGATCGTTCGGGTCGAATGGCGCGAGCCAAGGCGCAAGCAATGCACCGGCAACGACGATGGCGCAAAGCACCACGCCGATCGTGGTTGCCGGATAGGCAGCGACGAAGCGCAGCGCGGAACCCAGCCTCGGCTTATTGGTGGCGACCGCCTCGCTCACTGCTTCACCCTTGGGTCGATGATCCCGTAGGTCAGATCGGTCAGCAGGTTCACCACGACGATCAGGAAGCAGTAGATCACCATCAGCCCTTGCAGCATGGTGTAGTCGCGCTGGTTCAGCGCACCGACGATGATCTTGCCCAGGCCGGGCCGGTTGAACACGATCTCGGTCAGCACCGAGTTGCCGATCAGGATGCCGATATACAATCCGACCACCGTGACCACCGGCATCGCCGCGTTGCGCAATCCGTGACGCCAGACCACGCGGCGCCAGGGAACGCCCTTGGCGCGCGCCGTGCGGATATAGTCCTCGCCCAGCACTGACAGCATCGCGCTGCGCGTGACGCGCGTGATGTAGGCCGCCATCACCAGGCCCAGCGTGGCCGCCGGCAGCACGAGCTTGTCCAGCCGGTCGATCGGGTCATCCAGCCGTGCGCTGCCGATCACCGGGAACAGTCGCCAGTGCAGTGCGAACACCAGCAGGATGAAGATGCCGGAGACGAACACCGGGAAGGACAGGCCGATCAGCGACAACAGGCGTGCCGCGTAGTCGATCAGTCGATTGCGATGCAGTGCCGCCCAGATCCCCACCGGTATACCGATCACGCTGCCGACGATCAGCGAGGCGAGCGTCAGATCGATGGTGTGCGGCAGCACGGCGCCGACATCCGACAGGATCGGACGGCCAGTGACCATCGAGCGTCCGAAATCGCCGGACAGCGACTGCGTCAGGAAGTCGACGTATTGCTGCCAGATCGGCTTGTCGAGGCCCAGCTTGGCGTGCAGCGCGGCGATGCCGTCTGGCGTTGCGCGATCGCCAAGGATGGCGATCGCCGGGTCGCCGGGCACCACACGCACGATGAGGAACACCAGCGTGAGGACCGCCAGCAGCGTCGGGATCGCGGCGACCAGGCGACGGATGATGTAGAAGATCATGCGGCGCCTGGGGCGGTCACTTGAAGTGCGTTGCCTCGGTGATGAGCGGACCGAGTGACATCGAGCCCTCCAGCTTGTAGCCGTAGTCAAGGTCGTCGTGCCGCGCGTAGACCTGCAACGTCTCGAACATCGGCACGCCGCATACCTGCGCCACGATCTTCTTCTGCGCCTCGGCCCACAGCGCGAGCTGTTTCGCCTTGTCGGTCTCGCCACGCGCCGCGTCGATCTCCTTGTCGGCGACGTCGCAGTGGCTGAAGTTGGTGACCGCGGTCGGCGTCTTGACGATGCTGCGCGAATGGAAGAACTGCGTCAGGTAGACATCTGCTACCGGAAAGCGCGCGGCGGAGTAGTAGACGATCGGGCTGAGATCCAGGCGGATCTGCTGGTGATAGGTGGCGTGCTCGACCACCTGCATGTCGAGATTGATCCCTGCCCGCTTGAGCTGCGCCTGAAAGACTTGGGCGGCGGTCAGCATTTCCGGCAGCTGCGACTGGATCATCTTGATGGTGACGCCGTCGGGATAGCCGGCTTCCTTCAGCAGGGCCTTTGCCTTCTCGACGTTGTTCGGCAACAGTCCGTTGTCGGCGGTGAAGCCCAGATAGCCGCGTGGGATAACGCTTTGGCCCTCGCGACTGACGTCGGCACCGCGCCAGCGCACGATCTCTGGCCGATTGATCGCATAGGCGATCGCCTGGCGTACGCGGATGTCGTCAAGCGGCTTCACCGTGGTATTGAGATGCAGCTCGGCCAACTCGGCGGGCGCGAACACATCGACGATGGTGTGCGGCTGGCCCTTGGTGCGGTTGACCCAGGCCTGGTCAGCGCGACCGTAGTTCAGGTCGAGCTCGCCGTTCTGGAACGCCAGGTCGCGCGATGCGTCGGACGGGATGAAGCGGTAGCTGATCTTCTTGATCTTCGGCGCACCGCGGAAATAGGCGTCGTTGGCCACCAGCTCGAGCGACTGGTTGGGCGTGACGGAGGCGAAGGCGAACGGGCCGGTGCCGATCGGGTTGCGCTTGAAGTCGTCGCCACGCTGCTCCACCGCCTTCTTCGACACGATGAAGCCTTGCGAATAGTTGGTCAGCGTCCCGAGCACGCTTGGGATATTGTCCTTCAGCACCAGGCGGACGGTATAGGGATCGACTGCCTCGATCGTCTGGAACGGGCGCAGCTCCGAGGCGAACGCCGAGGTCTTGGCATCGCCGGCCTTCTTGAGGCTGAACACCACATCGTCGGCGGTCAGCTCGCCGAAGCCGCCATGGAACTGCACACCGTGGCGTAGGTGAAAGGTCCAGGTCTTGCCATCCTCGGTTGCTTCCCACTTCTCAGCGAGATCAGCTTCGAGCGTGGCCGGATCGGCACTGCCGGGCGCGAACCGCACCAGGCCGTTGAACATCAGGGCTGCCGGCACGCGGTCGATGGTGGAGACCGCAAAGTGCGGATCGAGCTGGCCCACGTCCTGCGCCGCCATCCCGAAGTTCAGCGTGGTCTTCGGCTGCGCCATCGCCGGTGCGGCGAGCGCGAGGGTGGATGCCAGAAGCGCGGCACGAAACAGCATGCGGACCTCCCTGTCCCGGAGCGCGGCTACCTAGCAGTGATCAGGCGACAAGCCCATAGCGACGGACTTGGGATGTGGACCGCATCATCCCTCGACAATGGTCGCGACGCGTTCAGCCACGGTATCCGTCAATTGCCGCGTTGCTCGGCCCAGG
>DASSRN010000062.1:0-18562 GCA_035701785.1 Acetobacteraceae bacterium | reverse complement strand
GCCGAGTTGGACGAGCGCGCAGACCATCTGCGGCGCGCCGACGAGTTGAAGTCGAAGTTCCTGTCGCACATGAGCCACGAGTTCCGCACGCCGCTGAACTCGATCCTGGCACTGTCGAAGCTGCTGCTGGCGCGCAGCGACGGCGCGCTGAACGGGGAGCAGGAAACGCAGCTCCGCTTCATCCGCAAAGCGGCTGAGAACCTGACCGAACTGGTGGACGACCTGCTTGACCTCGCCAAGGTCGAGGCGGGCAAGACCATCGTCATGCCTTCGCCGTTCACCGTGACGTCGCTGTTCGGCGCGCTGCGCGGCATGCTGCGGCCGCTGCTGGTAGGTGATGCCGTTGCGCTGCTGTTCGAAGACCCGAGCGACGTGCCACCGCTGGACACCGACGAAGCCAAGGTTTCGCAGATCCTGCGCAATTTCATATCCAACGCAATCAAGTTCACCGAGCGTGGCGAGGTACGCGTGTGGGCCACCGCCGACCCGGTAGCGGACACGGTGAGCCTGCACGTGCGCGATACCGGCATCGGCATCGCCGAGGCTGACATCGATCTCATCTTCCAGGAGTTCGGCCAGGTCGCGCATCCGCTCCAGGGTCGCGTGAAGGGCACCGGACTCGGTCTGCCGCTATCGAAGAAGCTGGCTGAACTCCTCGGCGGAACGATATCCGTGCAGAGCACGCCGGGGGAAGGCTCGACCTTCTCGGTGACCGTGCCGCGGGTCTATCGCATCGACGAGTTGCCCGAGACGGATCAGGTATGGGCAGTGGAGGAAGGCCGGGTGCCGGTGTTGCTGGTGGAGGACGACCCGGCGGACGTGCTGGCGATGGAACTGCTGCTGGAGAAGACGGTCTATCAGCCGCTGCATGCGCGGACGGTGCGGGACGCCCGCCGCTTGCTGGAGACGATCCGCCCGGCCGCGATCCTGCTCGACATCGTGCTGATGGGCGACGAGAGCTGGCGCCTGCTGCTGGAAGTGCGTGGCGATGCGGCGAGCGCGGAAATTCCGATGATCGTCACTTCATCCACCGGTGAGGCACGCAAGGCGAGGCATCTCGGCGCAGATGAGTATCTGGAGAAGCCGGTCGATGGCGAGAGATTGATCGAAGTACTCGACCGTGTGACCGGCCGTGACTCGCTTACGCAGGTATTGGTCGTCGATGACGAAGAGGTGACGCACTACCTGGTACGCCAACTCTTGCCGCGAGCGCAATATCGGCTCTGGATCGCGACCGATGGTAAGGCCGCGCTTGACCGTTTAGATGAAGCAAGCCCTGACGTTGTCCTGCTCGATCTCAGGATGCCGGGGATGAATGGATTTGAGTTTTTGCAATGCCTACGACAGGACAGCAGATGGACCGAACTGCCGGTAATCGTGTTGTCATCGGCGTTGCTGGAGCCAGGCGAGCGCGCCATGCTGCGCCAGGCATCGCGAATAATGTCGAAGTCGGAGCTGGGCTCCAGCGCGCTGATCGAAGCGATCGACAGCGTGCTGAGGCAGAACGCGGCGGCATGAAAGAGGCAAAAGCCAACATCCTGGTGGTCGATGACGATGATGGCGGGCGCTACCTGAAGGCGCATGTGCTGCGGAAGCAGGGCTACCGGGTGACCGAGGCTGCGACCGGAATGGCGGCAATCGAGCAGTGCTGTGCGATTACGCCGGACCTGGTGCTACTCGACGTGATGTTGCCGGACATCAACGGCGTTGAGGTTAGCCGGCGCATCAAGGCGGCGCATCCCGGCACCGCTGTGCTCCAGACGTCGGCAGCCGTCACCAGTTCGCATGACCGCGCGTTCGCGCTGGACAGCGGCGCGGACGGCTTCCTGGTGGAGCCGATCGAGCCCGAGGAGTTGCTGGCGCTCGCCCAGGCACTCCTCCGGTTGCGCGGCGCCGAACAGGCGGTGCGGCGGATGAACGACAGCCTCGAACTCCTGGTGGCCGAGCGCACGCGAGAATTGACGGAAGCCAACCGGCGCCTGGAAATTGAGATCAGCGAACGCCGCAAAACGGAAGAAGTGCTGTGGCACGCGCAGAAGCTGGAAGCGGTGGGTCAGCTCACAGGCGGCATCGCGCACGACTTCAACAACCTGCTTGCCGTGGTCGTGGGCAGCGTGGAGATGATCCGCGCCGCGTTTGAATCAGGCGGCGAATTGCCGCGCGCCAAGATTCTTCGCCTGCTCAAGGCGTCGGAGACTGCGACCGGGCGAGCCACCAAGCTGACGCAGCAGCTGTTGGCGTTCGCCAGGCGGAGCACGTTCACGCTCGACATCGTATCGCTGGACGAGGTGCTGGTGGCATGCGAGCCGTTCCTGCGGCGGGCGTTGGGCGAGACGAACGTGCTGGCGCTCGACTTCGAGCCGGAGCTTTGGGCGACGCGGGTTGACACGTCGCAGTTCGAGGCGGCGATCCTCAACCTGGTGGTGAATGCGCGCGATGCGATGCCGGATGGTGGGCGGCTGGAGATCGCCACCAGCAACGTCGCGATCGATGCTGCGGCGGCACGCTCCACGCCTGACCTGACGCCGGGTGCCTATGTCATGGTGCGCGTTACCGATACCGGCTCCGGCATGGATCCCGATATCGCCGCACGGGCCTTCGAGCCGTTCTTCACGACCAAGGAGGTTGGCCGTGGCACTGGCCTCGGTCTGAGCCAGGTCTACGGCTTCATCAAGCAGTCAGGCGGACATGTGGTGATCGACTCCAACCCGGGCGCCGGCACCACGTTCAGGCTCTACCTGCCGCGCTGCAACGACATGCCTGAGATCGTTGCGCGTGAACCTGAGAGCGTCGCTACCGCCCCCGCCGGCAACGAGACGGTGTTGATCGTCGAGGACAACGCCGAAGTGCTGGAGCTGGCGGTCACCACAATCAGTGACCTTGGCTACCGCGTGCTGACGGCGGCAGACGGCCCGGCGGCACTAGAGATCGTGCAGGGCGACCAGCCGATCGATCTGCTGTTCAGCGACGTGGTGATGCCGGGCGGCATAAACGGCTTCGAGCTGATCAGCCGGGCGCGCGCTATCAGGCACGACCTGAAGGCACTGGTGACGTCAGGCTATGCCAACGTGCATCGCCCAGGCAGCAACCGCCCCGACGTGCCGCTGATCCTGAAGCCGTATCGCCGCGGCGATCTCGCGCAATCGATCCGCACCGCGCTGGACGCCTGATCTCACACCTTTAGTCGGCTGACCGGGCGCGTCGCCTGCGGTTGCTCGCGGGTGAGCCGGATTTCTTCCGTTTCGTGGCGAATCATCAGTCCGTCGCCTTCGCGCAGCGTGTACTCGACTGTGCCCATGCCGATCTCCACTTCCAGCATCTGGCCGCGCCAGGTCAGCGGGAAGCGCAGGATCGCATTGTCTTCCGGTGCGCGACGCGGCCAGAACGACAGTGTGCCGTTATCATCGCGCAGCCCACCGAGACCATAGGCGAGCATCATCCAGGTGCCCCCCATCGAGGCGATATGGCAGCCGTCCTTCACGTTGCCGCCGACATCGGCGAGGTCCATCAGCAGCGCCGCCATCCCGTAGCTGATCGCCTTGTCGGTGTCGCCGACCTGTGCCGCCACGATCGCCTCAATGCACGACGACAGCGATGAATCGCCGGTGGTCAGCGGGTCGTAGAACTCGAAGTTGCGGCGCTTCTCCTCCAGCGAGAACGTGTCGCCCAGCAGGAACATGGCCAGCACCACGTCCGCCTGTTTGATCACCTGCTTCCGATAGATGTTGAGCGGATGGTAGAACAGCAGCAGCGGATAGCGATCCTCCGGTGTGTTGGCGAAGTCCCATGGTTCGCGATCGAGGAAGTCGTCGTCCTGCGGGATGATCTGCTGTGTTGCATCATACGGCACGTACATGCTCTCGGCTGCATGCCGCCATGCATCGGCTTCATCAGGCCCAAGCGCCGTCCGCTGCACCAGCGCGTCGTAGGCATCCGGCTGCGTCGCGCGCAGCGCTTCCAGCGCGCTGGCAGCATAGCGCAGGTTCTCCCGGGCCATCAGATTGGTGTAGGCGTTGTTGTTCACCACCGTGTTGTATTCGTCCGGCCCCGTCACGGCATTGATGCAGAACTTGCCGCCTTTGACGTCGTTGTAGAATCCGAGGTCCACCCAGAGCCGCGCCGATTCCACCAGCATCTCGACGCCGTAGCGATGCAGGAAAGCCTCGTCGCCGGTCGCCTGCACGTACTTGCGCAGCGCAAACATGATGTCGGCGTTGATGTGGTACTGCGCCGTCCCAGCGGCGTAGTAGGCCGACGCCTCCTCCCCGCCAATGGTACGCCAGGGGAACATCGCGCCGCGATGGCCTAGTTGACGGGCGCGCTCCCGCGCCCTCGGCAGCATGTGATAGCGGAACGCCAGCAGATTCCGCGCAATCCGCGGCGAGGTGTAGACCAGGAACGGCAACAGGTAGATCTCGGTGTCCCAGAAGTAGTGTCCTTCATAGGCCTGGCCGGTCAGGCCCTTCGCCGGGACGCCCGTCGTGTCGGCACGCGCTGATGCCTGGAGCACCTGGAACAGGTTGAAGCGGATCGCCTGTTGGATCTCCAGCGTGGACCGCTTGGTGCGTGCCTCGCTCACGTCCCTGATCCGGACATCGCTCCGGCGCCAGAAGTCGTCGAGATACTGTTGCTGCTGTTCCAGCAGCAGCGCGAAACCCCGGGCGCTGACGCGGTCAGCGGTCCACTCCGCACGACCACACAATTCCTGCGGCGAAGCTGTCTCGGAGGTATGATAGATCATGTATTTGGTCAGCTGGATCGGTTCGCCAGCCCGCGCCTCGATCGAAAAGGTCACCTGACCGAAGTCATCGGCCTGCGCGACCTTGGTGGTGTAGGCGCAGGACGTTTCCAGACTGTGCTCGGTGGCACAGGCCAGCAGCAGCCGGCTGTGTTCCGTCGCATGGCACAGGACGATGCGCTGTTGCCTGGCGTAGCCCGCCCGATGGTGCAACACGTGGCCGTCGAACGCGCGGGTCTGACGCGGGTCGTTGGGATCGATGCGCGCGCCCGGCCGGTTCGCCACCATCTCGGAGGCAATCACCACGAAGGCGCCGGCGTTCAGCAGTGTGACATCGTAGCAGATGGCAGCCGCGTGCCGGTTGGCGAGCGAAGCCAGCCGACGTGACCTGATCTGCACCTGCTTGCCATCGGCGGTCTCCCACAGGATCTCCCGGTCCAGCGTTCCCGCCCGCATATCCAGCCGCCGTTCGCAGCGCAGCAGATTCGCCGCGGTCATGCAGAACGGTTCGTCATCGACAAACAGCTTGATGATCTTGCTGTCTGTCACGTTGCAAATCGTCTGTCCTGTCTTGGCGAAGCCATACGCTTCTTCCGCATAGGTGATCGGCCTGGTCTCATAGAACCCGTTGATCAGCGTGCTGTTCTCCACGGTGGGCTCGCCTTCCTCCGGGCAGCCACGCATGCCGAGATGGCCGTTCCCGACCGTCATGATGGTTTCCATCTGCGCCAGGAATTCTGGATGGAATCCCTGCTCGACGACGTTCCATTCATCGGCAGGATAGTCATGCGAAGGCGGCCGGAGGCGTTCGTGATGGATCATCGCGCAGCGCTCCTTTCAAGACAGCAACTCCCTTGCGGTCTTGGCGGCGGTCGCCCGGCATAGTCAACTGGCGCGTCTCGGGGTGAGGAAGCACGGCGTTGCGCATCGGCATCGACATCGGCGGCACGTTCACGGACATCGTTGCGATCGCCGACGACGGCCGCGTCGTCACCCACAAGGTCGCATCGACGCCGCGTGACTATGGCGAGGGCATCGTCGAGGGGCTGCACTCGCTGCTCGCCGCACACCTCGACACGGTCACGGACGTGCTGCACGGCACGACGATCGGCTCCAACGCGATCCTTGAGGGCAAGGGCGCACGCACCGCGCTGATCACCACCAAAGGGTTTCGCGACATCCTGGAGATCCGCGATCTGCGCATGCCGGTGCTGTACGACCTGCGCTGGACCAAGCCGCGCGCGCTGGTGGAGCGTCGGCTGCGCCTTGAGGTGACAGAGAAGCTGCGGCCGGACGGCTCGGTGTCGGTTCCGCTCGATGCGGCGAGCGTCGCGGCTGCGATCGAGATGCTGCGACGCGAGGATGTGGAAAGCGTGGCGATCTGCCTGCTGCACTCCTACGCCAACCCGGCGCATGAACAGGCGGTGGCGGAGGCGGTGCGCGCGGCGCTCCCCCGTGTGGCGCTGTCGGTCAGCCACCAGATCCTGCCCGAGATCAAGGAATATCCGCGCACCAGCACGACGGTGATCAACGCCTATGTGCAGCCGGTGGTACGCGCCTACGTCACCTCGCTCGTTGCGCGCCTGCGCGGGCTTGGCATCGAGGCGCCGCTGCAGCTGATGCAGTCGAACGGCGGGCTGGCGTCAGCCGAGTTCGCCGCCACCGCACCGGCGCACGTCATCGAAAGCGGGCCCGCCGCGGGCGTGGTAGGAGGCGCGGCGCTCGCCGCCACGCTGGACGAGAGGCGCGTGATCACCTTCGACATGGGCGGCACCACAGCCAAGGCTGGGCTGGTCGAGAACGGCGAAGTACTGCGCAGCGAGGCTCTGGAGGTCGGTGCTGGCGTGATGGCCGGATCGCGCCTGCTGGTGGGCGCCGGATACATGCTGAAGCTGCCGGCAATCGACCTGGCCGAGGTCGGTGCGGGTGGCGGATCGATCTGTCGGCTGGATGCCGGTGGCGCGCCGAAGGTCGGGCCGGACAGCGCCGGCGCCGAGCCTGGCCCGGTGTGCTATGGCCGCGGCGGCACCGAGCCGACCATCACCGATTGCAATCTGGCGCTGGGCTATCTCGATCCCGGCGGGCTGGTCGGGGGCGCGTTGAAGCTGGACGTCGAAGCCGCGCGCGCGGCGATCCGGCGGGCACTGGCGGAGCCGTTGGGCCGATCCGTGGAGGAAGCGGCCTACGGCATGCTACGCGTCGCTGCGGCGTCGATGATGCGGGCGATCCGCGCGGTTTCGGTGGAGCGCGGGCGGGATCCGCGGCAGTTCGCACTGCTGGCCTTCGGCGGCAACGGCCCGCTGTTTGCCGCCGCCATCGCCGCAGAGTTGGGCATCGGGCGCATCATCGTGCCACCGCTTCCCGGGGTGTTCAGCGCGTTCGGCCTGCTGGTCGCCGAGACCGAGCACCACGCGACGCGCAGTCTGCGCATGCGGATCGATGAGGCCGATCACGGCCGGATCGCTGCGGTGTTGCACGAGTTGGCTGAGGCGGGCGCGGAGCGCCTGACCCGCGACGGGTTTCTGCCTGGGCGACAGCAGTTCCGCCGCATCGCGCTGGCGCGCTACGTCGGCCAATCGAGCGAGATCGAGGTGCCGTTGCCGGACGGCGCCTTCCCCGAGCGCTTCGCCGATCTGTTCGGCGAGGCGCATCAGCGGAACAACGGCTTTCGCGCGCCAGAGGAGGAACCGGTGGAGCTGATGGGGCTCACGGTGATGGCCCGCGGCACGCCGGAGCAGGCGCGCCTGCCGCGCTCGATCCCACCCGTGGCGATGGCGGTGCCCGCCACTCGAAACGCGTGGTTCCCCGAGACCGGCTGGCAGGAAACGCCGGTGGTGGACCGGGCAAGTCTGTCGGCTGCGCCGCGCCCGGGCCCGCTGATCGTGCAGGAGTATGACGCGACCTGCCTGGTTCCCGGCGCGATGACGGCGGCGCTGGACGAGTTCGGCAACATCCGCCTCGGCGGCACTGGCTGAGCTACAGTTGTGCAGCCCAGGAAATGTCGTCTCCCGCCTTTTTTCCTATTCCATTCTGCCGGAAATCCTAGGACAATCCACCCATCACCGATTCGGCCTGCACAGGATGACCGTGCATGAAGCATGACGACATCTGGCGTGCGCTGGACACGCTCGCCGCCGAGAATGGGCTGTCGGCCTCCGGCCTCGCCAAGCGGTCCGGGCTGGACCCGACCACGTTCAATCCGTCGAAGCGGCGGATGCCGGACGGACGCGCCCGCTGGCCTAGCACCGAGAGCGTGGCCAAGGTGCTGGACGCCACTGGCGCGAGCCTGGAGGCATTCACCTCGCTGGTATCCGGCGCGCGCGCGCTGACCTCGGTCGCCGCTGCGCGGAACGTCGCCCGGCGCATCCCGCTGATCGGCTTCGCCCAGGCGGGCAGTGAGGGGTTCTTCGACGACGGCGGCTACCCGGTGGGTGGCGGCTGGGATGAGGTCACCTTGCCGGAGGTTGCCGACACCAATGCGTATGCGCTGGAGATCAGCGGCGATTCGATGGAACCGGTGTTCCGCGACGGCGACATGGTGATCGTTTCGCCGGCGGCGCCGATCCGCCGCGGCGACCGCGTCGTGGTGCGCACCCAGCGCGGCGAGGTCATGGCCAAGCAATTGGCGCGGCGGTCGGCACGGCGGATCGAACTGCGGAGCCTCAATCCGGAGCACGCGGACCACAGCTTCGACCTGAACGACGTCGCCTGGATGCATCGCATCATCTGGGCGAGCCAGTAGCCGCCGCAGGGAATTTGTTTGACGTCGGCGGAGGCTGCCGCAAGATACCGGACGCATAGGAGACGCTTGATCATGCAGTCCCTCGTCTGGCTGTCTGCCGCCTTGTTGGCCCTCGTATCGCCGGCGCGCGCGGCGGATACGGTCGATCTCACCTTGGCGTTGGTTTCCGACGTGTCGCGCAGCATCGATGATGCAGAATACAAGCTGGAGAAGGAGGGCTACGCCGCGGCATTCACCTCGCGACAAGTGATCGAGGCGATCAAGAGCGGCACCGTCGGGTCGATCGCGGTTTCCTATGTCGAATTCGCTTCCAGCTTCGAGGTGCGCACCGTGCTCGACTGGACCGTGATCCGAGACGAGGCCTCGGCACAAGCGTTCGCTGACAAGCTGATCGCGGCGCCTCGATCATTCTGGGGTCGCACGGCGATCAGCGCCGGCATCGATCGCGGCGTGCAACTTCAGGCCGAGAGCGGCTTCGAGGCGCCGCGGCGCGTAATCGATGTGTGTGGCGATGGTACCAACAATGCCGGCCGCGATGTAACCGAATCGCGTGACGATGCGGTGAAGGCCGGCATCACCATCAATGGCCTGGCGATCATCAACGACCACCCGGTGTCGTGGACCTATGCACACGTGCAACCGCCGGGCGGCTTGCCGAACTATTATCGGGAAAATGTCACTGGCGGCCCGAGCAGCTTCGTGCTGGAGGTGCATGACTTCCACACCTTCGGGGAGGCCATGACGCGCAAGCTGGTGACCGAGATTGCCGAGAGGGATTCCCAGCGGGACCTGGCCGCGGCACCTTGATCACACGACCGGCCCGCCCACTGTAGCATGGACATCGTCCGGGAAGACGGGGAGCCACCATGGGCGTGCTGATCGACGGCGTCTGGCAGGAGCAGGAACAGGAGCCTGCAAAAGCCGATGCAGCGCGTGCCGCCGGACGCTTCGAGCGTGCGCAGACTGCATTCCGCAACTGGGTGACGCCGGACGGCCGCCCAGGTCCCACCGGCACTGACGGCTTCTCTGCCGCCCCGGGTCGCTATCACCTCTACGTGTCGCTCGCCTGCCCCTGGGCCCACCGCACGCTGATCATGCGCGCGCTGAAGGGGCTCGAGCAGATCATCCCGGTCTCGGTCACGCACTGGCTGATGGCCGAGAACGGCTGGACCTTCGCGCCCGGCGAGGGCGTGATTCCCGATCCGCTGTTCAACAGCCGCTACCTGCACGAAATCTACACGCGCGCCGATGCACACTATTCGGGCCGGGTCAGCGTGCCGGTGCTGTGGGACCAGCACACGCAGGCGATCGTGAACAACGAGTCGTCGGAAATCATCCGTATGTTCAACAGCGCCTTCGACGCGGTGGGCGCCAAGCCGGGCGACTACTATCCGAGGGAGCGGCGCGAGGCGATCGATGCGTTTAACGCTCGTATATACGAAACGCTGAACAACGGTGTCTACAAGGCGGGCTTCGCGACCACGCAGACGGCCTACGAGGAGGCAGTCACGCCGCTGTTCGAGACGCTGGACTGGCTGGAGGAGCATCTGGCCCACTCCCGCTTCCTGTGCGAGGACAGCTTCACCGAGGCCGACATCCGCCTGTTCACCACGCTGGTGCGCTTCGACTCGGTCTATCACGGCCATTTCAAATGCAACATCCGGCGGCTGACCGACTACCGCCACCTGTGGGCCTACACGCGAGACATCTTCCAGATGCCCGGCATCGCCGCCACGGTGAACATGACCCACATCAAGCGGCACTATTACCAGAGCCAGCGGCGCATCAACCCGACCGGCATCGTTCCGATGGGACCGCTGCTGGATTTTGACGCGCCGGCCGACCGCGGCAAGGATGTGGCACGCCTGCTCACCTTCTGATCAAGGACATCACCGTGGAAATCCGCAATCTCGGCGCATCGGGCCTGCGCGTCTCGTCGATCGGCCTCGGCTGCAACAACTTTGGCCGCCGGATCGACAACGAGGCGACGCGCAAGGTGATCCACAAGGCGCTCGACCTCGGCATCACGCTGTTCGACACCGCCGACACCTACGGCGAGCGCGGCGGGTCGGAGACCTGCATGGGCCAGATGCTCGGCGACGACCGCAAGCGCATCGTGCTGGCGACCAAGTTCGGCATGCCGATGGACGACGTGGACGTGAAGGTGGGCGGATCGCGGCGCTACATAATGAACGCGGTAGAGGACAGCCTGCGCCGGCTGCGCACCGACTGGATCGACCTCTATCAGATCCATCAGCCCGACCCGCGCACGCCGATCGAGGAGACGCTGCGCGCGCTGGATGACCTGATCTCCCAGGGCAAGGTGCGCTACGTCGGTTGCTCCAACTTCCCGGCCTGGCAGGTGATGGAAGCGCAGTGGACGGCGAAGACCTGCGGGCTGAACGCGTTCGTCTCTTGTCAGGACGAGTACTCGCTGGTGTTCCGCAAGCAGGAGGCCGAGCTGATGCCGGCAATGCGCAAGCTGGGCCTCGGGCTGCTGCCGTTTTTCCCGCTGGCCAGCGGCCTGCTGACGGGCAAGTACCGTCGCAATATCACGCTGCCGGCGGGGACGCGGCTTGCCAACACGCAGCGGCTCGCTGACCGCTACCTGACCGAGCGCAACTGGGAAATCGCCGAACGCCTGGGCGACTTCGGGCAGGGGCGCGGGCACACGATGCTGGAACTGGCGTTCAGCTGGCTCTTGGCGCAGTCACCGGTCGCCAGCGTCATCGCCGGCGCGACCAGGCCCGAGCAACTGGAACAGAACGTCAAGGCAGGCGGTTGGAAGCTGACCGAGGAGGATCTCGCCGAAATCGACCGGTTGAGCGCCGTGTGATCTCCGGCGCTGCATGAGCGGCATCGGAGCGCCAGCGCCGGCGGTCGGACCGGAAACGCCGGATCAGGCGCTGGCGCGTGCGCAGTCAGCCGCACAGGTGCGGCGCTTCGGCGAGGCGTCCGGCATCTGCAACGACGTGCTCGCCGCCTCGCCCGATCATCCGCCCGCACTCGCGCTGCTCGGCATGATCGCCGCACACACCAACGATCCGGAACGCGGCATTGCGCTATTGGAGCGCGCCATCGCCGCACGGCCGGGGGTGGCCGGCTGGTACGCCAATCTCGCTGCGCTGTATCGCATGGCCTATCGCATTCAGGACGCGCTGCGTGTGGGCCAGGAGGCGATCCGGCTCGATCCGCAGAACGCCGACCATCTGGTCAGCCTGTCGCTGATCTTCACCGATGTGGACGACCGGCAGAGCGCCATCGCCTGCCTGCTGCGCGCGGTGGGTGTGAAGCCCGACCACGCCGACGGCCATCTTGCGTTGGGCCAGAACCTCCTGGCGATGGGCGAATTCGCGCCCGGCTGGATCGAGTACGAGTGGCGCAACCAGACCGAGGCCGGCAAGGCCACACTGCCGAAGATGACCTCGGCGGCGTGGAACGGCATGCGCATCCCGAACGGCAAACTGCTGCTGGTCGGCGATCAGGGCTATGGCGATACCATCCAGTTCGCCCGCTACATCCCAATGTGCGCCGAGCGCTGCCAGGAGGTGATCCTGGGCTGTAGCGAGGAAATGGCGCCGCTGCTAGCCTCGCTTCCCGGCGTTGCCCAGTACTGCCATCGCTGGACCGACGTGCCGGGCCACGCGGCGCACTGCCGGCTGTCGAGCGTGCCCGGCCTGCTGCACACAACGCCGGACAATATACCCGCCAACATCCCATACCTGTCGGCCGATCCCGCGCGCGCCGCTGCATGGCGTGAGCGGTTTGCCGCCACCCTGCCTTCGGGAACGCGACGCGTGGGGCTGGCGTGGAGCGGCCGTCCGACACATCCAAATGACCGACGCCGCTCGGTGACGCTGGCACGCCTGGCGCCGCTTGCGAATATCGGAGGCGTCAGTTTCGTATCGTTGCAGAAGCCGGTGCCGGCGGCAGATCTTATCGAGATGGCGCGGTTCCCCGGCCTTGCGGACACCGCCGGCGACTTCGGGGAGACGGCGGCGATGATGATGAACCTCGACCTGGTCATCTGCGTCGACACCGCAATGGGGCACCTGGCGGGCGCGCTCGGACGGCCGGTGTGGATTCTGCTGTCCAAGGCGGCGGACTGGCGCTGGATGATCGACCGGAGTGACAGTCCCTGGTACCCGACCGCCCGGCTGTTCCGCCAACAGGTGACTGGCGCGTGGGACCCAGTGATCGCCGAAGCAGCGGCGGCGCTGGCGGAGTTCGTGCAATCGAAGCCAGAGCAAGGTCCGGAGGTTTGCGCGGCCACCGTGCGTGCCTAGCTTCAGGGCATGAAGCTGGATCCCACCCGCGCCGCAGCCGAGCTTGCCGCCAACGGCTACACCACGCTGCGCGCGCTCGACGCCGCGACGTGCCGGGAACTGGCCGCGCTGTATGACGATGACTCGCGGTTCCGCAGCCGCGTGGTCATGCAGCGACACAATTTCGGCCGCGGCGAATACAAGTACCTGGCCTATCCGCTGCCGGAACCAGTGGCCGCACTGCGCGCGGCGCTGTATCCGCCGCTCGCCGCGATCGCCAATGAGTGGCGCACGACGCTGGGCGAGGACGGCCGCTTCCCTGCGACGCTCGAGGCGTTCATCGCCGAGTGCCATGCCGCTGGGCAGACGCGACCGACGCCGCTGCTGCTGCGCTACGGCCCGGACGACTTCAACTGCCTGCACCAAGATCTGTACGGACCTCTGGTCTTCCCGCTGCAGCTCACGGTACTGCTGAGCGCACCCGGCAAGGACTTTTCCGGCGGCGAGTTCGTGCTGGTGGAGCAGCGCCCACGCGCGCAGTCGCGACCCTCGGTCGTGCCGCTGTCGCAGGGCGAGGCGGTCATCTTCCCGGTGCATCATCGTCCGGTGCAGGGCACGCGTGGCGCCTACCGCGTCACCATGCGGCACGGCGTCAGCCGGGTGAGCAGTGGCATCCGGCAGACACTCGGCATAATCTTCCATGACGCTGCCTGACCTGGAGACGCGCATGGACATCACCCCGAGCGGACAGACCCTCGGTGCCAGCATCACCGGCATCGACCTCGCGCAGCCGCTGTCGGTTGCCGAACTCGGCGCTGTGCTGCGCGCATTGGGCGAATACGGGGTGCTGTGCTTTCCGCGCCAGACGCTGACCACCGACGAACTCGCGGCGTTCGGACAGCGCTTCGGCGAGCTCGAGATCAACGTCGCCAACGCCTATCACGAGCCGAACCACCCCGAGATGATGATCCTGTCCAACATGAAGCGGGACGGGAAGCAGATCGGCGCGAACGATGCGGGCCAGGGCTGGCACACCGACATGTCGTACAGCCACGACATCGCACTGGCCAACATCCTGCACGCGCAGCACGTGCCGACGCGAAACGGCAAGCCGCTGGGCGAGACGCAGTTCCGCAACATGCACGCGGCCTATGCCGACCTGCCGGACACGCTGAAGCACAGGCTGGAAGGCCGCACCGCGACGCACGACTTCGCCAAGTTCTGGGACATGATGGTGGCGAAGCCCGGCTCGACGCGGAAGCCACTGACGCCGGAGCAGCGGGCGAAGAAGCCACCGGTGTCGCAGCCGATCTTCCTGCGCCATCCGATCACCGGACGCTATGTGCTGTACGCCAATGTCGGCTACGCGATGTCGATCGACGGCATGGACCCGGTTGAGAGCGGGCAGATCCTCGACTTCCTGTTCCGCCACCAGGAGCGTGCCGAGTACCTGTACGCGCATCACTGGTCGGTGGGTGACGTGCTGATGTGGGACAACATCGGCACGATCCACAACGCGGTGGGTGACTACACGGCCGACGAGTTGCGCTATATGCGGCGCGTGCAGGTGATGGCGACGCTGGACTATGGCCAGTTGCTTGCGGCGGCCTAGGCTGAGGCATCCAGGCGCAGCAGGGTCACCTCGGGCGGCGATAGCAGGATCTCGCTGAAGTCGTGCATCCAGCGACCCGTCTCGTCGTTGGACCCGACCCCGGATTGCCGGAACTGATCAAGCTGGTCGAGGCTCGTCAGCTCGACCTCGAACTGCAAGGCAGCGCCACCTTCGCCACGGGTCAACGGCACCAGCGATCGAGCCTTGAGACCGTTGCCCTGAGCCGCCTGCACCTCCCGGCGGATGCACTCCAGTGCGCGGTGGCGGTTCACCGGCAACACATTGTAAGAAAATCGTGCAAGGTACATTGAGGCTCTCCTGCCATTCTGTTCAGCGTGGAACGGCTTAATCGCCACAAGGTGCAGTCCGTTGGCGGGAACCTCGGGTTGATGTGAACGGGATCAGCCGAGGCCGCCCAGGCGACTGGGCAGGAGGCGCTCTGCCTCCATCACAATCCGCTTCACGATCTCACCCGCTGGCGGAATATCGTTGATCAGCGCGCAGGCTTCGCCCGCGATCACGGCGGTTGTGTCGAAGTCGCCGCGCTCACGCGCTGCTGCATACTCCCGGCCCACCTCTTCTGCTGCGGCCTCCAGTTCGTGTTCGCGCCCCAGCCAGCGCTCGGCGTGCCGGTTGCGCAGCACCCGGCCAGTGTATGGATCCGGCCAGCGATTGCGGCGGGACAGGTCGAAGACGATCGAGCGGACGGTTTGACCGCTTCCTGCGGCCGCGATGCGGCGCTTGGCTTCCGCATGGCCTTCGGCCTCTTCGGAGGCATAGAAGCGCGTGCCCATCAGCACGCCCTCGGCGCCGAACATCATCATTGCTGCAAGGCCCCGGCCGTCCGCTATGCCGCCAGCGGCGACAACCGGCGTGTCGGGACAGGCGTCCACCACCTGCGGCAGCAACGTCAGAAGCGGCTCTGACTGACCGTGTCCGCCGGCCTCCGTGCCTTGGGCGACGATCACATCCGCACCCGCTTCGACCGCCTCGCGTGCCTGTGCGACGGTCTGCACCTGACAGATCAGCCCGGCACCGGCACTGCGAATTTTCGCGCCGAACGGACGAGGGTCACCGAAGGACAGCATGACAGCCGCGGGATGATACGCGAGTACGCCATCAAGAAGTTCGGGACGCCGCGCCAGGCTCCAGGTGATGAAGCCGCAGCCGATGCGCGCGTTGCCGGCAAGGGTTCTCTCGCGTTCGATCCATTCGGGGTCGCCGTAGCCGCCACCTAGAAGGCCAAGCCCACCCGCATGGCTGACCGCAGCGGCAAGCCGACCACCGGAAACCAGATCCATCGGAGCCAGTAGAATCGGATGCTCGATGCCAAGTATTCGTGTCAGCCGATTGATGATGGGCATTTGGTGCGGCTCCCTTTATCGGGGCATCAGCCTAGCACACCTCCATGACTGCGTTCGCATTGTCGTGAGGCGCGCATCGCAAACCCGCCAGGCTCGTTTGTCGCTCGCACGCAACAGAGCTGGAGATTGACCATGACCTTGGTGCGGACGAGCGGCCTGGCAGCAGTTCTGGCAATGGGGATCGCAAGCACTCCGCTTTTGGCGGCGAGCGCTGACCAGAACTCGGCCGCCCAGACCACGACCCCGACATCACCAACTATGAGTTCGACCAACGTCCCCAGCCATGACGCGAGCCGCCAGATGGGAAGCACTGCTTCCAAAGCAGCGCCAGGTGCGGCGAATCACCCTGGTGCGGCGGCATCGCCGCATACTGGCTACTCTGCAGGAGTGAACCCGAATGCCGGGACACCGAGCGGCACCAACGATGGGACGGACGACACGGGCGCCACAAGTCCGGGCAGCGGGAGCCCGGCTAAGGGCCGGGGTGGATAACTCCGCTCAGCGATGGCCGAGGAAGGATGTTCGTCCGCACTGCCAAGGCTCTGGGTAGCGTGATGGCCGCTCATGCGAGACCTGCGGCGGCACCGGGAAACGCAGGCATCGGCGGAGCCTGGCCGACTTCTGCTGACATTAGCGAGGCAGGCCGCGGCCTTCCGGGCCGTCAGAAGCTTCCTGTTCCGCCGCAACGGCCGCTTCGGTGCCCGACGATTGCGGCTGGCTCAACTCTTCGGAACCAGACGCGTCGCCCTGCTCTGCCCTTCTCAGTTTCTCTCGCGACTCCTCGTTGGCCTTGGAATCCGAAGCGGCGGGATGTTGCGCCATACTGCGACCCATAGCTGTTGCTGCACAGTTGGGAACGTGGGAGCAATGGATGGGTTCCGCGTGCCGATCATGCTTGCTCGGAACACTGGCATGGTGTTATCCGCCCTCATGTTCGAACTGAAGGTCGTCGGCGCAGACGAAGCCGCAGTCCTGATCAGCGAAGCCTGGCCGACCCGCATCGTCACGCTGCGCGCCATGCGCGGTGATGTCCTTGGTCCGCACCATCTCTACATTGTTGTGGACGATGTCGTGGAGGCCACCGCGGACGAGACTCACCCGACGTCAGCGCACCTGCGACAGGTGCTTGACTTCACCAAGGACCTGACCGACGCGGACCGGCTATTGGTGCACTGCAAGGGTGGCCACAGCCGCAGCCCTGCGGTGGCCATTGCGATATGCATGCAGCACGGCATGACTCATAACGAGGCATTCGCGCACGTCGCCGGAATACGCTCTGCACTGATGCCCAATCAGCTGTTCATCCGCCACATTGATGAGCACTTCGTTCTTGGCGGCACGCTCGTTAAGCTGGTGAACAAGCATCGCGAGACCGTCGCGGCCCCAACCCAGTCGTAGTCGGGTATCAGATCCGCAGTGGCGGATAATCGCGCGAATAGACTGGTTGCGAGAGAAACCAATTCTCCTCGTAGATCCAGAACTGGCTGACTGCGTGATAGGTTTTGATCGTTTTGTTGACCAGCTTGCCGTCCTGCTTCTCACAGCGGCGGATGAACAGGTCGCCGACCACATTGCCGAACCGGTCGAAGCGGATCGGCCCGCGCGGCGTATCGGTCAGCGCCACCGCGCGCATCGCCTTGATCAAGGCGTCCTTGTCGTCGGTGCGTCCGTCGGTCTGTTCCAGCGCCGCCTCGGCCACCTGTCCGTTGGTGTAGAGACCCGCGGCATACGAACCGGGAATGCCGCCATAGTCGCGGAGGCTGTCGGCGACGAACCGCTGGTTACTCGGCGTGTCGAGGTCGGCAGTGTACTGCGAGCACGAGATCACCCCGATCACCTCGTCGCCAAAACTCTTCAGCAGCCCGTCATCCATCGCGACGCTTCCGCCGATCACCGGCAGCGCCATGCCCTGGTCCTTGTACTGCCGCATGAACTTGACGGGATTGGAGCCACCGAGACCGGAAACGACGGCATCCGCCTCGCTCATCTGGCCGATGAACGGCGTGTAGTCGGGCGTGACCAGCGGCGGCCACAGCTTCGCCTTCACCCGACCGCCGAGATCCTCGAACACTCGCTGAAAGCCACCCGTCTCCTCGTAGCCGAAGGCGAAGTCGTTGGCGACTGTGATCACCGAGCGATAGCCGAGCTCCTTGTAGGCATAGTCAGCCAGCGGATGCATCGACTGCGCCGAAGTGCCCGAAGTGCGCACAAAATACGGGTTGGGCTTGCGCTGCGTGATGTCCTCGGCCGCGGCCTGGCTCAGGATCGGACACTTTCGCTGCGCCGCGTAGTCGCTGATCGCCAGCAATTCGAACGCGGCAAGCGGACCGAAGATCATATCCACATTGTCGCGTTCGATCAGCTCCTGCGCCTTGGTCTTGGCACCGGCCGGATTGCCGCCAGTGTCTGCCACCAGCAGTTCGACGCGGCGTCCGGCCATGCGGTTGTCGCGGTGCTTCAGGAACAGCGTGGCCCCCAGTTCCATCTGGATGCCGCCCTGCGCCAGTGGCCCGGTCTTCACCGTGAGCAGCCCGATCTTCACTGGCCGGTCCTCGGCGATCGCCGGCAACGGCAGCGCCGTCGCGACACCGCCTGCGAGAAAGCCGCGCCGCGTCGTCCGTTTCATAAGTTGCCATCGAACGGCAGCTGTCGGCGGAACATGGCGAAGATCAGCTCCCAGTCCCGGTTTGTCGCACGCTTGTCGTGGATGTCCCGGTTCGGCAGCGCGTAGCCGTGCTCCGCGCCGCGATGGAATTCATGGTGATAGCGCACCGGGCAGTCGCGCAGCAGACCGCCCAGTTCATCGATCATCACCGGAGGCGCGTGCGGATCGTGTTCGGC
>DASSRN010000061.1:0-6359 GCA_035701785.1 Acetobacteraceae bacterium | reverse complement strand
TGACCCGAACGCCAATATCGGACTTCCGAGTGGTCCGTTCGACATTCCGATCTTCTTCAACGACTTCGTGCTGGACAGCGACTTCCAGCTCGTGTTCGACCTGTTCGATCTCGACGGCATACTGGGTGACACGTTCTGCGCGGTGAAATCGAGCGTGTGATCGTGATACCAGAGCGAGCCCATCGATTCAGTTGGGTCGCCGGCTGGGGTGGCGATGCTGTTGCTGGTCGCATTCCCCAGCTTCACGTAACCCGCGTAGACATTCGGGTAGTGACAGTCTTTGAAGCCCAGCGGATTCGAGAGTTGCGGCTTGCCAGTGGCCGGATCGATCACCGGCTTGCCGGTTTTCTGGTCGATCAGGATCGGGCCCGGGTCGAACGACGAGTTGATGTAGTCCAGCGGATAGCCGTCGCTCTCCGTCGCCACGTGGCCGTTGTGCAGATGGATGGAGAATTCAGCGATGCCGAACCCGCCGGGCGCCGGCTTATTCACCGACGGCAGGTTGTTCTGGTAGCGTACGATGATCGGTTCGCCATACGTCGCCTTGATCAGCGGACCGGGCACCAGCGGAGGAACTTTTGGATCGATCGTCGGCGAGAAGCCCCACACGGTCGTGGCGCCGAACGCCGGGTTGGGGTCGTTCAGCCGGACCGAACCATCCTTCATGAAAAGTTGGTAGAAGCGCTGCGGCGGGAATGTGCCGCTGAAGTTGCCTTTCGCGTCCACCTTGAACAGCAACTGATAGACCCGATGCACGCCACCATCGATCGGGCTGGTGCCATCGACCGGCGTGATGACGGCGCTCCCGGGGCTGCCGGCTGTCAGTTGATTCGCCGGTTTATCAACCAGTTGTGGGATGATCGGCAGTTCCTGGATGAACGGAGTGGCCGGCGGGCTGGGTGGGCTGTCGAGACCGTCGGCATAAGCCCAGCGAGCGCTCAGTCCCTGCTTCGCCACCAGTCCGCCAGTCGCCGTCAGCAGACCAAGTTGCATCATGTCGCGGCGGGTCAGCCGAGCCTTGACGATCTCCTGGCGGTTACGCTGTGCCGTGCGCGCCAGCCGCTCTCTCCAGCCGCTCATAGTAATTCCCCTGATTATATTGCGATTATTCAACGAAAGCGGACGAGCATGCGAAATTTGGTTGACTAAAGTCAACGACTTATTGACGTAGCATTGATGACACTTCTCACCGCCGACGATTTCGGCCTGACTCCGTCGGTCAACGACGCAGTCGAGCATGCGCACCGAGCCGGTGCGCTGCATGCGGCCAGCCTGATGGTGGCGGCCCCAGCGGCCGCCGACGCCGTGCAGCGCGCCCGTGCGATGCCGACGCTTCGCGTTGGACTGCATCTGGTGGTGATCGAAGGGCCGGCCGTATTGCCACCAGCCGAAATTCCCGACCTCGTGGACGCAACAGGCTGGTTCCCATCAGACCAGCTGCGCCTCGGCATCCGTTATGCGACGAATCCGCGCGTGCGCTGCCAGCTTGCCGCCGAGATACGTGCCCAGTTTGCCGCCTTCGCGGCCACGGGCCTACCGCTAGTCCATGCCGATGCGCACAAGCACATGCATCTGCATCCAACCGTGGGTCGGCTGATGCTGGAGATCGGCCGCGAATTCGGCCTGCGCCGTGTGCGCATACCAGCCGAACCACCGGCGGTGCTGGCGCGCTGCGGCACGCGCGTGGGCTTAGGTGCGTACGCGCTCTACCACTGGACGCGTCTGCTGCGGCGCCAGGTACGCCAAGCCGGCATGGCAACCACCGACCATTGCTTCGGCATCGCCTGGAGCGGCCACATGACGCCGGACCGGCTGCACCGGCTTATGGCGGAACTGCCGGATGGCGACAGCGAGATCTATCTCCACCCAGCGACCGAACGGGATTCGACACTGCGCCGCCTGATGCCCGACTACGAGCACGAAGCCGAACTGGCAGCGCTGCTGAGCCTCTCGCGCGCTACAGGATGAAGCGGCTCAGATCGCCCTTCTGCGCCAGCGGTGCCACGCGCTCATTCACGTAGGCCGCGTCCACGGTGACCGTCTCGCCGCCCTTGTCGGTGGCGGTGAAGCTGATCTCCTCCAAGAGCCGCTCCATCACCGTGTGCAGCCGCCGCGCGCCGATGTTCTCTACGCGATCGTTGATGTCGGTCGCCAGTTCAGCCAGCGCGTCGATCGCGTTGTCGGTGAAGGTCAGGTTCACCTGCTCGGTCGCCATCAGCGCGGCATACTGCTTCACTAGCGAGTGCTCCGGCTCGGTCAGGATCCGCCGCAGGTCGTCACGCGACAGCGGTGCCAGTTCCACGCGGATCGGCAATCGCCCCTGCAGCTCCGGCAGCAGGTCCGCCGGCTTCGCCAGATGGAACGCACCCGAGGCGATGAACAGCACGTGGTCGGTCTTCACCGGCCCGTATTTGGTGCCGACCGTGGTGCCTTCGATCAGCGGCAGCAGGTCGCGCTGCACGCCCTCGCGCGAGACGTCGCCGCCTCGGAAGCCGCCTTCGATCGTGCGCGCCGCCACCTTGTCGATCTCGTCGATGAACACGATGCCGTTGTTCTCGGCATGCGACACCGCGTCCTTGGTCAGCCGGTCATTATCCAGCAGCCGGTCGGCCTCTTCCTCTTGCAGCAGCCGGCGCGCCGCCTCGACGGTGAGCTTGCGCTTCTGCATCGGCCGGCCGCCGAACATGCCCTTCATCATCTCGCCGATGTTGATCACCTGGCCAGGCGGCATGCCCGGTATGTCGAGCTGGCCGATCGGCGACCCGCCGGACTGCGCGACCTCAATCTCGATCTCCTTCTGCTCGAACTCGCCGTTGCGCAGCATGCGGCGGAACTTGCTGCGCGTATCCGCCGCAGCGCCCTCGCCGACCAGCGCGCTGATCAGCCGCTCCTCGGCCGCGAGTTCCGCCTGCGCCTGCACCTCCTTGCGCGAGCTCTCCCGCAGCATGGTGATGCTGGCCTCCACCAGGTCGCGCGCAATGCTTTCCACATCGCGGCCGACATAGCCGACCTCGGTGAACTTGGTGGCCTCGACCTTCAGGAATGGCGCCTGCGCAAGCTTCGCGAGCCGGCGCGCGATCTCGGTCTTGCCGCAGCCGGTTGGGCCGATCATCAGGATATTCTTCGGGACGATCTCCTCGCGCATGCCCTCCGGCACGTGCTGGCGCCGCCAACGGTTGCGCAATGCGATCGCGACCGCGCGCTTGGCATCGCCCTGACCCACGATGAAGCGGTCGAGCTCCGAGACGATCTCGCGCGGTGAATAGGTGGGGACTTCCATCAGAGGGTCTCTACTATGACATTGTCGTTGGTATAGACGCAGATCTCGCCGGCGATCTTCATCGCGCGACGCGCGATCTCCTCGGCCGACAGCCCGTCCACACTCATCAGCGCACGCGCCGCAGCAAGCGCGTAGTTGCCGCCCGAGCCGATGGCGATCACGCCATCCTCCGGCTCCAGCACATCGCCCGTGCCGGTCAGCGTGAAGCTGCGGTCCTTGTCGGCCACCGCCATCATCGCCTCGAGCCGACGCAGATAGCGGTCGGTGCGCCAGTCCTTGGCCAGGTCGACGCAGGCGCGCTCGAGCTGGCCGGGGAACCGCTCGAGCTTGCTCTCAAGCCGTTCCAGCAGCGTGAACGCATCGGCCGTGGCGCCGGCGAAGCCTGCCAGCACTGTACCGGCGGCGCCGATCCGGCGCACCTTGCGGGCATTGCCCTTGACGATGGTCTGGCCCATCGAGACCTGGCCGTCCCCGGCCATCGCCACATGTCCATCCCGCCTTACGCACAGGATGGTGGTGCCGTGCCACCCGGTCGGGTCGGCAGCGGCGAAGCTGATGTTCTGCATGACGCGCCTAGATGGCGCGCCCGGCGGCCGTTCACAAGTCGGGGGCTTGACGCATGCCTGCCCATCCCGCCATCGGGTTGAAACCGAGAGGTGAGGAGTCCCATGTCTACAGCAAGCGCACAGCTCGCGGCCCGGCTCGACCGGCTGCCGATGACCCGGCACATCTGGTACCTGGTCACGCTCATCTCGTTGGGCGGCTGCTTCGAATTCTACGACCTTTTCCTCACCGCCTACATCGCGCCCGGGCTGAACCGCGCCGGCTACTTCACGCCGCAATCACTCGGCGCCTTCAATGCACTCGGCCCGCTGCACGTGGCCGGGATCGGCACCTTCGTGTTCGCCTTCTTCGCCGGGTTGTTCGTCGGCGCGATCTGCCTGGGACACGTCGCCGACAACTACGGTCGCCGGACGGTATTCACCTTCTCGCTGATCTGGTACTCGATCACCACCGCGATCATGGCAGTACAGACCTCGGGCTTCGGCGTCGACCTGTGGCGCTTCATCGCCGGCATCGGCATCGGCGTCGAGCTGGTGACGATCGACACCTACGTCGCCGAACTGGTGCCGCGCAGCCATCGTGGGCGCGCCTTCGCCTACAGCCAGTTCTTTCAGTTCCTCGCCGTGCCGGTGGTCGCGTTCGCCGCATGGCTGCTGGTGCCGAACGCACCACTCGGTTTCGAGGGCTGGCGCTGGGTGGTGCTGATCGGCTCTGCCGGCGCGATCGCCATCTGGTTCATCCGCCTCGGACTGCCGGAATCGCCGCGCTGGCTGGCACGTCACGGCCGCATCGCGGAGGCCGAAGCGATCACCGCTTCGATCGAAACCAAGGTCGCAACCGAAGCCGGCATGCTGCCGGCGCCCGGACCTGCGGCGGCCGAGGAAGCAGGCGAAGGCGGGTTCGCCGAGATCTGGCAGCCACCCTATGACCGGCGCGCGATCATCCTGTCGGTGTTCAACTTCTTCCAGACCTTCGGCTACTACGGCTTCGCCGCCTGGGTGCCGACGCTGCTGATCGCCAAGGGCATCACCATCACCAACAGCCTGCTCTATGCGTTCGTTATCGCCATCGCCAACCCGGTGGGTCCGTTGCTCGGTACGCTGGTCGCCGACCGGATGGAGCGCAAATGGCAGGTATGCGGCGGTGCGATTGGCATAGCGGTGTTCGGCATGCTGTTCGCCAACGCATCCGGTGCCGCAGCACTGATCGTACTCGGCGTGCTCGTCACGCTGTGCAACAACTGGATGTCGTACAGCTTCCACAGCTACCAGTCGGAGCTGTTCCCCACCCGCATCCGCTCGCGCGCCGTGGGCTTCGTGTATTCGTGGAGCCGGCTGTCGGCGGCGCTGTCCGGGCTCGTGGTCGCGCTGCTGCTGAGCCTGGGCGGCGTGATCGCGGTGTTCGGCTTCATCGCCATCGCCATGCTGATCGTGGTGATCTCGATCGGCGGCTTCGGCCCGCGCACACGCGGGCTGGCACTGGAGGCGATCTCCAACGCCTGACAAGAGCTGTCTCAGTCGGCGTAGATCTCCTCGACGCTGAAAGCGATTCCAGGCGGATCAAGGCGGATCTCTCCACCGGTCAGCAGGGCTGTTGCTGTCGCTCCCGCGTCATCGCGGCGATGATGGACGATCTGCTGCCGGTCGGCCCAGACAATGAGATAATGCCGCAGCGATGGAAGCCGGAAGTACTCGCGCAGCTTCCAGGCGCGGTCAGTGGCGCTGGTGCTTGGCGACAGCACTTCCACGACAATCAGCGGCTCGGGAACGGTTAAACTACCAACGGCCAGCCGCTCGCCACAGTATACGACCGCGTCCGGCTCATAGTCGCTATCGCCGACCTCGACTGTCATGCCGTCGCCTTGCACGTGACATGGTACACCGGCGTCGCGGATCGCCCGCCGCAGCGCCAGCCATGCCAGCATCTTGCGGTCATTGTGCTCCACGCGCTCCGGCGCCATCGCGACAACAACACCATCGATCCGCTCGAAACGTCCAACCGGCTGGCGCTCGGCCCAGGCCCGGTACTCCTCCCGCGTCATGCTCTGCACGGGCTCGATCGTCTGCGCCTTCGGCATGACATTGCTCCTTCCGTCGCAGCAAACGGAATGCGTACGGTAGCCGCAAATAATAGCCAGCTACAGCTTTTCCATTACCAGCCGTGCAAAATCCTCTGCCAGCCGCCACTTGCCGGCGTTGCCGGTGGCGAAGGTCAGCTCCTGCAATCCGTCACACTCCAGCTCACGGATACGCTCGATCAGCTCCTCGGGCGTGCCCACCAGGCACGTGTCGCGGATCAGCTGCGCGTCAATCAGTTCCGCCTCGCCGGGATGCAGCTTGGTGTAGTGGAACTCGTGATTGCGGAAATGCCGGTGTTCTGGTGGCGTCTGCTCTACCAGCGCGCAATACGGTCTCCAGATGCGTTCAAGGAACGGCGGCGGCGGAACTCGTCCGCGCTGCACATCGGCATAGAAGTAGCCGACACTCGCCATCACGTTCGGGCCGAGCGCTGCCTT
>DASSRN010000060.1:0-8338 GCA_035701785.1 Acetobacteraceae bacterium | reverse complement strand
TGCCGCGACCGACATCTGCCGACGCGAGCCACCGTCGTTCGAGGAAAAAGAGCGGGGGCATTTCGCGGCCTGCTTCCACTCCGATCGGCTGGCCGCGGGATGACGCCGCTGCTCTCGGTCAAGGGCCTGGTCAAGCACTTTCCGGTCAAGAAGGGGTTGCTGCAGCAGACGGTTGGCCAGGTGCGCGCGGTCGATGATGTGTCGTTCGACATCGCGCCGGGCGAGACGCTGGGTCTGGTCGGCGAAAGCGGCTGCGGCAAGACGACCACGGGCCGCTGCATCCTGCGCTTGGAACGGCCCACCTCGGGCGAGATCATCTACGATGGCGTCGACATCGCCCGGATGGAGCGGCGTGAACTTCAGGCGTTGCGCCGGCGCATCCAGGTGATCTTCCAGGACCCTTACAGCTCGCTGAATCCACGCATGAAGGTGGGCGACATCATCGGCGAGCCGATCATGGTGCACGGCATCGAGCCAAACGCCGCGAAGCGGACCGCACGCGTGCGCGAACTGCTGAGCGTGTGCGGGCTGAACCCGCGCTTTGCCGACCGCTATCCGCACGAGATGTCGGGCGGGCAGCGGCAGCGCGTTGGCATCGCGCGCGCGCTGGCGTTGAATCCCGAGTTCATCGTGTGCGACGAGGCAGTGTCGGCGCTCGACGTGTCGATCCAGGCGCAGGTGGTGAACCTGCTCGAGGATCTGCGTGAGCAGTTCGGCCTCACCTACCTGTTCATCGCGCATGACCTGTCGGTGGTGCGGCATCTCTGTCAGCGCGTCGCGGTGATGTATCTCGGCCGCATCGTCGAGCTGGCTGACGGCGACGAGTTGTTCAGCAATCCGCTGCATCCGTACACTCAGGCGCTGCTGGCCGCGGTGCCGGTGCCCGATCCGAGCGTTGAAGCGCATCGCACATTCCGTCCAGTGCAGGGCGAGGTACCCAGCCCGATCAACCCGCCGTCAGGCTGCGTGTTCCATCCGCGCTGTCCGATCGCGGTGGAAGGCTGCAAGCGCGAACGGCCCGCGCTGCGTGAGCTACGGCCGGGTCACTTAGTGGCGTGCAGCGAAGTGCCTTGACAGAAACGATCGAGAACGGGGGAGACACAACGGGAGACAACAGACGTCCAGGGAGGCAGCAACAATGCGAACAGTTTTGTTGGCGGTCGGGCTCAGCGCGCTTGTCGCGAGCGGCGGGGCCCTGGCACAGAACGCGGGGGAGCAGACCCCACGGCGCGGCGGCACCCTTACCTACATGATCCCGGCGGACGCCCCGCCGAGCCTGGACCTGCATCGCGAAGCGACATACGCGCTGGTCCATACGGTAGCCCCGTTCTACAGCGTGCTCATGCGGGTCAACCCAGAGAACCCGGCCGACACGACGCAATTCGTTTGCGACCTCTGCACGTCGATTCCCAAGTCGACAGACGACGGCAAGACCTACACCTTCAAGATCCGCACCGACGTGAAGTTCCACGATGGCTCGCCGCTTACCGCCGCCGACGTCGCGGCGAGCTGGCACGAGATCATCTTTCCGCGGCCCGGTGTGCTGAGCGCGCGCGCCAACTGGTATGCGGCGGTCGAATCGGTGGACTCGCCGGATGCGACGACCGTGGTGTTCAAGCTGAAATTCCCCACCAGCACGTTCCTGCCTTCGCTCGCCGATCCCTACGCGTCGATCTACCCCAAGGCGATCCTGGACAAGGATCCACACTGGTTCGAGCAGCACGTGATGGGCTCGGGCCCGTTCAAGTTCGTTGCCTACGACATCGGCCAGGACATCAAGGGTGAGCGCAATCCGGACTACTATCACAAGGGACTGCCGTATCTCGACGGCTTCGTCGGCATCTTTGCCGAGAAGCAGGTGGTGCGGGTTGAAGCGATCCATTCGGGCCGCGCAGCCATGGAATTCCGCGGCCTGCCACCCTCAGCGATCAACGACCTGAAGCGCGAGCTTGGCGACAAGATCAAGGTGCAGACCAGCGACTGGAACTGCGGCAACCTGATCACGCCCAACGAGCGGCGCAAGCCGTTCGACGATGTGCGCGTACGCAAGGCGCTGCTGCTCGCGGTCGATCAGTGGGGCGGCGCGGCGGCGCTCTCGAAGATCGCCAACGTGCACACCGTCGGCGGCATCGTATTCCCCGGCTCGCCGCTCGCCGCGACCAAGGAAGAACTGCAGAAGATGGCGGGGTTCTGGCCCGATATCGAAAAGTCGCGCGCCGAGGCGCGGCGCCTGCTGAAGGAAGCGGGTCAGGAGAACCTGCATGTCGAACTGCTCAACCGCAACGTCGATCAGCCGTATAAATACGTCGGTACCTGGCTGGTCGATCAGTGGAGCAAGATCGGCGTGACGACGACCCAGCGCGTGGTGCCGACCGGCCCATGGTTCGCGGCGATGCGCAGCGGCGACTTCGACGTGGTGGTCGAGGCAAACTGCAACAGCGTCGTCAATCCGGTGCTGGATACGCAGAAATACCTGCCGCACGACGTGTTTGTGGAAAACTATGGCGGCTACAGCGACCCGGAAGAGGTCGACATCTACAACCGGATGCTGCGCGAGACCGACTCCATCAAGCTGCGGGACCTGATGCGGCAATATGAGACCCGCATAGTGGACACCGAGGCGCGGGAGTTCCCGATGCTGTGGTGGTATCGCATGGTTCCGGAACGGTCCTACGTGCATGGCTGGAAGATCGGTCCGAGCCACTATATTAACCAGGACCTGTCGAACATCTGGCTTGACCAGGCGGCGAACGGGTAACTCAATTCGCTCAGCTATGGAGCCGCTGCAAGGCGGCTCTATGGCCAACGATAAACGGGCGACAGGGACGGAAGGGGATGTATCAATACATCGCAAAGCGCGTGCTGCTGGTGTTCCCGACGCTGATCGGCGCGGCGGCGCTGGTGTTCATCCTGATGCGGCTGATCCCTGGCGACATATGCGTGCTGCGCCTGGGTTCCGGCGGCAGCTCGTTCGATCCGCGCGCGGTGACGCAGTGCCACGTGGAACTGGGCCTTGACCGGCCACTGATTGTGCAGTTCCTCGACTTTGTCTGGGGCTTCTTCCGCTTCGACTTTGGCCTGTCGATGTGGTCGGGCAAGCCGGTCTCGCTGGAGATCATCACCCGCCTGCCGATCTCGCTGGAGATTGCGCTGCTCGCAACCATCATCGCCATTCTGATCGCCGTGCCGCTGGGCACGATCTCGGCGCTGCACCAGAACACCTGGATCGACGTCGTGGTGCGCACGCTGGCAATCGGCGGCATCGCCACGCCGTCGTTCTGGCTGGGAATCATCTCGATCCTGTTCGTGCTCGACATCACCAACGCGGTGTTCGGCACGCCGTGGATGCCGCCGATCGACTACGTGCCGATCTGGCAGGACCCGATCCGCAATCTGTCGATGGCATTCCTGCCGGCGATCACCGTCGGCTACCGCTATGCCGCGGTCAGCATGCGCATGACCCGCTCAGCGATGCTGGAGGTGCTGCGCGAAGACTACATCCGCACCGCGCGCGCCAAGGGGCTGATCGAGAAGCTGGTGATCAACCGCCACGCCCTGAAGAATGCGCTGCTGCCGGTCGTCACGGTTATTGGCATAGAGTTTGCCTTCCTGATCGGCGGACTGGTGGTCACCGAGCAGGTGTTCAACCTGAATGGCATCGGCCGGCTGTTCGTGCAGGCGGTACAGAACCAGGACTACACGCTGACCCAGGCGCTCGTGATGCTCACCGTCGCCGTTTTCGTGTTCAGCAACCTGATCGTCGATCTGATGTATGCGTGGCTTGACCCGCGCATTCGCTTCGCCTGAGGGAGATCGCGCATGTCCACGACTATACAAGGTCAGCCGATCGCCGCCCCGGGCGTCACTGCCGATGAAATCGAGCTGCGGCGCTCGTTCTGGCGCGCCACGCTGCATTTCTGCCGGCGCGAACCGCTGGGTGCGTTCGGCATGCTCATCGTGCTGATCATGGCGATCACCGGTCTGTCAGCCGAGTTGATTGCTCCGTACAGCCCGACGGCGAACGACTTCGCGGCGATGACCGAGGCGCCGAGTTGGGCCCACTGGCTTGGCACCGACCAATTCGGCCGCGATCTGCTGTCGCGCATCATCTATGGCGCGCGCACCGCGCTGATCGTGGGTCTGACCTCCGCCATCGTGGGTGGTTTCGCCGGGCTGGTCCTCGGCGTCGCAAGCGCCTATTTCGGCGGCCGGCTGGACCTGATGTTTCAGCGCGTATTCGACATTGTGATGGCTTTCCCGCTGATCGTCATGGCGCTTGCTGTGGTGTCGATCTTCGGCACCGGCGTGCACAACGTGATCGTCGCCATCACCATCCCGCTGATCCCGCGCTGCGCCCGCGTCGTGCGCTCCAGCGCACTGGCGATCCGCGAGATCCCCTATGTCGATGCCGCGCGTGCCTGCGGCTACAGCCATTCGCGCATCATCCTTCGCCACATGGTGCCGAACGTGATGGCGCCGTTTCTGATCATGCTGACGGCTTTTGTGGGCCAGGCGATCCTGGCCGAGGCATCGCTGTCCTACCTTGGCCTGGGTGTGCAGGAGCCGACGCCGGCGTGGGGGCTGATGCTGCAAGGAGGTGCCGAGGAGTACGCCTCGACCGCGCCGTGGATTGCGGTATTCCCCGGCCTGGCGATCGCGCTGACGGTGTTCGGCGTCAGCTTGTTCGGCGACGCTTTGCGCGATGTGCTGGATCCGAAACTGCGGGAGCGTTGAGCGCCTACGCGAACGCCAACCACGCTCCGAACCCGATCGCCGCGATTCCGCCGGCGCGTCCGATCCAGATACCGCCGGGCAGCAGCTTCTCGGCGAATACGAACGCCGCGACTGCGGCGACCCAGACGAGGTTCATCACCCCGAACGCGAACAACAGCAGCATCAGCACCCAACAGCAGCCGAGGCAATAAAGGCCGTGCCGGGCGCCCATACGCAGTGCGCCGTCCCATCCATCGCGCCACTGGCTGAGCAGGAAGCCAAATGGCGAGCGGCATTGCCGCAGGCAGGCGTATTTCAGCGGCGTCCACTGATAGATCCCGGCGAGGACGAAGATCAGTGAGCCAAGCAGCGGTGTTTCCAGTGCAAGTGTCGGCGACAGCAGCGCCGCTCGCTGCAATGCCCACTGCATGCCGGTGGCGCCCAGCGAGAATACGCCCCACACCAGAAGGTATCCGGCAACAAAAATCGCCGTCGGTACATAGGCTTCGTCGCGCTCGCGCTTGCGGCGCTCCAGCGTCTCGAACGTCAGGATCATCGGCGCGGCGGACGGCAGCATCATGCCCAGCATCATGATCCACCACATCACGAACACCCAGCCGGTCGGGAACGGCATCGCCATGTCGGGCATGTCGTCCATCGGCGGCATGGGCATGTCCATGCTCTGCTGCGCGATGACCAGATAAAGCCAAGCGATCGCGGTCACCCCGATCAGCGCGACCAGCACGATGCCGCGCTCGTGTCGCAGCAAGCGTGTGGGGATCAGCTGCATTGCGCGCTTAAGGGGCCCAGGAGAACGGCGCGAAATGTCCGTTGTTGCCGTTGTCTACCATGTCCAGGTCGAGGCCGAAGCCGTGCATGTGCAGCCTGCTGGCGCGCGCCAGCGCAAGCCGCCGGCCGGCGGGGTGCGCCGTGTTGTCGATGTAGAATGGCTGCCCGCTGCGATTGCGCGACGGCACGCCCTCGATCTCGAACGAAAGCACGTCGGGAATGGAGACCGAGCGCTTCAGCCCCTCCATCTTGAACTCGATCGGCTTGAACACCACGCCACGAAAGTCGCTGACCAGATTTGTACGGATCATGCCGGGCGGACCGCCGGCGTCTCCGGCAACGATGGACGACAGCGCGGCACGCTGCGCGTTGTCCGCCTTCTCGTCCACGACGCCAGCGAAGACCCAGTTGCCGTCGGCCATCACTTTCCCAGAGCGCAGCACGAGCGCGAAGCACAGTCCAGCAAGATCGACGGACCCGCTGTGCCCCGCGTCGATGCGGAAGATCAAAGCCGCGGTGCAGTGATCGTGAGTCACTTCCGCCTGTGGATTGGTGAAAATGCAGGGGCACAGGTAGTCGCAGTTGCAGCTCTCCATGTACTCGCCGCTGATCTGCCAACTGCTGCCGGACATCCTCTCTCCCCTTACTCTTTGTGCCACCGGCCGCGCTCCGGCCATGGCAGCCCCAGGTTCTCGCGCAGCGTTGCGCCCTTGTAGTCCTTCTGGAAAATGCCGCGCCGCTGCAACTCGGGCACGATGAACCGCACGAAGTCCTCGAATGTGCCCGGCGTGTGCGTGCCGCCCACCACGTAGCCGTCGCAGGCGCGCTCGACGAACCACTGCTCCAGCCGGTCGGCGATCTCCTTCGGTCCACCGACGATCGCCTCGCGTGGGCGCCCGCGGCGTGTCACTTCAAGGAAGTCGCGGACAGTCGGATTGCGCCCGGTCACCCGCATCACACGGTCGCGCATTGCCTGCATGCCCGACATGCCGGCCAGCTCTTCGTCGCTGAAGGCTTCGTCCATGCCTTTGCTGGCGAAGTCGAAGTTCAGCGCCTCGGACAGCAGCGACAAGCCATCCACTTCCCGGTAACCGCGCTCGATCACCGCCATCTTGTCTTCGGCTTCCACCTTGGTGGCTGCCGCCACCGGATAGGCGATCGTATTGACAGTCACCAGATCCGGATCGCGCCCATGGCGTGCCACGCCTTCCTTGAAGGCTGCGTAGCGTCGCTTGCCTTCCTCGAAGTCGGGATAGCCGACAAACACCGTCTCAGCCCAGCGTTCGGAGAACTGCACGCCACGATCGGACGAACCTGCCTGGATGACCACCGGATGCCCCTGCGGCGAACGAGGCACAGTGAAGGTGCCACGCGAGGTCAGGTACTTACCGCGATACTCGAGCCGATGCACCTTCTCGGGGTGCGCAAAGAGGCCGCTGTCCTTGTCGACGACGAGTGCATCGTCCTCCCAGCCGTCCCAGCAGCGCAGCACGATCTCCATGAACTCGTCGGCGCGGTCGTAGCGCAGGTCATGCGCAAGGTGGACCTCGCGCCCCATGTTCTGTGCCTCGCCATCATTCACCGAGGTCACCACGTTCCACGCCGCGCGCCCGCCCAGCATGTGATCGACCGTCTGGAACCGCCGCGCCACGTCGAACGGCTCGTAATAGGTGGTGGACGCGGTGGCGCCGATGCCCAGCCGCTGTGTGCCGAAACCCATCGCCAGCAACGTTGCCACCGGGTCCATCTTCACCACGCGCACGCCATTCGCCACCACCTGCGCCGGATTGCCGCCATCGTAGATGTCGGGCATTGCCAGCCGGTCGTCGAAGAACGCAAGCTGGAACTTGCCTGCTTCCAGCACCTGGCCGATCTTCTGGTAGTAGGCGGCGGTGGTGAAGTCGGTGCGTGATTCAGGGTGCCGCCACGCGCTCGCCAGCGTCGTGCAGTTCTGTGCCTGCAGGAAACCGACCAGAACCATCTGACGCATCGAACGACCTTTCAGAACTGATAGCGGCGCAGGCCGCCATCGACCGGGATCACCGTGCCGGTGATGTAGCGGGCGAGCGGCGAGGCAAGCCACACCGCCATTACCGCGAGATCCTCCGGCTCGCCCCAGTAGCGCACCGGTATCTCGCTCTCGGCGAAGCTCTGGCGGAAGTCTTCCGGATAGTTGCGACGGATCTGCTCGCTCATGATCCGGCCTGGCGGGATCGAGTTCACCGTGACGCCGAACTGCCCCACCTCGCGCGACAGTCCCTTCGCCCAGGCGTGCAGGGCGGCTTTGGCAGAGAATGCCGCATTCAGGTGATCCGGTTCCGACTTGCCGGTGATGTTGATGATGCGTCCCCAGCGCCGTTCGATCATCTTCGGCAGCAGCGCATGCGCGATCTGCCGCTGCCGGGTGAAGTTCAGCGTCATCGCCTCCACCCAGCGTTCTTCCGATGCATCGATCGGCAAAACGCGACTGCCGCCTGCATTGTTCACCAGGATGTCGACGTGCCCCAGCTCGGCACAGGCGACGTCGCGCAACGTTTCGGCGGCGCTCTCCGCCATGATATCTTGCCGTACCAGCACCGGTCGCACGCCGCCGGCCGCCACGGCTTCGTCAGCCATGGCCTGCATCAGCTCCACCCGGCGTGCGACCGCTGCAACACGCACGCCCTCGATCGCCAGCATTTTTGCGATCGCACGCCCAATACCCATGCTTGCACCGGTAACGAGCGCCGTCTTGCCGCGCAGCTGCAGGTCCATGGCCAGCGCTCCTTTCCTGACTTACGCTAGGTCACGGGATTCTCACGCGCAAGGACAGCGCCATGTCGATCTACGAGCAGAA
>DASSRN010000059.1:0-6944 GCA_035701785.1 Acetobacteraceae bacterium | reverse complement strand
CTCCAGGAAATCGAGCGTCACGTTGGCAAATGCGTCCGGCCGCTCGGTGCCGATGTCGTGCCCCGCATCGTACACGAGCACCAGATGGCAGTTCGGCAACAGTGCCTTGTAGTGGCGGCCCATCTCTGGTGGGATGATGCGATCGCGCGTGCCGAACAATACGAGGGTCGGTGTCGCGAGCGTGTGCATTCCAGCCTCAAGCTCGGGGTCGCGGTCTGGTCCGCGCAGTCGTCCGGTCAGCGTGCGCTGCTTTGCAATGATTGCCGGATCCGGCGCCGGCATTGCCGGCAGGCGTTCGGGATGCGCGTAGAGCAGGCGCGCCATCTGCTCGGGCGTACCAGTGGGCGGCTGATGCCCTTCTGGCCGGATGGCGGCGGGCGATTCCAGCACCAGCGCCTGCGCACCTTCTGGCCGGTCCAGCGCCATCCACAGCGCGACGCGCGCACCGAACGAGGTGGCCATGAGGCTGCAGCGCTCGATGCCAAGCTGCGCCAGCGCGGACCATATCGTGACGCCGAGTTCGGACACGCTCTGCGTCCGGGTGTTCTCGGCCGAGGCGCCGAAGCCCGGCATTTCGCACACGATCACCCTGTGGCGGCGACACAGCAGGTCATGCGCCGGCGTCATGCGCATGCCGCCTGCGCCGTGCAGGTGCACCAGCGGCGCGCCGTCACCGGCCTGCATGGTGCGGATACGGAAGCCATCCGCCTCGACGAAGCTTTCGGTGAACGTCACGGTCAGATCTCCCGGATGCGCGGCAGCACCTTGCGTCCGAACAGTTCGAGCGAGCGCAGCATGCCATCGGTGTCGCCCGAGCCGGGATCCTGCAGCGACAGGTCCAGCACGCCGGCGCCGATCTCCTCGCGGGCGCGGTGGATCTGCTCCACCACGCGGTCCGGACCGCCGCAGAAGCTGATCGGCAGCACGGCGCCGACCGGCTGTCCACGCCGCTCGTGCGCGATGTTGCGCGTCACGTCCGCCGCGAGCAGCGCGTCGCGCAATGCGGGACTGACCGGGAACCCACCCTGCTTGTCGCGCCGGGCCAGCGCTGCCTCGGCTGCTTCGTCGGTTTCGCCCAGGATCATATTGGCGCGGTAGATGATGTCGTCCGGCCCGGGCTCCCAGCCATGCTGCGCGCACTGATCGCGATAGTAACGCGTCGCGCGGCCCATCAGCTCGAAGGTGCCATATGACACGCCAAGTCCGATGTGATGTCGCGCGGCGAACTCGCCGGCCTCCGCACTGGTGCCCAGCGCATAGGTGGTGGGATGCGGCTGGCCTTGCGGGCGTGGCCAGATCGACACCGTGCGATACTGGAAATGGCGGCCCTGCCAGCCGAACGGCTGCGGCTCGGTCCACGCCTTCAGGATCAGCTCCATCCCTTCGTCGGTGCGCTCGCGCGCCTCGGCCGGGTTCAGGTCGTAGCTGAGGTATTCGTTGGTGGTGCCGCGCAGCAGCCCGACCACGATTCGCCCCGGCGCCAGCGTGTCGAGCATCGCCAGTTCCTCGGCGATGCGGATCGGATTGCTGACCGGCACGATCGGCCCGAGCATCGCGATCTTGATGCTGCTCACATGCGCGGCGAGCCAGGTGGCGGACACCACGGGCGACGGCGTCAGGATGCGCGGCGAGTAGTGATGCTCCGACAGGCTGATCCAGTCGAAGCCCAATTGCTCGACGAAGCGCACGCGTTCAACCATGCCGCGCAGCGCCGCGGTGCCGATCTCTGGGTCGTAGCACGCCGGCGGCACAGGCCATTCGCGGGGCGCATCCGGCGGCAGGACGTAGCGACCGGTTTCGAAATACGATACCTTCATGACGCGCACCTCCCGCCGCATCTTCGGCCGTCACGCGCGCCTGACGCAAGCCGCGTGGCCGATGTGCTAGCGTGGGTCCGCCAGGAGGGAGTCAGTCATGACCATCGTCCTCGATCACACAATCGTGCCGGCACACGACAATGAGGCGTCTGCACGCTTCTTCGCGCGCATCTTTGGCCTGCCTTATGAGGGAGCGGTGTCGCACTTCGCGCCGGTGCAGGTGAACGACACCCTGGTGCTGGACTTCGACACACGCGAGCGCTTCGACTGGCACCACTACGCGTTCAAGATGAGCGATGCGGAATTCGACGGCATCTTCCAACGCGTCCAGGCTGAGGGCCTCGTGTATGGCAGCGGTCCGTTTTCATCCGAGGACATGAAGATCAACCACCGCAATGACGGACGTGGCTTCTACTTCAAGGATCCGAATGGGCACCTGCTGGAGGTGCTCACCAGATAACGGCGCAGAACCGGAGTCTATGCGCGAGATACATCCGGCAGGCCGGCCCGTCGCAGGCCTTCGTAATACGCTTCAGCGACGCCGGTTTTCTTGTACGGGTTCTTCATCTCGACCTCGACGTGGCGGCGCACGCGCGTCACTGTCAGGCCGGGGACCAAAGCCAGCAGTCGACCGACCACCTGTGCCGCTTCCTGGTAACGGCCTAAAAGACCAAGTGCCGCTGCTCTGTATCGCATGATGGGGACGGTCGTGGACCAGCGGCCGAACCCATCGCCCGTCCAATTGAGCACTTCATCGTAGTTGCCGGATACGAAATGGGCCAAAGCCAGTCCCAGGTTCTGGAAGGACGTATCGAGAGGGTTGAGTCGCCTGGACCGCTGAAGATGTTCGAGAGCGATATCGAGCTCTGCCGCATAAGCGCGCAGCAATCCGCTCACGGCCCAGGCTTCCGCGGAATTGCGATTTAGAACGCATGCCCGCTCGATCGTCGCTGTGCCACCCCTGAGATCACCCCCTGCCAAGGCAATGACAGGAGCCACCGGAATAAGCACCTCGGGATCATTGGGGGCGCGCTCGAAGGCATCTCGTGCCATTCGAACATAACCGGCCAGTTCGTCCTCCGTTGGGGTGGTCCGGTGATGCACCACCGAGGCCCAGTTCGCCTGAGCGATCATGGCCAAAGCCAAAGCGTAGTCTGGATCAATCTCGACCGCCTGGCGCAAAAGCTGGAGATCCCCATCCAGGTCATAGCCAAACCTGCTGCGCAGAACGAGGTCATAGGCACGCAGGTCGGTTGCCGGCTTACGACGGGCCCGCTCCACTTCAGCATCCCGAATCCTCGGCTCGATCGTGCCGACAACCCGGGCCGCGACCTGATCCTGGAGGTCAAAAATATCTGTCAGGTGACCATCGAAGCGGCCGGCCCACATATGGATGCCCGTGGTGGCATCGATCAATGTGGCAGTGATTCGCACACGTCCATCCGCCTTGCGCACGCTGCCCTGAAGCACGTAGCGCACGCCAAGTTCGCGGGCTATCCGATGAACGTCGGGCGAGGATCCCTTGTAAGTAAAGGTGGAATTTCGTGCCACAACGAAGATGGAGGGCACGTGTGAGAGATCCGTAATGATCTCCTCGGCCATGGCATCAGCAAAGTAGTCCTGACCAGGGTCGCCACTCAGGTTTTCGAACGGCAGTACTGCGATGGACGGCTTGTCTGGGAGAGCAAGTGTCTGTCCACCTTCACCGGTGCGCTGCGCCTCGGCTGCCGGTACCGTTGCCGACTCAGGGGCGGGTTCGAGCATGTCCTCCTGTGTAGTGACAACCGGCCCGACGTATCGGTAGCCCCTGCGCGGCATGGTCTCGATCCAGCGGTCGCCGCCTGGAGCCACACTCAGGGCGCGGCGCAGCGCCGCAATCTGCACCGTCATATTGCTCTCTTCGACCGACTGGCCCGGCCAAGCGGCATCGAAAAGCGTCTCCTTTGAAACCAACGTTCCGCGTCGTTCAACCAGGGTCCTCAGCAAGGCGACCGCACGCCGCCCCGGCGCCAGTGGCTGCCCACTGTGGAACAGCAGGTCGTGTTGCGTATCCAACCGAAACGGCCCCAGTTCGTAGATTGCCATCAGAGAATGTTAGTGGATTCCCGAAATTTTCCGAATCTTTTCCGACCGGCTAGCCAGCGCAAGAGGCAGAGTGCCGGCGGGTGTTGTTCACTCCGCTACAAGAAGAGACGCGTAATCAGGCGGCGAAGCACTAGGGAGGGGACAATGTCGTCGTGGAAGAGCCGTCCAGCTGGTCGGCCGCGCACCCCCCAATTACAACCTCTGGTCGGGTTCGCTTCTGCGCTTCCTGAGGCTGGCGACGTGCGGCAGCTTCCGGCCCGCGATGTGAATGTTGTCAGAACGGCATTTCGCACGGTCACCCGCCTGTGCGTCCACGTCTGCGAGCAATACCTGCCCGATGCTTTTCTGCTCGCGATGCTACTTACATTCGTGACCGCTGCGATTGCTGTGTGCGTCAGCGGCAGCAGCGTCTATCAGATTCTGGACGCCTGGTATGACGGATTGTGGAGCGTCATGCCTTTCGCGATGCAGATGGCACTTATCCTGTGCACCGGCGTTGCGCTGGCGAGGGCCCCTATCGTCAAGCGGGGACTTCGCAGGCTCGGCGGTCTTCCCAACGGGCAGACCGCAGCCGCAGTGACCGTGTTCCTGACTGCAGCCATCTCCTGCTGGATCAACTGGGGATTCGGTCTGGTGGTAGGAGCATTGCTTGCGCGCGAGATCGCAAAGAAGCTGGAGAAGGTGGACTTCAGCTTTCTTGTCGCCGCGGGCTACATGGGTTTCGTGGTTTGGGCCTCGGGCTTGTCGAGTTCGATCGCGCTGGCCACTGCGACACACGGGAGCATCCTTAACTTCGTTGAGCAGATTACCGGTCGCACAGTGGGCTTTGAACATACGGTTCTGAGCCCGGCCAATCTGATCCCGGTGCTACTGCTACTGGTCGCAATCCCCGCGGTTCTGGCCCTGATGGCTCCAACTGTCGACGAAATGAAATGCGTCGACCCTGCAACCCTTGCCCGGCAGGACGACGCGGATGAAGCCGAGTGGAACGAATATCAGCGTCGAAACACCTTGGCTGCCCAATTGGAACGGTCATGGTGGATTACAGTACCTGTCGTCCTGATCGGCGGACTTTACGAGTGGCACGCCATCTCCAGCAGAGGTTTCTGCCTGGATATCGACGGCTTCATCTTTGTGGCCTTGATCGCCGGCATGGCGCTTCACTCAAGGCCAATTGCCTACGTGCATACATTCTATGCGGCGGCGCGTACAACGGGACCCATCCTGCTGCAGTTCCCGATCTACGGCGGCATCATGGGCATCATGGCTCATACCGGCCTGGCCGGTCTCATTGCCAAGCTGGCCTTCACCGGCGCAACACCGCACACGCTCGCCTTCTGGGCGTTCATCTCATCGTGCATCGTCAGTGTGTTCGTGCCGTCAGGCGGCGGCCAGTGGGCGGTGGTCGGGCCTATCGTTGTTCCGGCAGCCCACAACCTGGGCGCGGATCCGGCTCTGGCAGCCGTCGGCACTGCGATGGGTGTGCAGACGGTCAGCATGATGCAGCCCTTCTGGGCACTCCCAGTGCTCGCGCTCGCACGATTGGGGCTCAGGGACATCATGGGTTACTGCGTTATCGGCATGATCGTTGCAGGGATTGCATACGGTGGATCGTTGCTCGTGTTCGCACGATGATCGCATCGGTGCCCAAGGGTGTGCGGACGCGGCACGTATTGGCCGCGATGAGTATCGCTGCAGCTCTGATGTGGCATGTCGCGCACGCGGCTCCGCCGCCTGATGCCGATCCGCAGCGCCATGCATGGTTCGAGCTGCAGCGCAGTATGGCCGGTACCTGGTGTTGCGATGCAGCCGATGGCCACCTGCTCGAGGATGGCGATTGGCGGACGACGGCTGAGCACTACGAGGTGCGGCTGGAGGGCGCCTGGTTCGCGGTTCCGGCGCAGGCTTTGCGTGATCCTCGTGGAGGTCCGAACACCATTGGACGTGCGATCGTGTGGTACATCGTCATGGAAGCAGGCGTTGAGATCATGTGTTTTGCGCCGGGCTGGAGTGGGTGACAGGACATTCGACGCGCTGTGCAGTGCCGGTTAGGCTGGCTGCTCCTGTGCCACCAGAGGCCCCACGATGGACTTCGGCTACTTCACCCTCAGCGACAACAACTACACGGATAACCCGCGCCCGCCCAACCAGTTCGTCGCCGACATCGTGAACGAGGCGCTGTACGCCGAACAACTGGGGATGCACTCGGCGTGGATCGGCGAACACCACTTCAGCACACTCGGAGTGCTGTCATGCCCCGACCTTGCGCTCGCCTACATCGCTGCGCGCACTGAGCGCATCCGTCTGGCACCGGCGGTCACTGTGCTGCCGCTGCACCATCCGATCCGGGTCGCGGAACAATGGGCGAGCCTGGACCTGCTGAGCGGCGGGCGCGTCGATTTCGCCGCCGGGCGCGGCTACGACCGGCGTGAATATGCGCCTCTCGGCGTGTCGTTCGACGACAACCAGTCGATCTTCGAGGAAGGCATGGAAATCGTGCGCCGGCTCTGGTCGTCGGAAACGCCGATCTCCCATCGCGGCCGGCACTATAGGTTCGACGACGTCGCGATCACGCCGCGACCCGTGCAGCAGCCGATCCCAACCTACGTCGCGTCGTTCTCGCGGCCGTCGATCGAGCTAGCCGCGCGGCTGGGCTGTGGGCTTATCGTTGCGCCGTTCGCCGCGGCGCTGACGTTTGGCGGCCTGCGGCAGGTGCACGATCTTTACCACGAGACGTGCGCGAAGCATGGCACCCAGCCGGGGCGGCTGATGTGCAGCTACTTCACGCATTTCGCTGACGACGCCGCGCAGGAGCAGGCGGCGCGGGCACGGCAGGTGCGCTACTACAAAGAGTGCGTGATCCCGGCGTTTCCCGGCGATCCCGCCACCGCGCCGCCCAGCTATCGCTACTTCGTCGACATGGTCGAGCGCCTGCACAAGGTGCGCCCTGAGGACCTGACAGAGAACGCGGTGCTGCTCGGTTCGGCGGAGCGTATCGCCGAGGTGTTGCACAAGGTCCAGGCGGCGGGCTTCGATGAGGTG
>DASSRN010000058.1:0-8471 GCA_035701785.1 Acetobacteraceae bacterium | reverse complement strand
GAGCCTGGCCTGACCCGGCAGGACGGTCTCGAGATCGCTCGCCGCATGGTGGAATCCGGACAGGTGGATTTCCTCAACATCATTCGCGGCCATATGGACACTGATGCGGCGTTGCGACGCGTGATTCCGATCCATGGCATGCCGGCCGCACCGCACCTCGACTTCGCCGGCGAGGTGCGTGAAGCGACACGGTTTCCGGTATTTCATGCAGCACGCATCCAGGATGTCGCGACGGCGCGACACGCGATCGCCGCGGGCAAGCTGGACATGGTCGGAATGACGCGCGCGCACATCGCGGATCCGCATATCGGGCGCCTGCTGCTGGAGGGGCAGGAAAGTGACATCCGCCCTTGTGTCGGCGCCACCTACTGCCTGGACCGTATCTACGAAGGAAATGACGCCGTGTGCGTCCACAACGCGGCGACCGGGCGCGAGGCAGCCATGCCGCACGTCATCACCCGCAGTGAAGGGCCGCGGCGCAAGGTGGTGGTGGTCGGCGCCGGCCCTGGCGGACTGGAAGCGGCACGCGTGGCAGCGGAGCGTGGCCATGACGTGGTGCTGCTGGAGGCCGCTGACAGAGCCGGTGGACAGGTGCTGCTTGCCTGCCGCTCGCCACGCCGGAAGGAGTTGATCGGCATCATCGACTGGCGCATGCAGCGTCTGGCCAGCCATGGCGTCACCCTGCGCTTCTCGAAATATGCTGAAGCCGAGGATGTTGTGGCCGAGACGCCCGATGTGGTGTTCCTCGCGACCGGGGGGCTGCCGAACACCGATGTGCTGCAAAGCGGCGGTGAGCTTGTCGCTTCGACATGGGACGTGCTGTCCGGCGCCGTGACGCCCGCGCAGCGCGTGCTGGTCTACGATGATAATGGCGCCCATCCCGCGATGCAGGCTGCCGAGATGCTGGCAGAGGCCGGAAGCGTCGTCGAAATTGTGACGCCGGAGCGGCAGTTCGCGCCGGAGATCGGCGGCCTCAATCACGCGGCCTATGCCGAAATCTTCCATCGGCATGGCGTGCGGATCACCATCAACGCGCGGCTCGTCTCGGTACGGCGTTCCGGGAACGCGCTGATCGCCACTATCGGATCGGATCACGGGCCGGAGCAGTTCGAGCGCCCTTGCGATCAGGTGATCGTTGAGCATGGGACCTTGCCAGCAGCCGATCTGTACAACGCACTGCGGCCACTCTCACGCAATCTGGCCGCCGTAGACTACGATGCCCTCCTGGCGAACCGGCCGCAGGGGATGGTGCGGAACCCAGGCGGCGCGTTCCAGTTGTTCCGCATCGGTGACGCTGTCGCGAGCCGCAACATCCACGCGGCGGTATACGACGCGCTGCGGCTTGCGAAGGATATCTGATGGACCTGCACACAATCCGTACCTGGGCTGACTCGGCACAGCGAACGGCGCTGGACGACGGTGCCGCTGTGGAGGCTTGGCACACACTTTCGCATCGATGCCGCTTTATCAAGACGCTGCCCAGCAATGGTACGGTACTCGATGTCGGCGCGGGCGACGGAGGCCTGCAGGCGTATCGCAACTGGCCGGCACCGAAGCGCAGCGATCTGTCAATGTTCGCATTCGCGATGACGCGGGGCGCTCAGTTCGACCAGTATGAGCGGTATGAGCTGGGTTCGTGGCCAGAGACGCAGCCGGTTTTCGATGGAATTGCCTTTGACGCGATCGTGGCAGTCAACTTCATCGAGCACATAGAGGGGCCGATCACGTTCATCCGATGGGCTGCCAGCCGGCTGAGCCAACGTGGGCGCATGTACCTGGAATGGCCTACGCCCCGATCGATCGAGATGCCGAGTGCGGACGAGCTTCGTACCTTCGGCATCGATATGATGGCGGGTAACTATTTCGACGACGCGACGCATCGAGACGAACTGCCTGCAACGGCCGCGGTGCATGACGCCTTGCATGCAAGCGGACTGACGGTTGAGGAGGCGGGCATTGCTCGCGTGCCCTTCTTCGAAGATCACATCTGGCACATCGGCAAAACCAAAAATGATTTGGTCGCCCGCACGATGGCTTATTGATCGTTCACCAACTGGTGCCAGTACGTGATTGGCACGCCGCTAGGCCCAGATAATCAGGGCAACGGCTCGAACCAACGGCATGGAACGTTCATACGACTGGTTCAGGCGCCTGTGGCACGCTGCGCCAGAACGCCGGGTCGTGGCCGAAGAACACGCGCGCGCCGGCCTGTTCCATTGCGGCAAGCCGGTCGAGCGAGGCCAGCATGGCGTCGCGATCATGCACATGCCGCGGCAGCCGACGCTCCCGCAGCGTGCGGCAGAAGTAGCAGGCATCGGCGGCAAGCACGACGCAGCCGCTGTCGAGCTGGATCTGCAATGACTGATGGCCGGCGGTGTGGCCATGCGTCGGCAAGCAGACCACCGAGCCGTCGCGGAACACGTCGTACTCGCCGTCGAGCAGGCGCAGCGCATGTCCGAGGTTGAAGTTGCGTCGGTCGTATCCGTGCCGCGCGGCGATGTCGGGATCGAGGCTTGCCTCCCATTCACGGCGTTGCACCAGCATCGTCGCGTTGGGGATCAGCGCATTGCCGCCGACATGGTCGAAGTGGAAATGCGAATTTATCACCAGATCGATCCGGGCGGGGTCGCGGTCGATCGCCGCAAGTCGCGCGCTGACCTCTTCGCCGGGGTGGTAGTCGAGCCTGAACAAGCCGGCCAACCTTGTGCCCAGGCGGCCGACGGCGTCGTGTTGGCAATCGGGATGCATGCCGGTATCGAACAGCACCTGGCCACGTGGATGCTCGATGAGGAAGGCGGGGATCGGGACCGTGATGTCGCCCTCGCCCCCTTCCATAAGCCGCCCGAACTCGCCGGTCAGCTTGCCGCAGGTGAAGGCGTACAGTCTGACGGTCATCGGTGCGGGTCTCCTGCCCGGGCGGGACTTTAGAACAACCAGCGTAGCGGCTCGAGGCCCAGCAGCAGGCGACCGGCCACCTCGTACGTGCGCAGCGTTCCCACAACATGCTGGTTCATCGTCAGCACGTCGCGCAGGCAGCGATCCAATGGGCCTTTCTGATACACCGCCGTGCCGCCGGCCGCCTTGTACACCAGCTGAACCACCTCGACGCAGGCGCCGACGATGTGTGTATGCAGCGTGGTGAAGCGTGCGATCTGCGTTGGCGAGAGTTCGTTGCCCTTGACCAGTGTGTCCCACAGATCGCCCATCACGTCGAACAGGTGGGCGCGCGCCGACGTCAGCATGGCGTCGGCACGACCGACCGCGTCCTGGATGAACACCTCGTCGCGCAGCAGCTTCGGGCGCTCAAGCCGGTCGCCCTCGGTATAAGGCCGCGAGTTTCGCGTCGTCGCCGCCTCGATCAGCGTGTCGAGTGCGCGGCGCGCAATGCCAAGCGCCACCGGTGAGGACTTCGTCGCGAACATGAACGGGAATGCGTACAGCGGGCCAGGACGCCGGACGATGTGCGGATCCTGAAAGCTGAAGGTCTGCTCTGCTGGGACGAAGATGTCGTCGACCAGCAGATCGTTGCTGCCGGTGCCACGCAGGCCGGTGGTGTACCAGGTGTCGAGGATTTCGCATTGCGACAGACGCAGAATGCACTGCCGCGTTTCTGGCACGCCTTGCGCGCTAGCAACCGGCATGCCCTCCACTGTGACCACGCAGCCGACCCACACCCACTCGCAGTGCTGGCAGCCGCTGGAGAACGGGAACCGTCCGCTAACGCGATAGCCATCCGGCACACGCACCGCCTTCCCTGTCGGCGACGCCGCGGCGGCCGTGCCCAATTGCAGATCGGGATACATGCGCCGTCCGGCTTCGTCTTCGAGGAACGCAGTGATGTAGCCGCCGTCGCAGTTGATCATGGCGCACCAGCCGACCGAGGCATCGGCCATAGCGAGACTTTCTAGCACGCGGAACTGGGTCAGCGGGTCAAGCTCCGCGCCGCCCCACGCGCGGGGCATGGTCATGCCGAAGATGCCGGCCTGCTTGAGAGCGTCTACGATCGTCGCGGGAAGACGTCGCCCCCGCTCGATCTCCTCGCTTGCTGCGCGAATTGTCGACGCAAGCGCAATTGCTGAATGCAGAATAGAAGAGTCGTCGCGCTCTGCTTGGCCTGCTGCTCTTGTCATTTGTGAAATTCCCCCTGTTTTGCTGGCTGGTCAGCGTAGGGCGGAGCACAGGATTACTGGTAGCGATTTTTCACTCGAATGCATTTGGCCGATACGGTAGCCATGGCCCGCGGAGCCGTTCCGGCAGCAGCGGCAGCGCGAGCAGCCCGGCGCGCTTGATGGACGGATGTGCTGCTACCGAGCGGACGAGCCAGCCCCAACCCTCAGCGGTGCGGCCGCTGCGGACCAGTTCGCGGCCAATGATCCAGGCGTTCTCAGCCTCGGTGCGGCGGCTGATCGCGGCCAGCCGCGCGGCACCCACACGGGCGACCAGCGTCGGGTTGCCGAAGATCGCTGCCATGCAGGGCGCGAACGACGCAGGGTCGCTGGCGGCACTGCGGTAGCCGCCGGTGGCGTGGCGGCGGACGGTCAGCACAGGCGATCGGCCTTGCACTGCGGCAAACGGACCCTGTTGCGCGATGCGGATCAGGTACTCCCAGTCCTCGCCGTAGCGCAGCATCGGCAGGAAGCCGCCGGCGTGCCGCGCTGCCTCGGCACGGATCAGCACATGGCCGCAATTCGCGAACAGGTTACGCACCAGCAGGCGGAGCAGGAGGTCGCCGCGAGGCGGGCGAAGAAGTTCGGCTGTGTCAGCGAAGGTGCAGGGGCCAGAGGCGGCTACAGCTCGCGGGTGGGATTGCAGCGCGGCGGTGAGGAGTGCGAACGCGTCGGCGGCAAGGCGGTCGTCGGAGTCGAGGAAAAGGATTGCGTGCCCCCTCCCCCCAACCCCCTCCCGCAAGGGGAGGGGAAACGCATTACTTACTCCCCCTCCCTTTGCGGGAGGGGGCTGGGGGGAGGGGGCCGCGCCCCAAAGCTCCAGTATCCCACGGTTGCGTGCCGCGGAAACTCCGGCGTTCTCCTGCCGCACCAGCCGCACCCGCGAATCGACGAAGCCTGCCACCAACTCACCGGTGCCATCGGTCGACCCGTCGTCGACCACCACCAGCCGCCAATCGGCATGCGTCTGCGCCAGGACCGAGGCCACCGCCCCGGCAATCCAGCGCGCCGCGTTGTATGCCGGAATGACTACCTCGATGCGCACGCTGCCAGCGTGCGCATCGGATGGTTAACGCGAGGCTTACGCCTCGGTTTTGTGCTCGATCCCCTTGTCAGCCAGCAGCGTCTCAAGCTCGCCCGACTGGAACATCTCGGTGATGATGTCGCAGCCGCCGACGAACTCGCCCTTCACGTACAGCTGCGGAATAGTCGGCCACTGCGAGAAGTCTTTGATGCCCTCGCGCAGCTCCATGTCCTCCAGCACGTTCGCCGTCTTGAACGGCACGCCCATGTGCGTGAGGATCTGCACCACGCGCGCCGAGAACCCGCATTGCGGGAACATCGCGGTACCCTTCATGTAGAGCATCACCGGCGCCTCGGTGATTTCGTTCTGGATTCGTTCGAACACGTCGTTGGCCATCTGTCGACTCCTACGGGTCAGTCGGGGGCTGAGGTTTGCAACGCGAGGGCGTGCAGCTCGCCCCCCATGCGGCCGCGCAGGGCCGCGTAGACGATCTGATGCTGCTTGACGCGCGGGATACCGCGGAACTGCTCCGAGACCACCGTGGCGGCGTAGTGGTCGCCGTCGCCGGCCAGGTCTTCGACAGTGACGCGGGCGTCCGGGATCGCCGCCTTGATCAGCGCCTCGATCTCATTGGCCGCCATCGCCATGCCGGTCCCCCTCCATCCACGACGGGAAGAAGCGTTCGTGCGCCGCGCGCAACGCCCGCACCGATATTGTGCCCCCATCGGGCAGTGTCAAATCCTGACCGCCGGAGGTGCCTATCCGCACCGCCGGCAGCCCCGCCGCCTCGGCTGCCCGCACCAGCGCCGAAGCGTCGGGCACCGCGAGCACATAGCGCCCCTGGTCCTCGCCGAACCAATAGGCGTGGCTGGGGATCTCGCGCGGGCCGGTGGCGAGTCGGATGCCGGTGAGCCCCGCCATCGCCATCTCGGCCACCGCGACCAGCACACCGCCATCGGACACGTCGTGGCACGCGCGCACCTGGCCACCGAGGATCTGCTCGCGCACGAAATCGCCCGTGGCACGTTCGGCAGCGAGATCGACCGGCGGCGGCGCGCCCTCTTCGCGGCCGGCGATCTCGCGCAGCCAGAGCGATTGGCCCAGCCAGCCCCGCGTGGTGCCAACCAGCACGATGTCGAGCCAAGGGCCAACCGCGATCCCCACCGCCTTCGCCGCATCGTCCAGCACGCCCAGACCGCCGATCGCTGGCGTCGGCAGGATGGCGCGCACCGCGCCAGACGGGTCACGCGTCTCGTTGTACAGGCTGACATTGCCGGACACGACCGGAAACTCCAGCGCCTCGCAGGCCGCCGCCATGCCGCGGATCGCCGCGGCGAACTGGCCCATGATCTCCGGGCGCTCGGGGTTGCCGAAGTTCATATTGTCGGTCAGCGCCAGCGGCCGCGCGCCGACCGCGGTGAGATTGCGCCAGGCCTCCGCCACCGCCTGCATGCCGCCGGCCTCGGGGTCGGCGGCGCAGTAGCGCGGCGTGCAGTCGGTGGTGAGCGCCAGCGCGCGCGTGAGCCCCTCCAGCTTCACGACCGCAGCGTCCGCCGCGCCCGGCCGCTTCACTGTCTGGCCACCGACGGTGCTGTCGTACTGGTCCCAGACCCAGGCGCGCGAGGCGAGATCGGGACAGCCGATCAGCTTCCGCAGCGCGCCGGTCAGACCGACCCGGTCCTCCACTTTTGCGGAGTTCAACGGCTGCCCGTCCTGCACTTCGGCGGTCGGCCGGTGATAGAGCGGCGCCTGGTCGGCGAGCGGCGCCAGCGGGATGTCGGCCTGCACCTCGCCGTGGTGGCGCACCACGATGCGGCCGGTTTCGGTGAGCCGGCCGATCACCGCGAAGTCGAGTTCCCACTTCTCGAAGATCGCGCGCGCCACGTCTTCGCGGTCGGGGCGCAGCACCATCAGCATGCGCTCCTGGCTCTCCGACAGCATGAACTCATAGGCGGTCATGCCGGTCTCGCGCGCCGGCACCTGGTCGAGGTCGAGTTCGATGCCGACGCCGCCCTTGCCGGCCATCTCGACCGAGGAGCTGGTGAGGCCGGCCGCACCCATGTCCTGGATCGCGACGATAGCGTCGGTCGCCATCAGCTCCAGGCACGCCTCGATCAGCAGCTTTTCGGTGAACGGATCGCCGACCTGCACCGTCGGGCGCTTCTCTTCCGCATCGGCGGCGAACTCGGCCGAGGCCATAGTGGCACCGTGGATGCCGTCGCGGCCGGTCTTCGAGCCGACATAGACCACCGGGTTGCCGACGCCGGCGGCGGCGGACAGGAAGATGCGGTCTTTCGGCGCGATGCCGACGGTCATCGCATTGACCAGCGGGTTGCCGTCATAGGCAGGATGAAAGTTGATCTCGCCGCCGACCGTGGGGACGCCGACGCAGTTGCCGTAGCCACCGATGCCGCGCACCACGCCGTCAACGATGCGCCTGGTGACTGGGTTGTCGGGCGAGCCGAAGCGCAGCGCGTTCAGGTTGGCGATCGGGCGGGCGCCCATGGTGAACACGTCGCGCAGGATGCCGCCGACGCCGGTCGCCGCGCCCTGGTAGGGTTCGATGAAGCTCGGGTGGTTGTGCGACTCCATCTTGAATACGGCGGCGAGGCCGTCGCCGATATCCACCACGCCGGCATTCTCGCCGGGACCGTGGATCACCCAGGGCGCCTTGGTCGGCAGCTGGCGCAACCAGACGCGCGATGATTTGTAACTGCAATGCTCCGACCACATGACGCTGAACACGCCGAGTTCGGTCAGCGTCGGCACGCGGCCCATGATCTCCAGGACGCGCGCGTATTCCTCGGCGGAGAGGCCGAATTCGGCGGCGAGGGCCTGGTTGACGGTGGGGGTCGGACTGGCGTGGCTCATGCGACCGGCGGGTATACCGGTTGGATCGGCGGGCTGCCATCCCGGCGGCAAAACAGCTAGGCTTGCGACATGGACGATGTTTACCAGGGAGACATTCTCAGCCGCTATCCGGTGTCGCGGCACCGCCTGACGGTGCGCGATTACTATCGCATGGCCGAGGTCGGAATCCTGGGCAGCGATGACCGGATCGAGCTGCTGGAAGGGCAAGTGGTCGACATGGCTCCGTCCGGACCTCGGCACGCACTGGCAATAGAGGCCTTGACTGAAATTCTGGTGCTGGCCTTGGCCGGTCGTGCGCGCGTCCGTGTCCAGGCTCCGATCGAGCTGGACGAGTACTCGGAACCGGAACCGGACTTGGCGATCGTCCGCCGTCCGTGGGACGGCTATCCCGATTCGCATCCGCATGCGCC
>DASSRN010000057.1:0-4206 GCA_035701785.1 Acetobacteraceae bacterium | reverse complement strand
GGGAGGGGGCCGGTGTTGGTCCGAGGCCCCCTCCCTATCCCCCTCCCGCGAGGGGAGGGGGAGGACCGCCACATCGTTCTTCCACACAATGGAACCGCAATGTTCGAACTCTCCGAAGAACACCGCATGCTGCAGGACCTGGTCGCGAAGTTCATCGACCGAGACGTGATGCCGCTGGAGAAGGCGGTGCTCGCCCGCGAGATGGCAGGCCAGAAGTCCTCGCTGACCGCCGAAGAGGAAGAAACCCTACTCGGCAAGTGCCGCGAGCTTGGCCTTTGGGGCCTCGATGTGCCGGAGGAGTTCGGCGGCGCCAACCTACCGACCGTCGCGCTGATCGGCGTCTACGAAGAGCAGGGCCGCACCTGCGTGCCGTTCACCTTCCCGCCCGACAGCCCCAACCTGCACATGCTGATGGCGGTGTGCGACGCGGATCAGCGTCGGAAATACCTGGAACCCTACGCGCGCGGCGAAGCGCACTCGGCCATCGCGATCTCCGAACCCAATGCTGGCGGCGATCCCGCCGGCATGACCACGCGCGCGGCAAAGGATGGCAGCGACTGGGTGATCAACGGGCGCAAGATCTGGGTCAGCCGCGTGCCGCAGTCGGACTTCACCATCGTCATGGCGCGCACCGGCGAAGGGAAGCGCCACGAGGGCGTCACCGCGTTCATCGTCGAGCGCGGCGCCAAGGGCTTCAATATCGAGCGTGAAATCCCGATGCTCGGCGGTCAGCGCACCTACGAGCTCACCTTTGACGACTGCCGCATCCCCGCCTCGCAGCTACTCGGCCAGGAGGGCCGCGGCTTCGCGCCCATGCAACTCCGCCTGACGGTGCGGCGGCTCCAGATGGGCGCCTGGTGCGTCGGCATGACGCGGCGTGCGCTCGACATGATGATAGAACACGCCAAACAGCGCGTGACCTTCGGCCAGCGCCTGGCGGACCGGCAGGCAATCCAGTGGTGGATCGCCGAGGCGGCGATGAAGATCCATGCCTGCCGCCTGATGGTCTATGATGCCGCGACAAAGTCCGACGCCGGTCGCGACGTGCGCACCGAGGCGTCAATGGTGAAGCTGTACGGCACCGAGATGGCCACCGAGACGATCGACCACGCCATGCAGGCGTTCGGCGCGATGGGGGTGGCGAAGGAGCTGCCGTTGCAGCTGATGGCGCAGAAGGTGCGCACCATGCGGGTCTATGAGGGGCCATCCGAGGTGCACCGCATGGTGATCGCGCGACGGCTGTTGCAGGACCGGAGGTAGATTATGGCGTTGCTCGACGGCAAGGTTGCCATCGTCACCGGCGCGAGCCGCGGCATCGGCCAGGCGATCGCCGAATTGTTCGCTGACGAAGGCGCGAAGGTGGTGGTCGCCGCGCGCACATTCAACGAGGGCGACCATCCGTTCCTGGAAGGCACGCTGAAGCGAACCGTCGAGCTGATCCGCGCCAAAGGCGGCGAAGCGAAGGCAGTCGCTGCGAATGTGTCACTTGAGGACGACTGCACCGCGCTGGTGCAGTCGGCGCGCGACTACGGGCCGGTCGATATCCTGGTCAATAACGCAGCACTCACCTACTACCAGCCGATCACCGAGATGCAGACCAACCGCTGGGTGCGTGCTTTCGCCGTCGACGTGCATGGCCCGTTCATGCTGGCGAAGGAGGTGCTGAAGGACATGGTCCCTCGCCGCAGCGGCGCGATCATCAACATCAGCTCAGGTGCGGCGATCGGACCGGGGCGCGGTCCCTATGCCAACAACACGGTCCGCGGCGGCACGATGTACGGCGCGGTGAAGGCGGCGCTGGAGCGCTTCACGCAGGGCTTGGCGCAGGAGGTCGCGCAGTACGACGGTATCACCGTCGCCGCGGTATCACCGTCGCAGATCGTGCCGACGCCTGGCACGGTGTACCACAAGCTGGTCTCCGGCATGGACGATCCCAGGGGCGAGCCGCCGACCATGATGGCACGCGCCGCGCTGCTGCTGGCGAGCGAGCCGGCGGCCAAAGTGAACGGCCGTGTCACCTACAGCCAGCAGATCCTTAAGGAGTTCGGCTGGATCGATAAGGCGGCCGGTCGCGGGGTCGACACTCCTGGATCGGGCTACTCGCAGATCTAGACAGGGCTGATCCGTTCCCAGGTCAGCTCGCGATGATGCTGCACGCCGTCGATCTCGCGCGGTGGCGGCAGCAGGACCATGCGCTCGCCCTCGAAGCGCACGCCACGTACCTGTGCGGTGCCGATATAGGCGGGATTGGGCGAAGCATCCACCTGCGTGGTCAGCTTCGTCCCGTCAAATGTATAGTTGCCGGTGTAGCCGCCATACTCGCGCTTCACGCCGGCCGGCAGTTCGCGACGACCATCGGACAGCGCTGCCATCATGCGTCCCTCGGCGGTGAACACGATGCGACCGATCGCCTGCGGCCCGTACGGCAGTGGCAACGCCTTGCCATCCTTATCCTGCGACTTCGCCGCGACCAAACGCCATGTACCGACGATTTCCGGCATTTCTCTCCCTCTCGCACCTGTTTAAATGCATGTTGGGCATACACCCCGTATAAGGCGCGCGCCAGCGGACGACTTTCACTCTGGCCGATGGACCACGCGGATTCTGCGTGCCGCACGCAGCATTGCCAAACTTCGAACACCTGCTTCACGAAGGAAGGAGACAGCACACCAAATACAAATTCCCCGGGCTGTTGACGCCGCACTGGCCGCAGGTCAGGACCGGGCCAGACGAAGCGATTCACCTCGGCGCAGATCACCCATGAGCGCTGCGCGTCCAACTGCCACCGACGCTTCACCATGGGCGTCAGTCCTATCCTGCTGGTTCATTGGCGGCGGAATGAGATAGCGGCGGCGGCGCGTCAGCCGATGATATTCCCTCGCCGAAATCAGTACCGTTTCCTCTCACCCATGTGACGTGATGACGGCGGGCTCGCGCTGCGCGACCGTCTGATAGAGCCCGACCTTCTTGCTGTATTATGGCACGCTCCGCAATTTCCGGATTTACGGATGCGCCGTCAACCGCTGGCGTGATCAGCGTGGCCGAACACCCGCGCAAAGATCCGGTCCACCTGCGCCAGGTGCATCTGCCCGTTCATCACCACATCCAGCTCTGCCGCGGGGACTGACCGGGCCACCGCCGGATCCGCCAGCAGGTTGTCGCGGAAGCTGCGTCCCTCCGGCATGCCGAGCTTCTCCCACGTCGCCATCGCGTTGCGCTGCACGATCGCATACGCGTCCTCGCGCGAGATGCCCGCCTTGGCCAGCGCCAGCAGCACATCGCCGGAATACACCACGCCGCCCAGGCTCTCGAGATTTGCCGCCATCCGCTCGGGATACACCACCAGCCGCTGCATCATCCCGGCCAGCCGCACCAGCGCGAAATCCAGCGCAATCGTTGCATCCGGTCCGATCACCCGCTCGACCGAGGAATGCGAAATGTCGCGCTCGTGCCACAGCGTCACGTTCTCCAGCGCCGGCACCACAGCCGAACGCACGATGCGCGCGAGACCGGTAAGGTTCTCGCTCAGCACCGGGTTGCGCTTATGCGGCATCGAGGACGAACCCTTCTGGCCCGGATGGAAGAACTCCTCCGCCTCGCGCACCTCGCTGCGCTGAAGGTGACGCACCTCGGTGGCCAGCCGCTCGATGCCCGAGGCGATCACCGCGAGTGTGGCGAAGAACATCGCGTGCCGATCGCGCGGGATCACCTGCGTCGACACCGGCTCCGGCGCCAGCCCGAGCTGTGCCGCGACATACTCCTCGACGCGAGGATCGACCGAGGCGAACGTGCCGACCGGCCCGCTGATCGCCGCAGTTGCCACCTCGGCGCGCGCGGCGACCAGGCGCGCCCGCCCGCGTGCGAACTCCGCATAGTGTCCGGCGAGCTTCAGCCCGAAGGTCGTCGGCTCGGCGTGGATACCGTGGCTACGGCCGATGGTCACCGTATGCCGGTGCTCGAACGCGCGCGCCTTCAGCGCGGCCAGCACCGCCTCGATGTCCTTCAGCAGCAGATCGGTGGCCTGGGTCAGCTGCACTGCAAGGCAGGTGTCCAGCACGTCCGAACTGGTCAGGCCCAGATGCACGAACCGGCTGTCCTCGCCGATCGCTTCGGCGAGCCAGGTCAGGAAGGCGATGACGTCGTGCCGCGTTTCGCGTTCGATCGCGTCGATCCGCTCGATGTCGGCCGGCCCGATCGCCGCCAGCT
>DASSRN010000056.1:0-2070 GCA_035701785.1 Acetobacteraceae bacterium | reverse complement strand
CAGGTCGGGCCGGGTGAGCGGCGACCGTGGTCAGGGCGATCAGGGCAAGCAGTCTACTCGGCCGCGCGCGCCACATGGGCACGGATCAGCGAGGCGCCCGTCATTTCACGCGGCTGGGGCAGTCCCATCAGCGACAGCAGGGTCGGCGCGATATCGGCGAGCCGCCCTTCCCGCAGCGCCGACGCGCCGCCGCCCATCAGCAGCACCGGGACCGGGTTGGTTGTGTGAGCCGTGTGCGGTCCACCGGTCGCCGGGTCGCGCATCAGTTCGCAATTGCCGTGGTCGGCAGTGACTAGGAGTGCCCCGCCCTGCTTCTCCACCGAAGCGGCGATGCGGCCCAGGCCAGCGTCCACAGTCTCCACTGCCTTGATTGCGGCCGGCAGGCTGCCGGTGTGGCCGACCATGTCGGGATTGGCGTAATTCAGCACGATCAGGTCGTATTTCTTCGAATCGATCGCTGTCACGACCTTTTCGGTGAGTTCGGGCGCCGACATTTCCGGCTGGAGGTCATAGGTCGCCACCTTCGGCGACGGCACCAGGATGCGGTCCTCGCCGGGGAATGTCGTCTCCTGTCCGCCATTGAGAAAATAGGTGACATGCGGATACTTCTCGGTCTCCGCCGTGCGTAGCTGCGCGCGCCCGGCTTCGGCCACGACCTGGCCGAGGATGTGGTCCAGCCGGTCCGGCGGAAACAGCACGCCGAGCAATGGCGCGAGGTCGTCGGAATAGCGCGTCATCCCGGCCGCAGCGGCGAAGCGGATGACCCGTTGACGCGCAAACCCGTCGAATTTCGGCTCCAGCAGTGCGCCCAGGATTTCGCGCACGCGGTCCGCGCGAAAGTTGAAGCACAGGATTCCGTCGCCATCCTGCATGCCTTTGTAGTCGCCGATCACGGCTGGGAGGATGAACTCGTCGGTCACGTCGTGTGCATAGGCATCTCGAACTGCCCTGACCGGATCCTCGAACTTCGCCCCTTCGCCCTCCGCCAGCGCGGCGTAGGCCTTGCCGACACGGTCCCAACGTTTGTCGCGGTCCATCGCATAGTAGCGGCCAATCACCGTACCAATGCGCACACCAGACCGAAGGGCACTGACCAGCCAGCCGACATCGTCGGCCGCCGACCGGGGCGGCGTGTCGCGACCGTCTGTGAGCGCGTGCACCACCGTCTTCACACCGGCACCGTGCAGGATCTTCGCCAGCGCAACGGCGTGGTCCTGGTGAGAGTGCACGCCGCCGGGCGACATCAGGCCGAGAAGATGGCAGGTCCCGCCGGACGCCTTCAGTCTAGCGATCAGGTCGGTCAGCGCCGCTGCGTTGGCCAGGCTGCCGTCCTTCGTGGCGTTGCTGATCCGCGGAAGTTCCTGCATCACCACGCGGCCGGCACCGATGTTGAGGTGGCCGACCTCGGAGTTGCCCATCTGCCCGTCCGGCAGGCCGACGTCGCTGCCAGAGGTGTGCAGGAAGGCGTGCGGGCAATTCTCCCACAGCCGGTCGAAGTTCGGCTTGCGGGCCTGGCGCACCGCGTTGTCGGCAGATTCCTCGCGCCAGCCGAAGCCATCGAGGATCACCAGCATCACCGGCCGGATCGCCTGGGCCATGCGCACCTTCCTTCTGCCAGACGGTATTGGGTAGCGCCCGCATTGGGACGGAACAAGGGCGATGCAGTCCTTCACGATCATGTCTTTTGCGCCGTGCGCGGGTGCATCCCAGGTTCCGGGTGTCACCTCAGGACCGAAGGAGTGCTGCCATGGCGGTAGACGTGCAGCCCAAGGGCTTTCATACGGTCACGCCGTATCTGGTGGTGGAAGGCGCGGCCAGGCTGATCGACTTCCTCGAAGAGGCGTTCGACGCCGAACTTGTGGAACGGATGCCGGCGCCCGGCGATCGCATCGGTCATGCCGAGGTGCGCATCGGCGATTCGGTCGTGATGCTGGGTGACGCGCATGGCGAGCACAAGCCGATGCAGATGATGCTCTACGTTTATGTCGACGACGTCGACGTCAGCTACCAGCGCGCGCTCACCGCGGGCGCGTCCGCAGTGCAGCCGGTCGCGGACCAGTTCTACGGCGA
>DASSRN010000055.1:0-7855 GCA_035701785.1 Acetobacteraceae bacterium | reverse complement strand
GCTGGAATACACCGCGATCTGGCAGGTGGCGCAGCGCATGTCGGACCGCCCGGTGAAGTTCGGCGCGATCTGCGCGCCGGCACTGGCGGGCATGCTGTGGAACGAGTTCTACCAGGACGACAAGCAGCTGGTGCTTGACCTGTGCGAAATCATGAACGCCGAGTTCCGCGAGATGGCGGATTCCGGCTGCCCGCTGATCCAGGTGGAAGAGCCACCGCATCACGGCCGTTCGCTGCGGCCCGACTGCACCGAAGCCGAGCTTGAGTTCCTCACCGAGGCGTTCAATCGCCAGTTGGTCGGCGTGAACGCCGAGATCTGGGTGCACACCTGCTGGGGCAATCCGAACCAGCAGCGCGTCTACTGGGAGGTGCCCAGCTACGAACGCGCCATGCCCTATCTGCTGCAACTGAACTGCGACGTGATCACCTTCGAATGCGCCAGCAGCGACGGGCGGGACCTGCATCTCCTGGGCAAGTACAAGACCGACAAGAAGATCGGCATCGGCGTGGTGAACCACTGCAACACCGTGGTCGAGCCGCCGGAATATGTCGCCGGCCTGATCCGTCGCGCGCTGGAGTTCGTGCCGCCCGAGCGCCTAGTGATCACCACCGACTGCGGCTTCGGCCGCGAGGGCCTCAGCCGACGCATTGCACACTACAAGTGCGTCTCGATGGTCGAAGGCACCAACATCGTGCGCCGGGAGCTAGGCCTGCCTGAAGCGACGGTCCGCGCAGCCGACCCGAAGCTGTACTTCGCGTCCGTGGGAAAGCAGTAGGAGGAACCTCGATGCCCCGCCTCTCCAGCATCACCAGCAAGGACCAGGTCCCCGCCGAGGGCCACGCCGCGTTCGACTCCATCGTCGCCAGCCGTGGCTCGGTGCATGGCCCGTTCATCGCATTCCTGCACTCGCCAGAGATCGCCGCACGTGTCGCGCATCTCGGTGCCTATGTGCGGTTTGAGGGTTCGCTCGACATGCGCGTGCGGGTGCTCGCTGCGATGGTGGTGGCCCGCGAATATGAAGCGATGTACATCTGGGGTGCGCAGACCGGTGGCGCGCGCCGCCTGGGTGTGCCGGACTCCACCATCACCGCGATCCGCGAGAACCACTCGCGCGGCATCCCGTCCGAGGATGCACAGATTGTCGATTTCACCCGCCAGCTGCTGCGCCGGCACCGCATCGACGACGCCATCGCCGATGCGATGCGCAAGCGCTTCGGCGATGACGAGTTCATCCAGCTCACCGGCGCGATCGGCTACTACGCGATGCTGGCGATGACGGTGAACGCCTGCGAGCTGGAGCCGGCGGAAGGCGCCGAAGTGCTGAAGGTGTAGTTTGGCGCGGGCTCGCCGCGTGGTAGCGTGCGGCCCGATCCAATCGGAGCCATGTCATGCTCGCGACCTATGAAGGCGGCTGCCACTGCGGCCAGGTGCGGTTTCGCTGCCAGGGTGACCTGGACGACGTATCGGTGTGCAACTGCTCCATCTGCACGCAGAAGGGCATCATCCACATGGTGGTGCCGCGTGAGCAGTTCGAACTGCTGCGCGGCGCCGATGCCATCGCCACCTACACGTTCGGCACCGGCGTCGCCAAGCACACGTTCTGCCGGCACTGCGGCATCCACTCATTCTACACGCCGCGTTCCAAGCCCGACGGCATCAGCGTGAACGTGCGCTGCCTGGAAGGCGTCGACCTGGCCAACCTGCATCCCAGCCTGTTCGACGGCCAGCACTGGGAAGAGTTCATGGCCTCCCGCCGCGCCAGCGGGCAGGGGTAAGCGCTCAGAACCCGACGCGGTCGCCGCCCTTCAGTTTCAGGATCTCGCGCGCCTCCTTGGGCGAGGCGATCTCCAGGCTCAGTTCCTCCAATATGCGGCGGATCTTCGCCACCTGTTCGGCGTTCGACTTCGCCAGTGCGCCGCGACCGATATACAGGCTGTCCTCCAGCCCGACGCGCACATTGCCGCCTAAGATGCCGGCCATGGTGGTGAAGTTCATCTGGTGCCGTCCCGCCGCCAGCACGGACCAGACATAGGCATCGCCGAACAGCTTGTCGGCGGTCTCCTTCATGAACAGCAGATTGCGCGGATCGGCGCCGATGCCGCCCAGGATGCCGAAGATCGTCTGCACGAACAGTGGCGGCTCGACGATCTTCTGATCCAGGCAGTAGGCCAGGTTGTAGAGGTGTCCCACGTCATAGCACTCGAACTCGAACCGCGTGCCATGCGCCTTGCCCAGACGCTCGGTGATGCCGGCGATGTCGCGGAACGTGTTGCGGAAGATGTGGTCGTCGGTGCGATCGAGATACGGCTTCTCCCAATCGTACTTCCACGTCTTCACCCGGTCACCGGCGCGGGCGATGTTGAAGTTCATGCTGCCCATGTTGAGGCTGCACATCTCCGGCCTGGCCAGCAGCGGCGCGGCGAGCCGGTCCTCCAGCGTCATGTTCAGCCCGCCGCCCGTGGTGATATTCACCACCGCATCGACGCTCTGCTTGATCACCGGCAGGAAACGCATGAACACCGCCGGATCGGGCGTCGGTTCACCGGTCTGCGGATCGCGTGCGTGCAGATGGATGATCGCAGCACCTGCCTCGGCCGCCTCGATCGAGGAGCGCGCGATCTCTTCTGGCGTGATCGGCAGGTAGTCCGACATGCTAGGCGTATGGATCGCGCCGGTGACGGCGCAACTGATGATCACCTTGCCGGCCATGGCATTCCTCCGGGCGTCGCTGATGGCGCAATCTGCACCGCTGCGGCGCGGTGAACCAGTCCCGGTCTGCGGCGCGTCAGTCCGCGCCCTGGCCCGCGCGCGCAGCCTCGATCTTCGCAATGTCGATTTTGCGCATGGTCATCATCGCATTCATCACACGCTTCGCCGCGGCGCGATCCGGATCCTTCATCCCTTCCATCAGCGCGCGTGGCACGATCTGCCACGAGAACCCCCAGCGATCCTTGCACCAACTGCACGCGCTCTCACTGCCGCCGTTCTCAATGATCGCATTCCAGTAGCGGTCGGTTTCCGCCTGGTCGTCGGTCATCACCTGGAAGCTCACCGCCTCGTTCGGCTTGAACATCGGGCCACCATTCAAGCCGACGAACGCCTGGCCCAGCAGTGTGAACTCGACGGTCAGCTCCTTGCCCTGTTCACCACCGGGGTAGTCGGATGGCGATTGCAGCGCATGCCCGAGATGGCTGTCGGGAAAGGTAGCCGCATAGAACTCCGCCGCCTTCCGCGCCTCACCATGGTCGAACCACAGGCAGGTGACGATCTTTCCCGACATCGCAATCCCCTCACGAGCGTTGACCACCTAAGCGGTCGTACGCCCGTCCGGTTCCTTGGCGTACTAGAAGAACACGAACGACCGCACCACCACGTTCTTCCTGCACCGTGCATTCGCCGGCGCGGTCGGGTCGATGCATGCGCTATGGAACGACCACCGCGACACCGAGCCGTCGGTCACCGAATCATAGCATTTCAGCATCGACACTTCGTTGCTCTTCTGCTGCGGGAACCAGTACCACTCGTGATCCGGCCGGTGGGTGAACCGCGTCGTCTCACCCACCCGGTCGTCGTACACCCGGTAGTTGTTGATGTATGGCTGGTCGGCGAATGACGGCCAGGCGCACAGCACGAATGGATACTGTTCGATTGTCTCGATCGGCTTGGCGAGATTGATCGACATGAACCGCCGCGACATCTTCGCGTCGGCCTCTTCCTCCGTGTAGTTCTGCGTGCGCCCGAAGTTCCGCAGGTTCTTCGTCAGCAGCTCGCGGCACCGCACCCGACCACTGTTGTCGTTCAGGTCATTGTGCACCAGCATCGCGTAGTTCGCATTCACGCCCGGGTTCTTCGCGTCCTGGTTCTCCGTGCGATCGCCCGCATAGTCCTTGTCGAACACGTCGTGGTTGTACACCAGGGCGTCGGTCGCATCCGGGAAGAAGTCGAGCAGCAGCTTCTCGATCTCCGGGTAATAGACCCGCTCCACCTCCTGTGAATCGTAGATGTTGGTGCACTTCGATTCGAGATGCGCCAGCGACAGCCCGAGCTTGTCCATGCATTCCGGGCTGTCCGGCCGCAGGCCCGGATAGTATTCGCCGACGCGTCGCGCATCGCGCAGGACCATCGGGAAGAACAGGTCCCGTCGCCGGTTGTCCTTCTCGTTCTGGCGCAGGATCGCCGCCGTCTCGGCGCGCGAAGGGTCGCGCCAGACCGCGTTGGACGGCACGATCGAGTAGGTCGGCCGCTCATGCACCGTATAGGGCAGCGGCAGCGCCACGCCGCCTGCCGGCACCTTGATGCTGTTCGAGTTGCGGATATAGGCCACGCACTCGTCCCACTCGCGGAACGCAACACCCCACCGCGTCTTGATCGGCCCCGGCGGCGCCTTGTCGATCATTTCGATGACGCGCTGGCCCTCGCCATCGGCGATCTCGGCGAGCGCGTCCTCGATCGCCTTGGTGGTTCCCGCGTCGCCGTCCTTGTCGAACGCCATATAGGACAGGCCGCCATGCGCCGCGATCGGCGGCGGCTGGCCTTCCGTGCGCTGCAGCGACGGCACATAGGCCGACAAATGGTTCGCGATCTCGGCCTGGCTCATGGCGCACCTCCGATTGTCTGGGCCGGAGCGTGGCACACGCGGCCCGGGTTAGCCAAGCCGCGAGGCGTCCGGCCGCAATGTCGCGGTTTCCGGCAGCGTGGTCGGCGCGCCGTCGGTCAGCCAGTCGGCAACCAGCGCGCCGATGATCGGACTGAGCTGGATGCCGTAGCCGCCGGCGCCTGCTGCCGCGATCAGCTGCGGCTCGCCATCGAACGGCCCGACCAGCGGTCGGCGATCGGTGCTCTGCGGGTACAGCCCCGCCCAGCCGTGACCGAACCCCGCACTACTCAGTCCCGGCAGCCGCTCCAGCAGCAACTCTGCCAACTGCTCCTTGCCGGCGTCGTCGATCTGCTCGTTGTAGTCGTCCGGGTCCGCTGGGGCGCCGCCTTCAGACTTGTGCAGCTCGGTCAGCAGCTGGCCCGTCCGGTCGTGACGAAAATTGAGGCCGGTGCCGCCGCCGCCGTACACCAGGTCCATCACCATCGGCATGACATAGGGCAGCGGCTCGGGCAGCCGGATCGTCACCGCCTCGTGGCGTTCGGGCAGGACTGGCAGGCGTTGCCCGAACAGCGCCGCCACGCGCCCTGCCCAGGCGCCAGTTGCGATCACCACGCCGTCGCAGTCGATCGTCTCGTCCGGGGTGGTGAGGCGATAACCCGTCCCCCTCCGATCCGCGCCCACAACCTGGCAGCGCTGCCGCACGATGCCGCCCTTGTCGCGCACCATCTGCGCCAGCACGGTTGCCAGCTGGTGAGGATCGAGGAACCCGTCGTCTGGCCCGAACAGGCCGCCCACGATGCCGTCGGTGCTCATATCCGGCACCAGCGCGCGCATCTCGGCCGGTTCCAGCATGCGAGCTGTCTCGATACCGGCTTCGCGCTGATACCCGAGGCTCTGCTCGAACAGCCGCAGGTCGCTTTCCGACCGCCCGAGCCGCAGATAGCCAATCGCATTGAATTCCAGACCGTGTTGCTCCCACGCACGGATGCGTCGCAGTCCGTAGGCGCGCATCGTCACATCGAGCACCGTCACGTGCTGCGTGCCGACGACGCCGATGGACCGCCCGGTCGAACCACCTGCCAGCGCGCCCGCCTCGAGCACGGTCACGCTGACGCCACGCTCAACCAGGTGCAGTGCGGACGACAGCCCCAGTGCACCTCCGCCTATGACTACGATGTGCAACGCGTCTTTTCCCTCCCTGCGAACCTGGACACCTTCCAAGCCACGCCGTGCGTCCGGCAATTCACTGGCTGGCAATCTGCACCGCGTCGGTGTGGCCGGCGAGTCAGAGACCGTATGAGGGCGCACCACAGCGTGCCGCGCGGAGGAGTTACTCTGTCAAGGCATGCAGGACGAAGTCGGCGCGTTCGCAAACGCAGGCTTTCGGCAGGATCGTCACTTGGTAATCGAGAGTGGGATACATGCGGAGCAGCCGCTGATACTCGGCAATCGCATCACCCATGTCGTGCCGCCGTTCAGAATCCATCACGTAAATTTCCGGCCAGGGCGGGGCAAGGAAAATCCTGCGGTGATAGCGATGTATCGGCGCGAGTGTTGCCAGCGTCGCCTCGCCAGTGAGATGTTGGAGGGCGGCTGCGGCGTCGAGCAGGCCCCTGTCAAAAAAGGTCCAACCGGCTTCACAGTCGACCGAAGCGCGGTCGGCCAGCGCAAGGTCGAGGGTACGCCGTGCGAAAGCAATCTCGTTCACCCACGGCAGTGCCAAACCTGCGCCGCGCATCTCTTCCTCGACGATCCTCCGGCCCGGCTCCTCCACGGTCGGGTAGCCGCGTCTGGCAAGCTCGATCAGGAGTGTGGACTTGCCACCGCTCGAGCACCCGGAGATCAATACAAAGCGGTTCTCGTTCATCGCAGTGGTTGCTGATGATGCGCGATCAGCCCACGCGCTGCTTGAAGAGCGTGACGGTCCGATCCCACGCCAGCTTGGCCGCCGCCTCCTGGTAGCGCGGGGTCGAGTTGTTGTGGAATCCGTGCTGCGTTCCCGGATAGGTATACTTCTCATAGGACACGTGATTGGCCTTCAGAGCGGTCTCGTATGCGGGCCACATCGCGTTGATGCGGTCGTCGTTCTCGGCGTAGTGGATCAGCAGCGTGGCCTTGATGGCGGCAACCGCCGCAGTGTCCGGTGCCGCGCCGTAGAATGGCGCCCCCGCCAGCAGGTCCGCCCCCAGTGCCGTGGCCAGGTAGTTTGTCGTCGTGCCGCCCCAGCAGAACCCGGTCACGCACAGCTTGCCGTTCGACAGCGCATGCGCCTTCAGTGTCTGCGCGCTGTTCAGCATGTCAGTGCGCAGTTTCGCCTGGTCGAGTTTGGCCTGAAGCTCCCGGCCGTCGTCGTCGTTGCCGGGATAGCCGCCGACCGGTGAAAGTCCGTCCGGCGCCAGCGCCACGAACCCCTCGACTGCGAAACGGCGCGCCACGTCCTCGACGTAGGGATTGAGGCCGCGGTTCTCGTGGATGACCAGCACTGCCGGGAATCGACCGGTGCCAGCGGGCTGCACGAGATAGCCGCGCATGGTGCCTGAATTGCCGCCGGGGGACGGGTAGGACACGTAATGTGCCTTGATGCGCTCATCGGTGAAGGAGATCGTCTGTGCCTGCGCGTAGCGCGGCATGAGCGCCTGTGCCATGGCAAGCCCGCCGGCAATGAGCGACGCCGCCGCCAAGAAGCTGCGGCGGTCCATCCGGCCGTGGCAGTACTCGTCGTAGAGTTCGAAGACGCGCTGATCGATGTCGGCCTGGGTCAGGACCGGGACGTTCGGCGATGGGATGTGCATATCCAGGATCGATCCCTCCCTGAGTTGGTTTGATTGCCGTTCGCACGAATCCTAACCAGCGAAGTGGCGCATTTCCAGTGGGTCCATGCCCGGTTTTCGGCCTCGCGCTTGACCAAGGCGCCCGGGCCGCCGGTAATCAACCGGGACCGCGCCGTCACGGAACAGGAGACACCCACACCATGCCGACCGTCCATCCGCAGCTGCAGAAGGCTCGCGATCTTATGCCGCTGATCGCCGCAGCCGCGGACGAACACGACAATATCCGAAAACTCACCAGGCCGGTCGTCGAAGCCCTGATCGACGGCGGATTCTTCACGATGCTGAAGACCAGGTCCGTTGGCGGAATGGAGCTGAAGCCCTCGATCTTCGCCCAGGTGACCCAGGCGCTGGCCAGTGTGGACGGATCGACCGGCTGGGTGGTGTGTCAGAGCAATGGTTGCTCCACCACCAGCGCGTATCTCGACCC
>DASSRN010000054.1:0-2138 GCA_035701785.1 Acetobacteraceae bacterium | reverse complement strand
GTGGCGATGCCAGGAAACGCATTTTCCGCCCCTGGCCCGTACTGCATCGCGAACACGCCAGGCGGGCGCCCGTTGGTGACGCGCGCATAGCCATCCGCCATATCGACGCCAACCCGTTCCTGCCGGCAGATGATCGGGCGCAGCCCGCCGGCCACCGCCGTCTCGATCACCGAGGTCGTCGGGAAGCAGAACAGCGTGGTCACGCCTTCGCGTTTCAGGATCTCCACGACAGCCTGGTCTGCACGCATCTGCTTCCTCCCTCGCTTCTTCAGCGAGCCTATGCGCCCCGCGCCGGAGGCGTCTACAGTGGCCACACGACAGGGAGAGAACAGGATGCAGACTTCGATTGGCCGCCGTGCGCTGCTCGGCGCCGGTGTTGCCGCCGCAGCACTGCCGCGCCGCGCGCGTGCCGCCGACAAGCCGATCCGCATCGGCGTGCTCACCGACATGACCGGCGTCTATGCCGCGAACACCGGGCCGGGTTCGGTGCTTGGCGCGCAGATGGCGGTCGAGGACTTCATGCGCGCGCACCCCGAGGTGAAGGCTGAGGTGGTGCAGGCCGACCTTCAGCTCAAACCCGACGTGGCGCTGGCGATCGCCGCCGACTGGTACGACAACAAAGGCGTCGATGTGATCACCGACGTCCCACTGTCATCCGCCGCGTTCGCCATCGGCGATCTGGCGAAGCAGAAGGACAAGGTCGCGATCTTCACCGGCGGCGCCTCGGCCGATATCACCGGTGCGAAGTGCGGGCCCAATCATCTGCACTGGGTGTACGATACCTGGTCGATGCCGCACGGCGTGGTCGACGCTGCCGTGAAGGAAGGCGCTGACAGCTGGTTCTTCATCACCGCCGACTACGCGTTCGGCCACTCGCTGCAAAAGGATGCGGCGAGCTTCGTCACCGCTGCCGGCGGCAAGCTGTTGGGACAGGCCCTGGCGCCGTTTCCCGGCACCACCGACTTCTCCGCATACCTTGTGCTGGCGAAGGCGAGCGGCGCCAAGGCGATTGGGCTCGCGAACGGCGGCAACGACACGGTGAACTGCATCAAGCAGGCTGCCGAGTTCGGCATCATGAAGGGTGGCCAGAAGGTCGCCGGGCTGATCTTCCTGATCCACGACGTGCACGGCGTCGGCCTGGCGGCCGCGCAAGGCGTGCTGCTGACCGAGCCGTTCTACTGGAACCTGAACGACGGCACGCGCGCATTCAGCAAGCGCTATGCGGCCCGCTTCAACGGCGTAGTGCCCGGTTCGGTACACGCCGGTCAGTACTCCGCGGTGACGCACTACCTGAAAGCGGCCACCGGCATGGGAGTGGACAAGGCGTTGGCCAGCGGGCGCGCGACGGTGGATCAGATGAAGGCCATGCCGACCGACGATCCGCTGTTCGGCGCCGGCAAGGTGCGGGTGGATGGCCGTGTGATCCACGACATGCATCTGTTCGAGGTCAAAGCGCCCGATCAGTCGAAGGAGGCATGGGACTACTACATCCATCGCCGTACGATTCCGGCTGAGCAGGGGTTCCGTCCATTGGACCAGGGCGGCTGTGCTCTGGCCCGTACCTGACCCTTCACGACCGTGGCCTCGCCATCGCATTCCTTGGGCGAGAACGATGCGATCCTGCGGCTCGCCGAGGAGGCCGTCGGCATCGGCGCATGGGATCTCGATCTGACCACCGGACTCCTGCACGGCACGGCGCAGTTCTTTCGCATCATGGGGTTAGCTGCGACCGGCGACCCGGTGCCGATCGAAACCACCCGCTGCCTGCGTCATCCCGCCGATCGCGACCGCGTCCTGCGCGATTTCAACGCCGCTCTGGCGCGCGGCGACGATCACTTCGAGACGGAATATCGCATCATCCGCCCCGATGGGCAGCTGCGCTGGATCTTCGGCCGCAGCCGCATCGTGCGCGATGCCGACGGCCGGCCACTCCGCCACTGTGGCGTCGACGTTGACATCACCGGCCGCAAGCTCGGCGAAGCCGCGCTCCGCGACAGTGAAGAGCGGTTCCGCCGGGTGTTCGAACAGAGCCCGCTGGGCAAGGCGATGGCCGACCTCGATTTCCGCTTCCGCGCTGTCAATCCCGCCTTGTGCGCCATGCTTGGCTACGCCGAAAGCGAACTCATCGGCAGAAGCTT
>DASSRN010000053.1:0-21743 GCA_035701785.1 Acetobacteraceae bacterium | reverse complement strand
TCGGCCTCGTCGAGGGCGCCGCACGGCGCAAGACGCCGAACGAGGTCGCGCTCAACATCCTGCTCGCGGGCCTCACGATCATCTTCGTGATCGCGGTCGCTACCATTCCCAGCTTCGCAACCTACGCCGGCGGTTCGATCTCTGTCGTGATCCTGGTGGCGCTGTTTGTGGCGCTGATCCCGACCACGATTGGTGCGCTGCTGTCGGCGATCGGCATTGCCGGTATGGACCGGCTGGTCCGCTTCAACGTGCTGGCGATGTCGGGGCGCGCGGTGGAGGCGGCGGGCGACGTCGATACGCTGCTGCTGGACAAGACCGGGACCATCACACTCGGCAACCGCCAGGCCACTGAATTCCTGCCGCTGCCGGGTGTGACCGAGCAGGAGCTGGCGGATGCGGCGCAGTTCGCATCGCTGTCGGACGAGACGCCCGAAGGCCGCTCGATCGTCGTGCTGGCAAAGGAGAAATACAACATACGCGGCCGCGACATGGCTCCGGTCGGCGCGCACTTCGTCGCCTTCTCGGCGCAGACGCGGCTGTCGGGCGTCGATCTCGGCGACACCTCGATCCGCAAGGGTGCGGTCGATGCAGTGTTGGCCTTCGCGCGGCAACCGATTGGCAACGGCTCAGGCGGCGGCGTCGCGACAGTGGTGCGTCCGACAGTGTCCGAGGCCGCGGTACGCGAACTGACCATCAGGTCCGACACGATCGCCAGGTCCGGTGGCACCCCGCTCGCGGTGTGCAAGGACGGCCGGCTACTGGGCGTGATCCACCTGAAGGACATCGTGAAGGGCGGCATCCAGGAGCGCTTTTCAGAACTGCGCCGCATGGGCATCCGCACGGTCATGATCACCGGCGACAACCCGCTGACCGCCGCGGCGATCGCTGCCGAATCGGGCGTCGACGATTTCCTGGCGCAGGCGACGCCCGAGACCAAGCTCAAGCTGATCCGCGACGAGCAGGCGCAAGGCAAGCTGGTGGCAATGTGCGGCGACGGCACCAATGATGCGCCGGCGCTGGCGCAGGCGGATGTCGGCGTCGCGATGAACACCGGCACGATGGCGGCGCGCGAAGCCGGCAACATGATCGACCTCGATAGCGATCCGACCAAGCTGATCGAGATCGTCGAGATCGGCAAGCAGCTGCTGATGACGCGCGGCGCGCTGACCACGTTCAGCATAGCCAACGACGTCGCGAAATACTTCGCTATGATCCCGGCGATGTTCATTGCATTCTATCCGCAGTTGCAGGCGCTGAACGTGATGCGACTGGCCAATCCGGAGAGCGCAATCCTGTCGGCGATCATCTTCAACGCGCTGATCATCGTGGCGCTGATACCGCTGGCGCTGCGGGGCGTTACCTACCGGCCGATCGGCGCGGCGGCGATCCTGCGGCGCAACCTGCTGCTCTACGGTGTCGGCGGCATCATCGTGCCGTTCGTCGGCATCAAGCTGATCGACATGCTTGTGACCGCCGTCGGTCTGGCCTGAGGGGATCCTTGTTATGAAACACATCCGCCCCGCCATTGTGATGATCATCGCCATGACGGTGATCACTGGTATCATCTACCCACTGGCGATGACCGGCGTTGCCCAGGCCGTGTTCCCGTACCAGGCTAATGGCAGCCTGATCCAGAAGGACGGCAAGGTGATTGGTTCGGCGTTAATCGGGCAGAACTTCTCGTCGGATAAGTATTTCCACGGCCGGCCGTCAGCGACAACGGATACCGACCCAAATGATGCGACCAAGACCGTGCCGGCGCCGTACAATGCGGCGAACTCGTCGGGATCGAATCTGGGGCCGACATCAAAGGCGCTGGTGGACCGAGTGAAGGGCGACGCGGCGAAGCTGGCGGCGGAGAACCCGAATGTGCCGATCCCGGCTGATCTGGTCACCACGTCGGCGAGCGGCCTTGATCCCGACATCACGCCAGCCGGCGCGCTGTTCCAGGTGGCCCGGGTGGCGAAGGCGCGCGGGATGCCAGAGGACAAGGTGCGGCAACTGGTTGAAGAGCACGTCAGCGGCCGGCTACTCGGCTTCATCGGTGAGCCGCATGTGAATGTGCTGCAGCTCAATCTCGCATTGGACGCGATGAAGGGATAGAGAACGTCCCACAGGAAGCTCCTCCTCCCGCAAGGGGAGGGGGAGGAGTGCGGATTGGACGAACACGGCTCACGTGACGGACGGCCTTCCCCTGACGCGCTGCTGGAAACAGTGCGACAGGAAGCGCGCGGCCGGCTGAAGATCTTTCTCGGTGCCGCGCCTGGCGTCGGCAAGACCTATGAGATGCTTTCTGCCGCGCGGGCTCGCGCGCGGGAAGGTACCGATGTCGTGGTGGGTGCGGTGGAGACCCATGGGCGCCGTGAAACCGAGGCGCTGCTCGATGGGCTGGAGGTGTTACCTCGCCGCAGCGCCGAGTATCGCGGACGCCAGCTGCAAGAGATGGATCTGGACGCCCTGCTTGCACGTCGCCCGCAGCTCGTGCTGGTCGACGAGTTGGCACACACCAATGCCCCTGGCAGCCGGCATCCGAAGCGCTACATGGACGTGGACGAACTGATCGCCGCCGGCATCGATGTCTACACCACGCTCAATGTCCAGCACATCGAGAGCCTGAACGACATCGTGGCCCGCATCACGCGTATCCGCGTGCGGGAGACGGTACCGGACTCGATCATCGATAAGGCCGACGATATCGAGCTGATCGACCTGACGCCGGAGGACCTGATCCAGCGGCTGCGCGATGGAAAGGTCTACGTGTCGCATCAGGCGGAACGCGCGATCCGCCACTACTTCTCGCCGGGTAACCTGACTGCATTGCGCGAACTCGCGCTGCGCCGGACTGCACAGCGCGTGGACGAACAGATGGTGCGCTATATGCAGGCGCACGCCATTCCGGGGCCGTGGGCAGCGGGCGAGCGCATCCTGGCCTGCATCGGCGAGGATCCCAGCAGCACCGAGGTCGTGCGCCAGGCCAAGCGCATGGCTGACAGCCTGAAAGCGCCGTGGACCGCGATGCACGTGGAGACGGGGCGCGACCTGAACCTGCGTGACGCGGAGCGCGATCGGATCGCCGAGGCAATGCGACTGGCGCAGCGTCTGGGGGCGGAGACGGTGACGCTGCCAGGCCAGGATGTCGCGGACACGATCGCCGACTATGCGCGCGCCAACAACGTCACGCACATCATCATCGTGCAGCCACCGCGCGCATGGTGGCGCGAGTTGTTTGGCGGCGCGCTGGCGCAGCAGTTGATCCGCAACAGCGGCGGTGCCGGCGTCCACGTGCTCGGGCGCAACCGCGATACTGCCGAACCGCCGGCGTTCGCCAAGCCTCGCGTATCGCCGGATGCGTGGCTTGGCAGTCTTGCCTGCGCCGCCGTCTCGTTGGGCGTGGCGTTGTTGCTGCACCAGGTGCTCGGTCTGGCCAGTGTCGCGATGACGTTCCTGACCGCGGTGCTGGTGGCGGCTGTGGTGTACGGTCTGTGGCCGGCGCTGCTCGCGAGCTTTGCCAGCGTGCTGGCGTACAACTTCTTCTTCCTGCCGCCGATCTATACCTTCACCATCGCTGATCCGGAGAACGTCGTCGCACTGTTCTTCTTCGGTGTCACGGCAGTGATCGCGAGCAATCTGACCGGGCGCGTTCGCGCGCAAGCCATCGTGGCTCGCGAGCGGGCGCGTACGACCGAGGAACTATATCAGTTCAGCCGCAAGCTGGCCGGTGCGGCGAACCTCGACGATCTGCTGTGGGCCACAGTGCACCAGATGGCACTGATGCTGAAGGTGCATGTCGTCATATTGCTGCCGGAGAACGGCAGTGTCGCGGTGCGTGCCGGCTACCCACCCGAGGATTCGCTGGATGCGGCCGACCTTGCCGCGGCGAAGTGGTGCTGGGAGAAGAACCATGCGGCCGGTCGTGGCTCGGATACCTTGCCTGGGGCGAAGCGACTGTTCATGCCGATGAACACAGGACGTGGCGCGGTCGGCGTGGTTGGGATCGACCGCGATGAGCCGGGCGCGATCCTGACGCCGGACCAGCACCGGCTGCTCGATGCGCTTGCCGATCAAGCGGCGCTGGCAATCGAGCGGGTGAATCTGGTCGAGGACGTGGATCGTGCGCGACTGGAGGCGGAGACGGACAGGCTGCGGGCCGCGCTGCTGACCTCGATCTCGCATGACCTGCGCACGCCGCTCGCGTCGATTCTGGGGTCGGCAACCAGCCTGGGTGGTGCGCTCGATGCGGTGACGCGCGTTGGGCTGATCCGTAACATCCAGGACGAGGCGGAGAGGCTGAATCGTTTCATCGGCAACCTGCTGGACATGACGCGGCTGGAGTCCGGGCCGCTGCGGTTGCGCACAGGGGCGGTGGATGTGTCCGATGCGATTGGTGGTACGTTGCGGCGCGCCGAGAAGATACTGGCGAAGCATCGGACGGAGGTGCTGCTGGAACGCGATCTGCCGATGATCGACGCGGACGAGGTGCTGTTCGAGCAGGTATTGTTCAATCTGCTGGACAATGCCGGCAAGTACGCGCCGACCGGCTCGCTGATCTCGATCAAAGCGTGGCACGATGGCAGACAGATTGGCATTCAGGTGTTGGACGAAGGATCTGGTATTCCGCTGGAGGATCTGGAGCGCGTGTTCGACAAGTTCTATCGCGTTGGCGGGGCGGACCGCCGGCGCGCCGGCACGGGTCTTGGGCTGGCGATCTGCCGAGGATTCGTCGAGGCAATGGGCGGTCGCATCGTCGCCAGCAACCGCACGGACCGGACGGGAGCAGCTTTCACGATCACGCTGCCGGCGTTCATCGAAACCGCCAGCCGGGCGGAAACGCAGGCGCCGGCGTGACCACCGGTTCGGCACCGCTTCGCATCCTGGTGGTGGATGACGAACCGGCAATCCTGCGCTTCCTGCGTGCAGGCCTCGGCAGCCAGGGCTATCTTGTGGTCGAAGCGGTCACCGGGCAGGGCGCGTTGGACGCGGTTCGGCAACGGCGCGCCGATCTGATGGTGCTGGACCTGGGGCTGCCCGACATCGACGGCCTGGACGTGATCCGCCGTGTGCGCGAAGCGGGCGCTGTGCTGCCGATCATTGTGCTGACCAGCCGTGAGAACGAAACAGCGAAGGTCACTGCGCTTGACCTTGGTGCGGATGACTACGTGACGAAGCCGTTCGGCATGGACGAGTTGCTCGCGAGAGTGCGGGCGGCGCAACGCCACAGCTTTCAGCAGCAGGGCGAGCGGCCGGTGTTCCGCGCGGGCGACCTCACGGTGGACCTGGTCCGGCGGATCGTCACGGTGCGCGGTGAGGAGGTGAAGTTCTCGCCGCGCGAGTACGATCTGCTGCGGCTCATGGTGGCGCATGCCGGTAAGGTGCTGACGCACAACATGATCCTGCGCGAGGTCTGGGGGCCGAATACGGACGTGCAATACCTGCGTATCTACATCCGTGCGCTACGGCAGAAGATCGAGCCCGATACTGATAAACCGGAGCACATCCTGACCGAGACCGGGGTCGGCTACCGCCTGCGGGCCCCCGACTGATGGGGCTGGGCGACCTCATCGCGGGGGAGCATGTCGTGGTCGGTCTGCGCGTTGCCGACAAGGCGCAACTGCTGCAGGAACTGGCGAAGCGTGCGGGGGATGCACTGGCACTGGACCGCCGTGCTATCTTCGACGCATTGCATGGGCGCGAGAACCTGGGATCAACGGGGCTGGGTAAGGGGTTCGCACTGCCGCATGCGCGGCTTGCGGGGCTCAGGGAACCGTTCGCGCTGTTTGCGCGGCTTGCGCGGCCGATCGACTTCGCGGCGATCGACCAACGGAAGGTCGACCTGGCGGTCCTGCTGTTGAGCCCGGCGGACAACGGCAGCCAGCATCTCGCGACGCTTGCGGCGCTGTCGCGTCCACTGCGCAACGAAGGTTTCCTGCAGCAGCTGCGCCGCGCGCCGGATGCTGCGGCACTGCATGCGCTTCTCGCCGGTGCTTGAGCGTCAGATCACGGCAATGGCGCTCATCTCGATCAGGTAGTCGGGATGTGTGAACTTGCTGACCTCGACCAAGGTGGAAGCGGGCGGAGGTGAGGGGAAATACTCTCGCCGTACCTTATGGATCGGCGCCAGGTTCTCCATGTTGCGCACGTAGACATCCACACGACAGACGTTGGCCAGCGTGCCACCCGCGGCTTCGACCGCGGCCTTCACATTCTCGCAGACCTGACGCGTCTGTGCCTCGATGTCGCCGATGCCGGCGATGCTGCCGTCCGGACGTTGCGCGACCATCCCGGAGATGAACACCAGCCGTCCCGTCGCTTCCACTGCGATGGCCTGGGCGAAGTGACCGCCGGGCTTGGGTGCCTTGTCCGTGGTGATCGCCTGTCTCGCCATGCTCTCCCTCCCTCAGTGGCACTTGAATGCGTCGAACGGTTCGCGGCAGGTGCAGCATCGATGCAGCGATTTGCAAGCAGTGGAGCCGAACTCGCTGATCTGCTCCGTGTCTGCGCTGCCGCAACGCGGACAAACCGGACGTTCTTCCCCGAACAGCGCGCGGCGCGACGCCGCGTGTTCCGGTGGCGCGATCCCGAACGCGGCGAGCTTGCGTCGCGCGGTCTCTGTCAACCAGTCGGTTGTCCAGGCTGGCGACAGGCTGGTTCGAATGTGCGTTTTTATGTCGGCGTGCGCCAGCGCCGTTTCGATTTCGAGCGCAATCATGTTCATCGCCGGGCAACCAGAATAGGTCGGCGTGATCGTGACTTCGACCATGTCGTCGCGTACAGACACGTCGCGCAGGATGCCGAGGTCGGCAATGGTGAGCACCGGGATTTCCGGATCGGTGACTGTCTCGAGCGCAGCCAGGGCGCGTTCGCGCAGCGACGTGCTCACCAGGCGGCACCCGGATAGGTGCGCTGGAGGTACTGCATCTCCGCCAGCAGGTAGCCGAGATGCTCCGTGTGGCGGCCGTTACGGCCGCCGGACTGCATCCAGCCGTCCTTGGGGCGCAGCAAGGTGGCGCGGGCCAGGATGCCGTTGATTGTTGAATCCCACTCTGGCCGCAGCGACGACGGATCGGCCGCGATACCGGTATCACTTGGCAGGGGCGCGAAGAGTTCGCCGGTATATGGCCAGAGGTCGTCGAGTGCGGCTTGCGCGCGCCGGTGACTCTCTTCGGTTCCGTCGCCGAGGCGGATCAGCCATTCGGCGGCGTGCCGCACGTGATATGCAGTCTCCTTCTCTGCCTTGGCGGCGATCGCACCGAATGTGGTATCGGGACCCGTCGTCGCAGTCCGCCAAAGCAGATCGGCAAACGCCGAAACCAGCAGCAGGCGTGCGATGCTGAACGCGAAGTCGCCATTCGGCAGCTCGACGATCAGGCAGTTGCGCCATGCTGGCGCATCGCGCAGGTAAGCAAGCTGGTCCTCGGTATGGCCAGTGAGCGAGCCTACGTAGGTGTAGAGTGAGCGCGCCTGGCCGATCAGGTCGAGCGCGATGTTGGCCAGCGCCAGCTCTTCCTCGAGTGTCGGTGCATGACCGCTCCATTCCGACAATCGGTGCCCCAGGATCAGCGCGTCGTCGGCCCGTGCCAGCAGCTGCAGGACGAGAGGTGTCTCTTCGACGCTGATCGACGTGGTAGCCACTGCCTCGACGGCCTCGATCGAACTCAGTTCGCCGGTATCCGCACCGGCATCGACGAGATACTGCGGAGGATGTTGGAATATGCTCGCTGCGGTGGCTCAAGCACCTCGATCATCGGGAACCGCTTCAGCATCTCCTCCCACAAGATTTGCAGCTGCAGCTCGGCCAGGCGATTGCCGACGCAGCGGTGGATGCCGAAGCCAAACGAAAGGTGCTGACGCGGTCTCGAACGATCGATAATGAAATCGTTGGCATGCTCGATAGCCTCTTCATCCCTATTGCCTGAGATGTACCACATCACGACCTTGTCGCCCTCGCGTATGCGCTTGTCACCCAGTTCGGTGTCTGAAACCGCAGTGCGCCGCATGTGAATGACGGGCGTGTGGTATCGAATGATCTCCGGTATCAGGCTGCTGACGAGGGACGGATCGGCTATCAGTTTGCGATACTGGTCGGGATTGTTGTGCAGTGCCCACAGGCCGCCCGACATGGAATTGCGCGTGGTGTCGTTACCGCCCACCAGCAGCAACAAGATATTGCCCATGAACTCGGCGGGCCGCGACGGCAGGTCGCGTGTTGCCTCGCCATGCGCCAGCATAGAGATCAGATCGGGCCGTGGCGGCTGCTTCGCGCATTCGTTCCACAGTCCCAAGAAGCATTCCATCGCCTGCTGCAGCACCGCATCGCGCTTCTCGTCCGAGTCGATCTCGGTGCCAGCGCGCGTGTTCACCGTTGCGACGTTCGACCAATAGGTGAGCTTACGACGTTCCTCGAATGGAAAGTCAAACAGCGTAGCGAGCATCTGGGTGGTGAGTTCGATCGCAACGCGATCGACGAAGTCAAATGCCTCGCCACGCGGCAGGCCGTCGAGCACTCGCTGGGTACGTTCACGGATCGTCCCAGCCAGCCGCGCCAGATTGCCAGGCGCCACCACAGGCGAGACGACCCTTCGCTGCTCGTCGTGCTTCGGCTGATCCATCGAAATGAAGCTGGGGCGCCGATAGTCCTTTGGCGTATCGCGCAGCACGATGCCGCCGATCATTGCATCAGATGAAAACGCCTTCTGATTGATGTCGACGGCCATAATGTCTTTGTACTTGGTCACCGACCAGTACGATCCATATATGCCGGCTTCGCACCAGTGCACCGGGTCCTCCTGGCGCAGGCGCTCGAAATATGGATACCAGATGTCGTCCTGGTACAGCCGCGGCTGGCTCACGTCGATGGCGTCGAGCGGTAGCGAATAGGCCTCCTCGCGCGGATCCACATTGACCGGAGCGTTCATCGCGTTCATCCCTGTGCGCAGCGCCAAAACTGCATGGCGCCGCTACATGTTGTCCACTTCGTCGGGCACTTCGTAGAAGGTCGGATGCCGATAGATTTTCGATGCGGCCGGTTCAAACAGCATGTCCTTGTCCGCAGGATCGGACGCAGTGATTGCCGCGGAAGGGACCACCCAGATCGAAAGCCCCTCGCCGCGGCGCGTATAAACATCACGGGCAGCCTGCAACGCCATCGTCGCGTCGGCCGCGTGCACCGAACCGACATGCCGGTGCGCCAGCCCAGTCCTTGCGCGTATGAAAACCTCCCACAGCGGGGTCGGCTGATCGGCCATCAGGCTGCTTCGCGTCGCTCGGCGGGCTGGTGCCTGGCAGCGTAGGCCAGAGCCGCCTCGCGGACCCAGGCACCATCATCGTGCGCCCGCTGCCGCGCCGCCAGGCGCTCGCGGTTGCACGGTCCGTCGCCGGCGAGCACGCGGCGGAACTCGTCCCAGTCGATCTCGCCGAAGTCCCAGTGCCGTGTCGCTTCGTTGAAGCGCAGCGCCGGATCGGGGAAGGTCAGCCCAAGGTAGTGGCCTTGCGGCACTGTGGCGTCGACGAACTTCTGGCGCAGCGAATCATTGGTGAACCGCTTGATTTTCCATCGCATCGACGCATCCGAATGCTGCGACTGCGCATCCGGCGGACCGAACATCATCAGGCTCGGCCACCACCAGCGGTTCAGCGTTTCCTGCGCCATCGCCTGTTGCTCAGGCGACCCACGTGAGAGCGTGGTCATGATCTCGAAGCCCTGGCGCTGATGAAACGACTCCTCTTTGCAGATGCGGATCATCGCCCGGGCGTAGGGACCATACGAGCAGCGGCACAGCGGGATCTGGTTCATGATCGCGGCGCCATCCACCAACCAGCCGATGGCGCCGATATCCGCCCAGCTGAGCGTCGGGTAGTTGAAGATCGACGAATACTTCGCACGTCCGGTCAGCAGCTGGTCGACCAGCTCTTCGCGCGACACGCCTAGCGTCTCGGCCGCTGCATAAAGGTAGAGACCGTGCCCACCTTCGTCCTGCACCTTGGCGAGCAGCGCCGCCTTGCGCCGCAGCGTCGGCGCGCGGGTGATCCAATTGCCTTCCGGCAGCATGCCGACGATCTCGGAATGCGCATGCTGGCTGATCTGGCGGATCAGCGTGCGGCGATATGCGCCTGGCATCCAGTCGTTCGGCTCGATCCGCTCCTCGGCGTCGATCCGCGCCTGGAAGCGCTGCGCCTGTTCGCTGGTATCGACGGAGCCTGTCGGTGCGTTGAGGGCTTGGCTGTACATGGTCACTCCGGCCAGAAATCGTGGGCCATGGCTTGATCGAATGTGTAAGGAGAAGCATCCGGGAAGGCGGCTCGCTGAAGGCCGGTCTCGACCGCCGCATCGTTCGCTGCACGCCGATAGGCGCTTTTCATCACCTGATCGAGTTGCGACTTTAGGCTGGGATTGTCATCCAGGTGATCGGTCAGTGGGTCGCGCGCATTCTGGATGCTCAACTGCCAGCTTATGCGTCGGTGTGAGGGCTGGAACTGCCATTTCAGTAGGTGCAACAGCAACACGGTCAGGCGGCTGACAAGCTCGCGCTTCTCGCTGCGCCCCATGGTCTCGATCTCTTCCGCGATGTTTTCGATATCGGCTTCTGCCAGCCTGCCGGCACGGAGAAGCGCGGCCTGCTCATTGGCCCAGGCGTAGAAATCGCGGTCGTAGAGGCTGTTCTTCACCGCCGCCCTCCTGCCATGGGGTGTTCACCGCATGGCGGTACGTGGGACAAATATGGCGCAGCCAGCCTCTGCCTGAAAGGCCCGCCATGGACTTCGCCCTGACCGACGCGCAGCAGCAGATCCGCGACGAGGTGCTGCGGCTCTGCGGCAGGTTCGATGACGCCTACTGGCTGGAGCGCGACCGCACGGCGACCTTCCCGGATGCGTTCTTCGCCGCGATGGCGGTGGGCAACTGGCTGGGCATCGCGATGCCCGAGGCGTATGGCGGTGCCGGTCTCGGCATCACAGAGGCGGCGATCCTGATGCAGGCGGTGGCCGAATCCGGGGCCTGCATGTCGGGCGCCTCGGCCATCCACATCAACGTCTTCGGGCTCAATCCCGTCGTGGTGTTCGGTACCGAGGCGCAGCAGCGCCGCATGCTGCCGCCGATCGTCGCCGGCGAGGAAAAGGCCTGCTTCGGCGTCACGGAGCCGAATGCCGGGCTCAACACCACGGAGATCAGCACGCGCGCCGAGAGGCGAGGCGACCACTATGTGGTGAACGGCACCAAGATCTGGACCTCGACTGCGCAGGTGGCGAGCAAGATCCTGCTGCTGGCGCGTACCACGCCGCTTGATCGGGCGAAGCGGCACAGCCACGGACTGACGCTGTTCTACACCACGCTCGATCGCGCGCATGCCGAGGTGCGGCCGATCCACAAGATGGGCCGGCACGCGGTGGACTCGAACATGGTGTTCTTCGAGGGCATGGAGGTGCCGGAGGAAGACCGCATCGGCGAGGAAGGCGAGGGGTTTCGGACCTTGCTGCACGGGCTCAATCCCGAACGCGTGCTGGTGGCGGCCGAGGCGATCGGCATCGGTCGGGCCGCACTGGCGCGCGCGTCCCGCTATGCGCGCGAGCGCGTGGTGTTCGGCCGCCCCATCGGGCAGAACCAGGGCATCCAGCATCCGCTGGCGCAGTGCTGGGCGGAGCTGGAGGCGGCCAATCTGATGGTGATGAAGGCGGCCTGGCTGTACGACCAGGGTCAGTCGTGTGGCGCCGAAGCCAATGCGGCGAAGTTCCTTGCCGGCGAGGCGGGGTTCCGCGCCTGCGAACAAGCGGTGATGACGCATGGCGGCATGGGCTACGCGCAGGAGTACCACGTCGAGCGTTATCTGCGTGAGTCGCTGATCCCGCGCATCGCGCCGGTCAGTCCGCAGCTGATCCTCAGTTATCTGGCCGAACGCGTGCTCGACCTGCCGAAGTCGTACTGAGCTACTTCAGCCGATCCTGGATCTTCGCCAGCCCGGCCTTGGCGCAGTCGTCGTCAAGATTGGCGCCAGGTGCACCGGCGGCGCCGATCGCGCCCACCACTTCGTCGTTGACCTTGATGACGATGCCGCCGCCCAGCAGGATCAGGTGCGGGAGTTGGGTGAACAGGTTGGAGAAGCCGGGCGCGGTCTTCGACCGCTCGAACAGCGAGCTGGTGTCGGACTTGAACGTAGTGGCGGTGTAGGCCTTGTCGAACGCGCTATCGAGCGTGTGGCTGCCTGCGCGGTCGCCCCGCAGCACCGCCTGTCGCACGCCGTCGGCATCGACCAGGACGGCGGTTTCCGCGTAGCCCTGCTTGGTGCAGGTGGCGACCGCCTCTGCCACTGCCTCGCTGGCGAGCGCTGCGGGAATGCGGTGCGTGGTCATCATCTCGGCGCGGCCGGCCATCGGCAGGAGCAACACAACGGTCAGCAACGGCACGTGTCGGATCATCGAGGCTTCCTCCTGGCTGATGACGATCATCAGCTTGTTTCGCTGCCCGATGTCAATCCTCTCGCGCAAAGAACAGATTGCGCACGCGTCCGCCGTCGACGTGGAGACCAGTGACAGCGCCGGATGCACTGCGCATGACGCGGACGTCAAGCCAGGCGCGGAACAGCGTCATCGGTGTGATCACACGGATGACATCGCCCTCGACCGGTTCAATCTCCCACGGGCCGGCGACACACAGCGGGCCCGATATGCTGAGCGCCATGCCGCCGTCGTTGCCGGCAATGGTCCATACAGCGGCGGTGTCAGCATTGGCATAGCGACCCGGCAGGTCGCGTGGCAGAACCCCACCATCGGCCACGCGGTGCAGGGTCTCGCAGATGCCGGCATCGCGCCGGACCTCCAGCACATCGCTGGACACAAGCCGCATGGCAAAATCGTCCGAACCACGGCTTGTCGCGAGAAAGCCATCAGGTGTCACGACGGTGTCGAAGGTCACGCCGTAGGTGCTCGCTGTGACGTTGCCTGCCTTGTCCACCGCCACGTCCACCGTCGCGCCACTCTCCCGGTTGAGATAGCGTCCAGGTACGCTGGCGACCGGCGGCATTGTCGGTGTGACATGCACGCTGGGCCTGCCATTGATCAGCACATCGACCACGCGAAAGGCGAGATCTTGCGGATCGGCAGCGGCGTCGTTGCTCAGGCAGATCACCGCCGCATCGCAATCGGGGATGCGAACGAAGCTGCTTCGATAGCCGGGCCACAGACCGTCATGCCCAACCGTGCGGACCCCACGATAGGTGCGCAGCCGAAGTCCGCGAGCGTAGGTGTTCGGATGCCCGCTACTGAACGGGGTCATCGTCATCAGCGCGTTTGCCAGAGCGGGACCGCCGACGCGAGTTGACGCGAAGTTGGCGTGCCACAGCGCGAGATCGGTTACAGACGAAACAAGTCCGCCTTCGCCATGCAGCGGAAAGCCATGTTGTGCCCGCAGCCATCCGCCCTCGGGTGCCGGCATGTAGCCGGTCGCCAGGTTCGGCACGACTTCGGTCGTCCGTTCGACATGGCGCGTCGCATTCATGCCGAGTGGCGCAAAGATGCGGCGGTCGAGAAAGTCACGCAGGGATTGGCCGCTCACCTGCTCAACGACGCGACCGAGCAGCATGAAGCTTGAGTTGCTGTAGAGGTAGCGAGAGCCAGGCTCGAAGTTCAGGCCGCGTTGCCGGCAGACGCCGTCCAACAGATCCTGCGGCGTGCATGGATGCGCGAGGTCAGCGCCACCCAGCCGCATGATCTCCAGCATGTCGCGTATGCCGGAGGTGTTGTGCATCAGGTGTGAGAGGGTGATGCGGTGGCCGAGATCGGGCAGGGCAGGGATGTAGCGACGAACATCATCCTCGATCGACAGGCGGACTTCCTGTGCGAGCAACAGAATCGCCGCGCAGGTGAACTGCTTGCTGACTGAGGCGATGCGGAAGGCCGTGCCTTGCCCGATCAGCACACCGTGCTCGATGCTGGCCATGCCGGCTGATTCGTGGACGATCAGTTCCTGGCCGAGCACGATTCCAATCGTCACGCCTGGGCTGGGGCATCTCCAGGGCTCCAGCAAGCGCTCGACCCGGCGGCTCAGCAGCGAACGATCGAGACCCTGCATGGTCTGCCAGGATCACCACAGAGACACAGAGATCACTGAGAATGACTCGGTGGTCTCTGTGTCTCTGTGGGGATCCTTACCTTATGCCTCGATTTCCTCGCGATCGACATCGCCGCCGCCGTCCTCGTCCGGCTTCGGCAACGCAGGCAGCGCCGCCTCGACGATCTCGAATTCGAGCTTGCCGTCCTTCAGCGTGACCTTCACCGAGCCACCCTTCACCAGCTTGCCGAACAGCAACTCCTCGGCCAGCGGCTTCTTGATGTGCTCCTGGATCACCCGTGCCAACGGCCGCGCGCCGTACAGCTTGTCGTAGCCCCTCTCGGCCAGCCACTCCTTCGCCGCCGATGACAATTCGATTGTGACGTTGCGGTCGGCAAGCTGTGCCTCGAGCTGCATCACGAACTTCTCGACCACGCGGCCGACAATCTCCGGCGTCAGGCCCGCGAAGGCGATCGTCGCGTCCAACCGGTTGCGGAACTCCGGCGTGAACAGCCGCTTGATCGCATCCTCGTCTTCGCCGACGCGCGCATCGCGCCCGAAGCCGATCGCCTCCTTTGCGAGATCCGACGCGCCCGCATTCGTCGTCATGATCAGCACGACGTTGCGGAAGTCGACGGTCTTGCCGTTGTGGTCGGTCAGCTTCCCGTGGTCCATCACCTGCAGCAGGATGTTGAACAGATCGGGATGCGCCTTCTCGATCTCGTCCAGCAGCAGAACGGCGTGCGGGTGCTGGTCGATCGCGTCGGTGAGCAGGCCGCCCTGGTCGAAGCCGACATAGCCGGGCGGCGCGCCGATCAGCCGGCTGACCGAATGCCGTTCCATATACTCCGACATGTCGAAGCGGATCAGCTCGATGCCCATGGTGGCGGCCAATTGGCGTGCCACCTCGGTCTTGCCGACGCCGGTCGGGCCGCAGAACAGATAGTTGCCGATCGGCTTCTCCGGCTCGCGCAGGCCGGCACGCGCCAGCTTGATCGCGGCGGCCAGGGCCTCGATCGCCTTGTCCTGGCCGAACACCATCGACTTCAGGTCACGCTCGAGATTGCGCAGCGTCTCCTTGTCGTCGGCCGACACGCTTTTCGGTGGGATGCGGGCGATCTTCGCGACGATCTCCTCGACATCACGCAACGTGACAGTCTTCCGCCGCTTGTGCTCGGGCAGAAGCATGCGCGAGGCGCCGACCTCATCGATCACGTCGATCGCCTTGTCCGGCAACTTGCGGTCGTTGATGTACTTGGCCGATAGCTCCACCGCAGCGCGGATCGCCTCGTCCGTGTAGCGCACTTTGTGGTGCTTCTCGTAATTCGTCTTGAGGCCGCGCAGGATCTTCACGCTGTCTTCAAGATTCGGCTCGTTGACGTCGATCTTTTGGAAGCGACGGACCAGCGCGCGGTCCTTCTCGAAGTAGTTGCGGAACTCCTTGTAGGTGGTCGACCCGATGCAGCGCAGGTTGCCTGACGCCAGCGCCGGCTTCAGCAGGTTCGACGCGTCCATGGCACCGCCCGAGGTGGCGCCGGCGCCGATCACTGTATGGATCTCGTCGATGAACAGGATCGCATGGGGCATCTTGTCGAGTTCACCGATCACCGCCTTCAGCCGCTCCTCGAAGTCGCCGCGATAGCGGGTGCCGGCGAGCAGTGCTCCCATGTCGAGAGCGTAGATGGTGGAACGCGCGAGCACCTCCGGAACATCGCCTTCGACGATGCGCTTGGCCAGCCCCTCGGCGATCGCGGTCTTGCCGACGCCCGGGTCACCCACATACAGCGGGTTGTTCTTGGTGCGCCGGCAGAGGATCTGGATCGTCCGCTCGATCTCGTTCTCGCGGCCGATCAGCGGGTCGATCTTGCCCGCCATCGCCTTCTTGTTGAGGTTGACGCAGTAGTTCGACAGCGCATCCTGGTTGCGCCGGTTCGGCTTTTCCTCGCGCTCCTGCTCCTGGTGCGATTCGGGCTGGCTGCCGGTGCCTTGCACCGGGCGCTGCGCCGAGCGGCCGGGCGCCTTGGCGATGCCGTGGCTGATGAAGTTCACTGCGTCCAGCCGTGTCATGTCCTGCAGCTGGAGGAAATACACCGCGTGGCTTTCGCGCTCGGAGAACAGCGCAACCAGCACGTTGGCGCCGGTCACCTCGTCGCGGCCTGACGACTGCACGTGGATCGCCGCACGCTGCACCACCCGCTGGAAACCGGCGGTCGGCTTCGGGTCGCCGGCGCGATCGGTGGCGAGACCTGCAAGATCCTTGTCGAGGAACTCGGACAGATCGCTGCGCAGTTTGTCGAGGTCGACGCCGCAGGCGCGCAGCACCGTGGCGGCATCGCTGTCGTCGGCGAGGCCCAGCAGCAGGTGCTCCAGCGTCGCATATTCGTGACGCCGCTCGCTGGCGAGCGAAAGCGCGCGGTGCAGCGTCTGTTCGAGGTTCCGTGATAGCATCGTCGTCGGCGCTCCTACGCGCTTAACTCTTTAAGCAGGCCAGATAATCCCCGGCGGCCTGACCGGGCGTCAACTTGGGCGGGTCCCGTACGGGGCGCTCCTGCCGGGTCGTTCGATCATTCCTTCTCGATCGTGCACTGCAAAGGATGCTGGTTCTGCCTTGCCAGATCCATGACCTGCGTCACCTTGGTCTCCGCCACCTCGTAGGTGTAGACGCCGCAGACGCCGACTCCGCGCCGGTGCACGTGCAGCATGATCCTCGTCGCCTCCTCGCGCGACTTCTGGAAGAACCGCTCGAGAACGTGGACCACGAACTCCATCGGCGTGTAGTCGTCGTTCAGCATCAGCACCTTGTACATCGCCGGTTTGCGCGTCTTTGGGCGCGTCCGGACCACCACGCCCGTGTTCGGGCCTTCGGTATTGCCGCTGCCGCCACGCCTGTCGCTCATCTTAACTTCCGGACCCACTTGCCGCGACATCCTCACTCGAACCGACGGCGGCTTCGTCTTGTCCCGCCCCGCCGGAAGCACAAACCATATCGGATGCCGGTGCCGCGTTGAAAGACCATTGACAGGCAAACATTGGGCACCACGAAAAAAGGCCCCGGCAAGAGCCGGGACCTTCATCCAGCCATGTGATCGCCCGCGATGGGCGATCACCAGTGGAAACGGCCGTCAGGCGGCCTTGGAGAACTTCTCGATCGCCAGGCTGAAGCGCGCGGTCAGCGGCGCCAGCGTCTGTTCCGTCAGCTTCATCGAGGCGTCGGTCAGCTTGCCGGACTCGGCCAGCGTCTTCTCAAGGGTCGAGCGCGCCAGGTTCGCCTGGAGGTCGAACGCGTCCTTCAACGACCGCACCGAGGAGATCGCCTTGAAGGTGGACACCGTCTCATCGAACGAGGCCTGTGCGCTGGCCGCAAGCTGCTTGGAGATGTCCTGCATCCCGGCCGCCCAGATCTGGCCCGACTTCACCATCGCCTCGAGATTGCCCTGGCCGAATGAGACCATCTCCTCGGCCGTTTTCATCGCCTTTTCCATGTTTTCCTTCACCTTTGCCTGTGTGTCCGCGAAGCCCGCGGCAGCCCGTGCCATGCCGTCCTTCAGTCCGGTCACCGTCGTGTCGAAACCCTGTGAGGTGGCCTCGAAGCCCTGCGCGGCGGCCTGAGCCGTCTGATCCTCCAGCGCGGGTGGGGTGATTGGACCTTCGATTACTTTTGGCCTATTTGCCATGCATCTTTTCTCCTGGTGGACTGTCGCCATCGAAGGCCGCCCCACCGTCGAGGTGGTTGCCAAAACTCTTTTGCTGCGCTGCAGCACAAAGCCGATATAATTCACAACCGGCGGTCGATCAAGCGAATTTTGTGCACCGCACAAAATTTCGCGGAATCGTCTCGAAGCCCTGGTCATCAGCCGAAGCCAAGCGCAACGACCCCTACTAACCCATTCAGGTTTTTCCTCTTTTCACCGTGATTTGGGCTGGACAGGCTATCGAGGTGGCTCTTAGAGTCGCATTGATTCGCCGGAGGTGAGCAACGAATGGCATCAGCGCGCGGCACAGGACGCAAGTTCATGTCGCGCCTGTCCCTGCTGCTCGGCGCTTCCACCGCGGTCTGGGTTGGATGGTGCGCGCCCGCCGCCCAGGCGCAGATCGGATCTGAGAGGTACAGCTCGATCGTGGTCGATGCGGCCACCGGCAATGTGCTGGAGGCCGCCAACGCCGACGCACCTCGCCACCCGGCCAGCCTCGCCAAGCTGATGACGCTGTACATGACATTCGAGGCGCTGCGTGACCGGCGCGTCACCCCCCAGCAGATCGTGCCGGTTTCGGCCTATGCCGCCGCCATGGCGCCCACCAAGCTGGGACTGGTGCCTGGCCGCACCCAGCTCACGGTCGAGGATGCGATCCTCGCCCTTGTCACCAAATCGGCCAATGACGCTGCCGCGGCGCTGGGCGAGATGCTGGGCGGTTCGGAGGACCGCTTTGCGCAGATGATGACCCTGCGGGCTCGGGCGCTGGGCATGAGTCGGACCAACTTCACCAACGCTTCAGGATTGCCGGACCCGGATGCATGGACCTCCGCCCGCGACCTGGCGGTGCTGGCGCGGCATCTGCTGTCCGACTTCCCCAGTTACTATGCGTATTTCAGCACGCCCAGCTTCACCTTCCACGGCCGGGTGATCTTCAACCACGACCGAATGCTGCAGTCCTATCCGGGCGCCGACGGCATGAAGACCGGCTATACCGAGGCATCAGGCCACAATCTTGTGACCAGCGCGGTCCACAGCGGGGTGCGGCTGATCGGCGTGGTGCTGGGCGCCTCATCGAACCCTGAGCGGGACGCGCATATGGCGATCCTGCTCGACCAGGGCTTCGAGCAGATGGATGTGCCGCCCGAGCGCCGGACCACGGTGGCCAGCCGCCTGCCCAGCCTGGTCGGCAGCGCTCACGCTGCGACGCTGGCCCTGCAGCCGGTGCGGCCCGCGGCACATACGCGGATGACCTCCAGTTATACGATCCAGGTCGGTAGCTTCGGCAGCGAACGGGCAGCACGCGAGGCCGCAGCGAGTGCGCGCAACACCGCCGATGGCGGCGAGGTGCATGTCGAGGCGGCCAGCCAGAGGGGGCACGCGGTGTGGCGGGCCCAGGTCACCGGCCTGACCGCGGCCGAGGCGCAGGGGGCCTGTGCAGCGCTGGCCCGGCATCGAGCCGCCTGCATCGTGCTGCGGCCGGATCAGCGCCAGGTCGCCAGCCGCTAAGGTTTGGTCGCGTGATTCAGACCTGCGGCGCGGTTTACGCCTCCGATCATCTCGGCTCCTAACCGACCTCGATCCGCTGCAATCCATCGTCTGCGGCCACCAGCGCCAACCGTGCGATGCCAATGAACAGGCCGGTTTCCACCACCCCGACCGTCTGACCAATGGCGCGGTCCAGGCCGGCCGGATCGACGATCCCGGCAAAGCGACAGTCCAGGATGCGGTTGCCGCCGTCGGTGCAGTAGAGCTGGCCCGCCGCGTCCCGCCGCGGCTGCGGGTCGGTGCCGAGTTGGCGCAGACGGTCGGCCGTGGTCTCCCAACCGAACGGCACCACCTCGACCGGCACCGGCGCGGTGTGGCCGAGGTGCTCCACCAGTTTTGGACCGTCGGCGACGATGATCAGCCGATCGCTGGATGCGGCGACGATCTTCTCGCGCAGCAGGGCGCCTCCCAGGCCCTTGATCAGGTTCAGCGTGCCGGTCTCGATCTCGTCCGCACCATCGATCGTGACATCGATGCGGCGGTGCTCGGTGAAGGTGGTGAGCGGAATGCCGCCCTCGCGCGCCTGCGCCGCGCTGCGCTCCGAGGTCGGGATGGCGCGGATGGACAGGCCCTCGCGCACCCGGCGGATCAGCGCATCGATCGCGAACCGGGCGGTTGATCCGGTGCCGAGACCGACGATCATGCCGTCCGCAACCATGCCGGCGGCGGCTTCCGCCGCAGCGCGCTTGTGACTGTCGCGGTCGTCCATCAGGCGCGCACTGCCTGGAACACGCGCAGCCAGTTGCCGGCGCAGACCTTCGCCACCTCGGGTCCGGTCATGCCGCTGGCACGCAGGGCAGCGGCGATCTCGGCGTGGCGGGAGAAGTCCGGCATCTCGGCCTTGGCTGCGCCGGCCGGCAGGTCGGTGCCGATCCCGACGTGGTCGACCCCCACCGCATCAATCAGCCTGAACAGGTGACGGATCATGCCGGGAAGCTTCTCCTGCCATAGGACGGCGATCCAGGCGCCAATCACCCCGCCCGTGTCGGCGACCATACGCGCATAGGCCGGGCTCAGGTAGCGCGGATGGTCACCATCGGGATGGCCCGGCTCCTTAAGGTTCGCATGCGTGCACAGGACCGGCTTCGTGGTGGTCTTGACCACGCCGGCAACGGTCGCCTCGGAGCAGTGCGCCACGTCAACGATAATGCCGGCCTGATTCATGCGCCGCACCGCCTCGGCGCCAAACGCTGTCAGGCCGCCATGCACCGGCGGCGCGGTCTGGATGTCGCCGGTCTCGTTGACCAGGTAATGCGTGAGCTGGATCGAGCGGACGCCGCGCGCTTCCAGCCGGTCCAGCCGATCCAGGTCGCCTTCAAGGAAGTCGCAGCCTTCCACTGCGAGCACCAGCGCCGGGTCGTCCTCGCGGATGTCCCGCGGTTCGCCGGCGATCCGCATGCCCGTGGCCTCGAAAGTACCGAGATACTCCTCGACGCAGGCCAGGCACTCGCCGGGCCCGGGGTCGCGCACCTTCTCCAGCCGCTTCGTCGCGGGATTGCGGCGGATCATCGGGAGGTCGGCGATCGCGGAGACGACCGCGGCCGCGACACCGCCGGGCCGCATGGTGGCCAGCACCGTCTGGTCCACCGGGCCAACTCGGTTTGGCCGGCCCGCATGGGTGTGCATGTCGATGATCATGGCGGGGACGCAATAGCCGTTCCTGCGTAGCCTGACCACTCATTGGCCTTGCACCGGCGCTCCATCCTACGCATCTTGGCGGATCACCGGCGTGCGAGGGACGGAGACGAACGGCGATGGACGGCGGGACCGACGCAAGACGCATCACCATCCATGCGCCGGAGGACTTCGCTGGAATGCGGGTCGCAGGCCGCCTGGCGGCCGAAACTCTCGACATGATCAACGAGCACGTCCGCCCCGGCGTCTCGACCGGAACACTCGACGCGCTGTGCCACGAGTTCATCACCGCGCACGGGGCAGTGCCGGCGCCGCTGAACTACCGCGGCTACCCGAAGTCGATATGCACTTCGATCAACCATGTGGTGTGTCACGGCATCCCGGGCGATCGCCGGCTGGAGAACGGCGACATCCTGAACATCGATGTGACGGTCATCCTCGAAGGTTGGCACGGCGATTCCTCGCGCATGTATGTCGCGGGCAATGCGTCCACCCGGGCGCGCAACCTGATGGACGTGACCTATGAGGCAATGATGCGCGGCGTGCACGCGGTGAAGCCAGGTGTCACGCTGGGCGATGTCGGCCATATCATCCAGAATTACGTCGAGGGGCAGCGGTTCAGCGTGGTGCGCGACTTCTGCGGCCACGGTATCGGCCGGCGCTTCCACGAACCGCCGAACGTGCTGCATTTCGGTCGCCCCGGCGAGGGTCCTGTGCTGCGGCCCGGCATGTTCTTCACGATCGAGCCGATGGTGAATGCCGGCCGCCCCGAGGTGAAGGTGCTGGATGATGGCTGGACCGCGGTGACGCGCGACCGCAGCCTGTCGGCGCAG
>DASSRN010000052.1:0-31252 GCA_035701785.1 Acetobacteraceae bacterium | reverse complement strand
CCCGCCTCGCGCACCGTGATGCTGCCGCGGTTGTCGATCCGCGCGTTCGGGCTGCCCGGCTGGTCGAACTTCATTGTCCCGGCCATGAAGTTCTTGTTGGCGACGTCGGCGGTGCTCACCATGACCCCGGCGGCGTTCACCTGAGCGCCCCGGTAGAACGTCACGCCCGACTGGTTCACCAGGACGATCTGGCCGTTGGCGTCGATGCGGCCGGCGATCTGCGAGGGGTCGGGGCCGGTGACGCGGTTCAGCGCCACCGCGCTCGACGATGGCTGGTTGAAGGTGACGCTCTGCTTTGCACCGACGTTGAAGCTCTGCCAGTCGATGGCGGCACGCTGGGAGCTCTGGTTGATCTGAGTGTCACCCGCGGTGCGGCTGATGCTGGCCGCACCGCCCACAACCGTGCCGCCCACCGGGCGGGCGTTGGGGGCGGGCTGAGCGTGGGCGGGCAGGGCGAGCACCAGGGCGGAGGTGGCTTGCAATGCGGTGGTCACCATCAGCCCGGTGCGACTGCACCGGGCAAGCCCGCGCAATCTCACCTCATCGCTGTCACGCGCCTTGGGCATTCCATCCCCATTTGTGCCGCATCTTCTGGATACAGCAGGTGTTTGTCAGAAGCGGCTAAGCACGCGCCAGTAAAATGCACCGCCATACAACGGTGACACACCACTCCCCGGCACGTTGCCGCCGTTGGGAAAGCGATTGAACCGGGCGAGACCCTCCAGATCGACCTCGACATAGCGGGTGACCTGGGCACGCACACCACCGCCGACCGAGTTGATCATGGCGGCATGGTCGGTGCTGAGGTTCTGCCACGTCTCGCCCCAGTCGTAGAACACATAGTACTGGGTAGATATGTCGAACGACTTCTGAAAGAGTGTGGTCTCGAAACCAGTATTCAGTTGCAGTTCGGCGGTTGCCGCCAGCGCCTTGTCGCCCGGCACCTGACCGGCGTAGTAGCCGCGGGTGAAGCGCGCACCGCCCAGGTAGAACTGTTCAGCGGGCGGCAGGATGTTGGGCGACCACTGGCCGGTCAGCAGGCCCATCAGCGCCAGGCTGGCACCTTCCCATGGTGCGAACAGGGTCTGCGTCCGGCTCGCTTCGAAATTGATCTTGGTAAAGCCGGTCTGCTCGTTCTGCCGCGGCGACGTGCGGGCAATGCCATCGGTCGTGGCGCCCAGCAGCTTCATGCCCTCGGAGATGCGCGCCGAAAGCGCGTTGACCGCGGAGTGGTCGGGGCCGAACAGCAGGTCGGACAGCGCGTAGTCCTCACCCACGCGCATCACGCGCAGTGCGTCGTAGCTTGCCTGAGTACGCGGCGTGCCGTTGGGTGCAATCGATATGTTCGAGTCCAGCGCGTCGAAAATCAGGTTGACGTTCAGCGTCTGCTGGCGTGAACGGATGACCGGGTAGCTCAGTGAGCTGCCGAACACCGTGGTGGTGCCGTTGTAGCCCTGCAGCCCGAGGGTGCCGGTCGGCACCGTGCCGCCGTAGCCGCCATAGATCTTTCCCTTCAGCCCCGAGGCACCGATGAACATCTCGGTGGAGACCTGGCCGAAATTCTGGCTGTTCGGAAAAGCGTGGTAGTAAGAGACCTCGGTCTTTTCGCCGAACTCCGAGAAGCTGTTGAAGTCGAGCACGCCCAACATCTCGATGGGCCCGACCTCGTTGAACGCGCGATTGTCGATGCTGGCGAGGCCCGACAATGCCTGGCGGCTGACCTGGGCGACCAGGGTCAAGGCGCCCGGGGTATCCGCAGACGGTTCCAGCACCGCACGCAGGCTGATGCCGGGCACGTCCTGCGCGAGCAGCAGATAGCGTTCAAGTGTGGCGGAATCGATCGGCTGCTGCTCGGTCAGCTTATTCAGGAAACGCAGCACCTGTACGCCGGCTGGGCCGATGTCGCCATCGAGCTTGATCGCCGCGATATGTCCCTCGGTCACCACGAACCGCAGCTGACCGCCTTTATCGAGATTGGCCGAGACCGTGGTGAGCACATAGCCGTCGGCCCGGTAGCGCTGGAGGATCGCCTGCCGCGCCGCGTCGATCTGGGTCAGCGGCACGGCTGGGCCGACCAGCCCGGCGGCCATTTGCGCGATCTCGGATTGCGGATAAGCGGTGACGCCTTCCACTTCCACGCTGGTGACCCGCACCGGCTGGTTGGGCACCGCGCCCGTTGGCCCGGATGGTGGCGGCGTGAGGCCACCCGGCGTCACGGACGGTGGCGTAGGCGGCAGCACGCGGGGAATGGGTGAGCCCTGCGGCACCGGATTGGCAGGCAGTTGCTGCGCCTGCGCGGCGGTAGCGAACAGCCCGGCGGCCAGCACCAGCAGCCTGGCGCCTCCGCGGCCGGTTGATGACGCAATCTCTGTGTAGCGGCCCTTGAGCGGGCTCCGTTCCCCCGATCTCACGGCGTTGCCTTCTTGTCCGGCGCGATTCAACACACAGCCGGCGCTTCTTTACCCGATCTCTGATGTGTCGCTAGAATTAAATTGCCAGAAAAGCCACAGCTGCGGCTAATCCGCCACAGTCAGTCAGTCGAGGGCATCGCGCAGCTGGCGTTCGTAGTGCCGGTAGTATTTGTCGGTGACGAGGTCGGTCTTCACCACCACGGCCACATCGGTCGTATTGAACTGGCGGTCGATCACGGCGCCATCGCCGACGAAGCCGCCCAGTCGCAGATAGCCCTTGATCAGAGGCGGCAGCTGCGCCTGGACGCGCTTCGCGTCGAGCGTCTCGAGCGGCGTCCGCCGCATCTCCACATAGCGGTGCGGCAGGGCGCGCGGGCGGACCGCCGGTGGCGCCAGGTGGTTGTAGTAGAGATACGTTAAATCCGGCGCCAGAGCATCGAGATCGGTGCCGTGTAAGCTGGCACAGCCGAACATCAGATCGATCTGATAGTGAAAGACGTAGGCGGCGATCCCGCGCCACAGTAACTGCATGGCGGCCCGGCTACGGTAGGCGGTATCCACACAGGAGCGGCCCAGTTCCAGAATGCGACCCGGAAAATTCACAATGGGCGCGATGTCGTACTCGTCAGCCGAGTAGAAGCGCCCGATCCGTGCCGCGGCCTCTCGCTGGATCAGCCGGTAGGTGCCGACCACGCCTTCCGGCCCGTCGCCGATCGCATGGTCCACCACCAGCAGGTGGTCCGCCACTGCGTCAAAGGCGTCGCGGTCCCGATGACTGCCCTCTGCCGCCTGATCGGGTTTGGCCCCCATCTCCTGATAGAAGACACGGTAGCGCAGCGCCTGCACCGCATCGACTTCCGCGGCCGCACAGGCGATCCGAACGCCCAAATTGCCGCCGCGGAGTTCGGGAAAGGGACGAGGGTCGGAACGGGACAGCGCGAGCGTCTGTTCATAGGTCATCGCGGCGCCCCTTCCTGCTCGATCGCCGGCCCGGGATGGCCTCCCGTCTCCCGCCCGCGCCGCAGGAGGCGTTGGCCGGCCGGCTTCTCGCGAGCGTCCTGTGCCGGCTCGCGCCGTCGGCCGAACAGTTCCAGGCGCAGCGAAACCAGGTTGAAGCCAAGGCGCTCGGCAATGGCCCGCATCAGGTCATCGTGCTCCGGGTCCTGGAACTCGATGACCTTGCCGGTCTCGATGTCGATCAGATGGTAGTGGTGCCCGTGCTCGGTGGGTTCATAGCGGGCACGACCGCCGCCGAAGTCGCGGCGTTCCAGAATGCCCTTTTCCTCCAGCAACCGGACGGTCCGATAGACCGTGGCGATCGAAATCCGGGAGTCGAGCGCACTGGCGCGGCGATATAGTTCCTCGACGTCGGGGTGGTCCTCGGCCTCGGACAGGACCCGGGCAATGACGCGACGCTGTCCCGTCATCTTCAGGCCTCGTTCGACGCACAGTCGCTCGATGCGCGATTCCATCCGATTCCCTGCGATCAGCCTAGCCCGCCCGGGTAACCCGGTGCCAGTCCCCGGTGATCGGCCCCCGGTTGCTGCGCACGGGGCTTGGCGAGGGGCCGGCTGGCGGGATGGGCGTAGCCGATCAGGGTCGCGGCTGTCCAATCCGCGGCATAGCGGGGCGGGACTAGCGGGCGCGCGGCCGCGTACCGAGGCCGATCTGTTTCGCCAGAGGCGACCGGTGCCTGGCGTAGTCCGGCGCCACCATCGGATAGTCTGTCCCCAGGCCCCAGCGCTCGCGGTACTGTTCGGGCGTCATGTCGTAGGCGCTCTTGAGATGCCGCTTCAGCATCTTGAGCTTTTTGCCGTCCTCGAGGCAGACGATGTGGTCATGGAACACCGACCGCCTGATCGGCACGGCCGGCTCAGGACGTTCGGCAACGCCGGCATCCTTGCCGACGCCGACGAGGGTTCGATAGACATCCTGGATGAGCGCCATCAGGGCATCGGTTGACACTGGGTTGTTCGAGACGTGCGCCGAGACGATCTGAGCTGTCAGGCCAAGTACGTCGGCGGTCGGCTGCTCTTCGAGCATGACGGTGCTTTCCTGATGGCGGGACTGTCACTATATAATATCTGCCCATGCCGTTTCGAAATAGCATTCTTTCGTGCAAAGAACTGTGCAGTAAAATGACAGACAAGCTGACTGCCGACCAGGAACTGGACATCACCGCCGAGACCTGCCCGATGACCTTCGTCCGCACGCGCCTCGCGCTGGACCGCATGGCGCCGGGTCAGGTGCTCCTGGTCCGCCTGCGCGGCGACGAGCCGCTTCGCAACGTACCGCGCACCGCCCGTGAGCAGGGACACGAGGTGTTATCGCTCGAAACCGCGGCCGATGGGGTGGCTACGCTGCTGCTGCGACGGGGCGGATAATTCACGCGAGCGTCGCACACAGCACCAGCGCGTCTGACCGGTCGGCATAGTAACGACGGCGCCGGCCAACTTCGACTAAGCCCGCGGTGCGATATAGCGCGATGGCTGCGGTGTTGCCGACTGCAACTTCCAGGAACATGCGGTGCGCGCCGACTGCTCTGGCCTGCGCCGTCGCCGCATCGAGCAGGGCGGTGGCGATTCCCTCGCGGCGGACCGCGGGCATCACTGCCAGAGTGAGCACCTCGGCCTCGTCGGCTGCCACGCGGGCCAGCAGCATGCCGCCACGCTGCTCGATCAGGCCGAAACTGCCGGGCAGTGCCAGTTGGAGCGAGATGGCGTCCTCGCCCCACGCCTCGCGCGGCGGGAAGGCAGTGGCATGGATGGCGGCGAGCGCGGCGACGTGGGCGCCGGTGGCCCGGACAATCATCCGACCGGCGCAGGGCGCAGCCCAGCGGCCGGCAACCTGGCCTCCGGCGGGTCGACATAGAGCGGCAGCGCGGGCAGGGGCCGCAGGCGGCCGGCCACCCTGTGTTGCGCGACGACGGCGACATGTCGGGCCATCGGCAGCCGCGCATCGGTCAACATCACATCGGCGTCGAGTGCCGCCAGCCGCGCCGCGACCGCAGGGGCGGCGTCGCCTGCCAACGCCACCTTCGCGGCGGGCGGGAGCAGTGAATCGACATGGACTGAGACGATACTCTCGCCCCTCTCCAGGAATACGCGACCGCGGCGACTGTCGATCGCTACCCAGAGTTCGCGCTGCCCGAGCGCGGGCAGGGAATCGGCCAGGGCCTCGCCGACGGTTACGCCGACCACCTGGATTCTACCGGCGAGCGCTATCCCATGCGCCAGGGCCAGGGCGGCGCGGATGCCGGTGAAGCTGCCCGGGCCGACGGTGGCAGCGACCAGGTCGAGCGAGGCGACTGTGAGGGCAGCGTCGTGCAGTACGTCCCGGGCCATCGCGGGGAGCAGGCCGGCGTGGTTCTGGATGGCGTCGATTTCGCGGGCGGCGAGGAGGTCGCCACCGGCTACGACGGCAGCCGAGCAGCGGGACAGGGCGGCGTCCAGGGCGAGGACAAGCATCAGGTAGATGGGTAGGGGAGGCGTCCCCTCCCCCCGCCCCCCTCCCGCGAGGGGAGGGGGAGGTTAGAGCAGGACACAGGCCTCGTCGAAGTGCAGGCGCGGGGAGCGGGGGAACAGCCCTTCCGGATCGCCGTGGCCGAGGTTGCACAGGAAGTTCGAGCGCCAGCCGCGGTCCAGCAGGAACAACTCATCGACCATGGCATTGTCGAAGCCCGACATCGGCCCGGTATCCAGCCCGAGCGCGCGGGCGGCCAGGATCAGATAAGCGCCTTGGAGGGTGCCATTGCGGAACGCCGTGGTCGCGGCCAGCGAATCGTTGCCCGTGAACCAGGACATCGCATCCGGGTTGTGTGGGAACAGCTTTGGCAGCTTTTCGTAGAAGCGCGGGTCGTAGGCCACGATCGCGGTCACTGGTGCCGCCATGGTCTTGTCGTGGTTGCCGGCCGACAGCGCCGGCGCGAGTTTCTCTTTCGCCTCCTTGGTGCGCAGGAACAGGAACCGCGCGGGCGAAGAATTGGCCGAAGTCGGCCCCTGCTTCAGCAGTTCATGCAGCGCCCGCAACTCGTCGTCGGTGACCGGCTGGTCGGTGAATTTGTTGTGGCTGCGCGCCTCGCGGAACAGCAGATCCAGCCCCGCGGCATCGAGCATCAGAGCTCGACCTGTTCGACCGCCACGACCTCCGGCACGAAGTGCCGCAGCATGTTCTCGATCCCGTGTTTCAGCGTCGCACTCGATGACGGGCAACCCGAGCAGGCACCCTGCATGTGCAGCCGCACCACGCCGTCGCGGTAGCCGCGGAACACGATGTCGCCGCCGTCGCCGGCCACCGCCGGGCGCACGCGCGTGTCCAGCAGCTCCTTGATCTGGGCGACGATCTCTTCGTCTTCAGGCGCGATCTCCTCGGCCAGGTGGTCTTCGGCGCCGCCCTCGATCACCGGCAGGCCGGCGACGAAGTGCTCCATGATCGCGCCCAGCACCTGTGGCTTCAGCCCCTGCCAGGAGGCGGCGTCCGACTTGGTGACGGTGATGAAATCGCCGCCCAGGAAGACGCGGGCCACCCCCGGCAGCGCGAACAGCGCACTGGCCAGCGGGCTGCGCTCGGCAGAGAGCGGCGAGGCGAAGTCGGCGGTGCCGCTTCCCATCACATAGCGGCCGGGCAGGAACTTCAGAGTGGCGGGATTTGGCGTGCCTTCGGTCTCGATGAACATGGGTCGGTCCCTGCGCTGATACTAATCGGGAAACCGGACCTGTGCGGTCCGGTCGCGGCCGTTACATCGGAGGAATCCCCCTCGATGACAAGGGGATCTGCGTTGGGATGCTAGTCGGCGGCGGCCGAAACGACGCCCAGGCGGCCGCCTTCGGCATAGGCGTGCACTGCAGCGGCGAAATCGTCGAAGATCCCGTGCGAGACCGCGTCGGTGCGCCAGTCGTTCTCCGGGTGCCACTGCACGCCCACGGCAAAGCCTGGTACCGGTCCGGCGGCCGTGGCGAGCACGTGTACAGCCTCGACAGTGCCATCGGGCGCGGTGCCCTCGATCCGCACGCCGGGAGCCAGCTTGTTCACGCCCTGGTTGTGCAGCGAGTTCACGGCGATCTCTGTCGTGCCGGCCAGCCGGTGCAGCCAGCCGCCTGCAGCGATCCGGATGGCGTGCGCCTTGCCGATCCGCACCTCCCGCGAGGCCACCATCGGCGAGGAGTGGTCGATCCGGTCCGGCAGGTCCTGCAGCCGCTGGTGCAGTGAGCCACCTAGCGCCACGTTGAGTTCCTGGAAGCCGCGGCAGATCGCCAGCACCGGCACGCCGCGCGCAACCGCGGCACGGATCAGCGGCAGCGTCGTGCTGTCGCGCGCCATGTCCTCCCAGGTGCCCTCGGCGTGCGGCGGCCCGTCATAGTAGCTGGGGTGCACGTTGGAGCGGCTGCCGGTCAGCATGATGCCGTCCAGCCGCTCCAGCAGGGTCTCTATATCGGCGGTCGGCCCGTTCGCCGGGATCAGGACCGGCACGGCATGCACAATCTGGTCGGTGACCTCCACATAGGTGTTGGAGGCGGCGTGGTTCGGCATGCCGAAGATGCCGAACTGTTTCGTGCAGCAGCTAATGCCGACCAGCGGCTTGACGACCCGGGGCGACCTCATTGCGGAGAATATTCTGCGAAATCTGCGGCAAAATGAAGACGGTTTCTGCGATGGCGGGCATGAAAACGCCGCAACGCTGCGTTTTCAGCGCGAATCCGGGCGGAAAGCGCGCGGATCAGCCACATCGAACAGCTTCTGGTCGAACTGGCCACCCAGTTCGACGTTGTACAGCGTCACCCGAGTCTCCTGCCGCTGCGCGTCCAGCACGGTCCACTGCCGCAGGGCCAGCGGATTGTCGGCGAACACCAGCGTCAGCACGCCATCGCCTGGCGAAGACGTGCGATACATGCTGACCTGGATCTGGCCCGGCAGGCGCTGCATGCCGTTCACGGTCACGTCGCCCTGCATCCGCACGTGATCCGACAGCAGGATGCCGAGAGGGGTCTGCCCGATCGGGATGTTGGTGGTCTGGTTCAACTGGTTGTCGCGGAACACAACCAGGCCGTGGCCGGCAACCAGCAGCAGCGGGCTCGGCGGATTGTACTGGAAGCGCATGCGGCCGGGACGCTCCAGCCAGACGGTGCCCTCGCTGATCGCGCCATTGGGCGCGACCTGGATGAAGTGCGCCTTCAGCGTGCGAACGCCGTCGAGATAGGTCTCGATCCGCGCCATGTCGGCGCGATCCTGCGCGGTCGGCTGAAACACTGTCTGCGCATCGGCCGCGGCGGCCGGCAACAGCAGGGCCATTGGAAGGCAGAGCAGCGCGCGTCGGTTCATCGGCCGGATGTGGCGTCGCTCCGGCGTGTTGGCAAATTACGCCTTCGCAAGCGAATCGTCAGACATCGACCACAACGTACTGCTTCTCGACCGTCACCGGCACGGTCTCGGCGACATAGGGGCCCTGCACCACGCGCTGGCCCTCGGCGACCTCCACCGGATAGGAGCGCACCTGGATGCGCCCGGGCTCGCAATAGGACTGGCCGGTGCGCACGTCGAACTCCCAGCCGTGCCAGGGGCAGCGGATGATCTCGCCCTTGCGCGAATAGCGGTAGTGGCCCGGCTCATCCGATTCGATCAGGCCGGTGAGGATGCCCTCGCACATCGGGCCGCCCTGGTGCGGGCAGCGGTTGAACAGGCCGAAGAACTCGCCGTCCAGGTTGAACACCGCGATCGACCGGCCGCGCACGGTCACCAGCTTCCGGCTGCCCGGCGGGATATCCGATACGGCGGCAACCACGTGCTTGCTCATTTCTGCGGCGTCTCCCGGCGTGTCAGGCGGATCAGCAAGGTCTACAGGGGGGGCCATGGCGCCGCAACGCCTTGACCCTTCAGAACACGCCGCCCTAGCTTCCCGGCCGTCCAGTCCGGGAAAGCGGGAGATCCAGCACAAATGCGCCGAGTCTGCACCGGCATGGCCAGTCTGCTGGCCGGCCTTCTCCTCATGTGCGCATGGGCGAGCGCCGAGACGATCCGCTTCGGCGGCATCCTGCCGTTGACCGGGCCGGGCGCCCTGATCGGCACCGCCGAGATGCGCGGCGTACAGTTCGCGGTGGACCAGGCGAACGCCAAGGGCGGTGTGCGCGGCAACCAGATCGAGGTGCTGTTCGAGGATAATCAGGCAAAGCCGGACCAGTCCGTGCTGTCGTTCAACAAGTTGACCGACCTCCAGCATATCCCGGTGATCTTCACCGGCTATTCCGGTCCCAGCCTGGCGATGGCGCCGTTGGCAACGCGCAAGAAGGTATTGTTGGTGAACGCCGGCGCGCAGGCGGACGGGTTGGCCAAAGCGTCACCTTATCTCATCAACACTCTGCCGACGATCGGCGGCGAGATCGACGTGATCTCGCGCTGGGCGGTGGGCGAGGGCAAGAAGAAGGCGGCGATCCTGTTCGAGAACGGCGCCGCCGGTATGGCCGGCCGCGACGACTACCTGAAGTCGTACGCCGAGGCCGGCGGAACGATCGTGGCGCAGGAGTCCTCGCAGTTCGGCCAGACCGATTTTCGCCCCGCTCTGCTGAAGATCGCCGATGCCAAGCCTGACGTGATGCTGGTGGTGATCACCGCGGGACTGCAGCAGATGGCGCAACAGTACAAGCAGCTGGATCTGAAGTTCACCGTGGCCGGCACCACGTTTTTCTCCGATCCCGCCACCATCGCCGATCCATCGTCGGCCGGGTTCGTGCATACGCAGCTGAAGATCGATGCACCGCCTGACCTGGCCACTCAGTTCAAGGCGAAATACGGCACTGACATGGAGTTCTTCGCCAAGCAGTACTACAACGCGGCGCAGATCATCCTGACCACGCTCGACAAGGTGTTGGCCGACAACAAGCCGGTCACCGGCGAATCGCTGCACGACGCGCTGTTCGAGATCCGCAAATTCCAGGGCCTGATCCCGCTGGAGTTCAAGACCAACACCGCCAGCGTGCCGATGGACATCAACATCATGCGCGACGGCAAAGACGAATTGTTGAAGGAGATGACGGCGCAGTAGCGATGCGCGCTCCCCCGTCGTGGCCGGGCGTGTCCCGGCCATCCAGGTCTTTCGGTCGCTTGCAAAGCGAAGTCGTGGATGGCCGGCACAGGGCCGGCCATGACGTGTTGCGGCTTGCGGTCAGACCCAGGGACAGCTGATGCTGCCGCTGCAACTGTTGGCCAACGGGCTGGTCACCGGCTGCGCGCTGGGCATCGTCGCGATCAGCTTCTCGCTGGTCTACGCCACGACGAAGATCTTCCACGTCGCGCATGCCGGCATCTACACGCTGGCCGGCTATCTTGCCTGGTCGCTGGTGACGCACGGTGCGCCCGCAATCATCGCCCTGCTCGTGGCTGTCGTGGCCTGCACCGCTCTCGGCGCGATTATCCAGCACCAGCTCTACGCCCGGCTGGAGCGCCGGCGCGCCACGCATCTCGTGGTGCTGATCGCGTCGCTGGGTGCGCTGGCAGTGATCCAGAACGTCATCGCCGCTGTCTATACGCCGAACATCCTGCAGTTTCCGCTGCCATGGAGCAGCCGCATCGTGCCGCTGGGCGGCATCCGGCTCACCGCCACGCAATTGCTCACCGTCGTGCTCAGCCTTGCTGCGCTCGGCGCAACGCTGTGGTTTGCGCACCGCACGATCCTGGGCAAGCGCATCCGTGCCGTCGCGTCGAACCCGATGCTGGCCGACATCACCCGGCTGCAGCCGCAGACAGTCTATATTTATGTGATCGCCGTCGCCTCGGCGCTGGTCTGCCTGCCTGGCGTGCTGGTGCCGCTCGATCTCGGGCTGCAACCGTATAACGGCGTGACGCCGCTGCTGACCGCCACCATCGCGATGATCGCCGGCGGGGTCGGCAGCATTGCGGGGGCTTTCGTGCTGTCGCTGGCGATCGCGGTGCTGCAGAACCTGTCGCTGCTGGTGATGCCCGGCGAGTGGAGCATCGGCGTCACGTTCTTCGTGTTCGTCATCTTCATGCTGTTCCGGCCCACCGGCCTGTTTGCCGCGGCGCGCTGATGGACTTTCTGTACACCTACATCGTGCTGGCCGAGATCTACGTGCTGCTGGGGCTGTCCACCAACCTGCTGGTGGGCATCGTCGGCATCTTCTCGGTGTCGCAGGCCGCGGTATTCGGCGTCGGTGCCTACATCGTCGCGCACTTCATGATGGCGAACGACGCGCTGTCGTTCATCCCCTCGCTCGCCATCGCCGCGGCGTGCTGCATCGCACTCAACATCCTGGTGACGCTGCCCTCGCTGCGTGTGTCGGGCGACTATTTCGTTGTGACCTCGTTCGGCATCCAGTTGCTGGCCACCGCAGTGTTCATCAATTGGTCCGCCGGCACGGGCGGTGCCAACGGCCTGCCCGGCATTCCGCCTCCCGACATCTTCGGCCTGTCGATCGATACCACGCCGCACTACCTGCTGCTGTGCACGGCTGCCTGTGCGTTGGGTTGCCTTGCGTTCTGGCTGATCATGCGCGCGCCATTCGGACGCCTGCTGCGGGCGATCCGCGAGGACGAACTGGCGGTGGCCGCCGCCGGCAAGAACGTGCTGCGCGCCAAGGTGGCGGCCGCGGCGCTGGCGGGCGCGTTCGCCGGCACTGCGGGCGGGCTCTACGCCACGTTCCTGAGCTTCATCGATCCGTTTTCCTTCGACCTCGATGCCTCGATCCTGCTGCTGACGATGATCGTGGTCGGTGGCGCGCGCACGTTGGCAGGTTCGATCATCGGTCCATTCCTTCTGCTGGCATTGCCGCAGTTGCTGACCTTGGTGGACATTCCGACTACCATCGCTGCCGCGGCACGGCAGCTGATCTACGGCCTGCTGCTGATCGCCTTCATGCTGTTCCGCCCACAGGGTCTGGCGGGCGAGCGGCTATGACGTCGTATCTACAGGTGAGCGGCCTCGACCACCGCTTCGGTGGGCTGCGCGCGCTGCAGGAGTGCAGCTTCACCATCGAGCAGGGGCGGGTGACTTGCCTTGTCGGCCCGAACGGCGCCGGCAAGACGACGATCTTCAACGCCATCACCGGCTTCCTGGCCCCGGACGAGGGCAGCGTGCATTTTCGCGGCCGGCGGCTGACCGGGCTGCGGCCGCAGGCGATCGTGCATGCCGGAATTGCCCGCACCTTCCAGAACCTGCGGCTGTTCACCGATCTTTCCGCGCTGGACAACGTGATGATCGGCATCGGCAGCCAGTTCGGCGAGGAGCCGGTCGGCGCGATATTTCGGCCATTGCACACAGCGCGTGCGCAGCGGCGGCGGCGGCAGGAGGCGCTGGCGACGCTGGAACACGTCGGGCTGGCCGACCGCGCGCATGATCTCGTGCGCAACCTGTCCTATGGCGAGCAGAAGCTGCTTACGGTGGCGCGCGTGCTGGCGACCGGCGCGGAACTGCTGCTGCTGGATGAACCGGCGTCGGGGCTGTCGGCTGGCGCACTGGATGCGGTGATGGCGCTGCTGCGGCGATTGCAGAGTGAGGGCAAGACCCTGCTAGTTGTCGAGCACAACACGCGCGTGGTGCAGCAGATCGCCGACGACGTGCTGTTCCTGCACCAGGGTCATTTGATGGCGCAGGGCACGCCGCAGTCGATCATCAGCGACCCGGCGCTGGCCGAAATCTACTTCGGCGGCGCGCTCTGATGTTGCTGCGATTGTCCGGACTGGCGGCGGGCTATGGCCCCAAGACTGTGATCCAGGACGTGTCCTTCACGTTGGAACCAGGGCAGATTCTGGCGTTCCTCGGACACAATGGCGCCGGCAAGACCACGACGCTGAAGGCGGTGATGGGATTGCTGCCGCCGCGCGCGGGCGAAGTGACGTTCGACGGAAGGCGGATCGAGCGTTTCGACGTGGCGCAGCGCGTCGCGATGGGGCTGCGGCTGCTGCCCGAGGGACGCGGAATCTTTCCCGACCTCAATGTTGCCGAGAACATCGATGTGGTGGCGGCGCGCAACGTGGCGGGGACGGCGATGTTCGGCATCGCCGAAGTCTATCGGCTGTTCCCGGTGCTCGATGAGCGGCGCACCACGCGCGCCGGCAGTCTGAGCGGCGGTCAGCAGCAGATGCTGGCATTAGCGCTGGCGATCCTCGGCACGCCGCGCTGTCTGCTGCTGGATGAGCCATCGATCGGCCTGGCGCCGAACCTGGTGGAGCGGCTGTTCCAGCAGGTGCACGATGTGTGCAAGGCGCATGCGATGACCGCGATCCTGGTGGAGCAGAATGTCGCCGCGGCGATGAAGATCGCCGATCGGGTGATCATCATGAACAACGGGCAGATCGTGTTCGATGGACTGCCGCAAGAGGCGCGGGAGTCGAATTTCTGGAACTATTTTTGAACCGGGTTCAGCCTTCTGGCTCCCCAGGGATCGGCACCTTGCCGAAGCCGGAAATGATCGTCGTCACCTCCGCGATCACCGCCTCTGCCGCCGCCGCATCCGTTCCCTTCGCGACGATCGACACGCCGTTGCCGCCCGGGCGATAGAACGGATAGCTGCCGATATCGATTGCGGGATAGCGTGCCTGGATCTCGCCCAGTGGTGCCGCGATGATCCCTTCCGCCAGTCCCGTGACATGCACCGCGCGTGACACGATCGGCGCACCGCCCTTCAGCCGCGGCGCCAGCCATTCGAACATGGACTGCATCACGCGTGGCACGCCCGCCATCACGTAGACGTTGCCGATCTGGAAGCCGGGGGCCACCGACATCGCATTATCGATCAGTGTGGCGCCACGCGGCATCGTCGCCATGCGCTGGCGTGCTGCGTTGAATTCGCCTGGCTTGTAGCTGCGTTCCATGCGCGCCCAGGCTTCGGGATGCGGTTCCCATGGCACGCCGAACGCGGCAGCGACGCATTCGCTGGTGATGTCGTCATGCGTGGGCCCAATGCCGCCCGTGGTGATCACGTAGTCGAACTTCGCGCGCACCTCGTTCACTGTGCCGACGATCGTCTCCGGCACGTCGGGGATCACGCGCACCTCGCGCAGCGGTATGCCGATCGCGCCGAGACCCTGTGCGAGGAAGCGGATATTGGCATCCTGCGTGCGGCCGGACAGCACCTCGTTGCCGATCACCAGCACGCAGGCAGTGGGGTTGGTCACTGGCATGATGCGTTCCATTCTGGACGGAGCAGAGCATACATCATTATTGTTCGCGGCTCCCCGCCAGCCCAGACCCGGTCTCGCAGCAATCCCTCGCGGCGGAATCCATGCCGTTCGACAAGCCGGATCGAGCGGATGTTCGATGGCTCGATCTCTGCCTCGACCCGATGCACATGCAGAGTTTCGAAGCAGTATGACAACACCGCGCGAACCGCCTCCGACATATACCCCTGTCGCTCATACCTCGGCACCAGGATCCAGCCTAATGCCAGTCGCCGGTGTGCGTCCTGCCGACCATGATAGTTGATCATTCCGACAAACTGGTCGTCTGGGCTGGCGAGCAGTGCCCATGCGGCATGCCAGCTCGGGTCGACGTATGCTGATCGGCGGATACGTTCTTCCGTTTCGGCAAGATTACGGCTCGGTGGCCCGTCCCAGAACCGCATCGCATCCGCATCGGCATAGGCGAGATGCAGTCCAGGCGCGTTTTCCGGCGCAAGGCGACGAATCCGCAGACGGGCAGTCTCAAATTCGGGGACTGGTGGTGGTTCGTTCACCTATAGGAAGTCTCGCAACAGCGGGATCAGCGGTTTGTCAGCAGGCGGCATGGGATATTCGGCCAGCCGCTGCGGCCGTACCCAGGCAAGCGTCTGGTTCTCGCGCGCGGTAGGCGTGCCCTTCCAGCGGCGGCAGAGATACAGCGGCATCAGCAAATGGAAGTGCTCGTAGGCGTGGGAAGCGAAGGCGAATGGAGCAAGGCAAGCGGCGGACACGTCGATGCCCAGCTCTTCCTTCAGTTCGCGGATCAGCGCCACCTCAGGGGTCTCGCCGGCGTGCAATTTGCCGCCGGGAAATTCCCACAGCCCCGCCATCTTCTTGCCTTCCGGCCGACGTGCCAACAGCACGCGACCATCGGCGTCGATCAATGCGCAGGCAGCCACCAGCAGCATCGGCCGGCGGCCGTCCTCGCGCGGGGGCTCGACGTCGCCGAAGATGTCGTCGCGCGTCGCCTGGAAGACCCACACGGGGTAGTCGCCGGCGCGCGCCAGGAACGCATCGGTCCGTTCGCCGGTCTGGCGAAAGCCGATGCGGCGCAACACTGCGGCTGACGCCGGATTGTCGGTGATCACTCCGGCCTCCAGTCGGTCGATGTCGAGATTGGCCAGCGCCCAGCGCGCGAGCCGTTGCGCAGCCTCGGTGGCGACGCCATGACCCCAGAAGCGGCGGCCAACCCAGTAGCCGATCCGCCCGCACCGGTGCGGCGCGTCGACCCTGACACCGACCACACCGACCAGGATCTCGTGCTCCCCTTCGCGTCCGGTGATCGCCAGGTGAAAGGCGCTGCCGTCGGCAAGTGTGCGCCGAGTCGATTCGATCCACTCGTCGGCAAGTTCCCGCGGATAGGGAAACGGTACGACGGAGAGGTTGCGCGCCACTTCGAAATCGTTGACCAGGTTGTGCAGTGCCTCCGCGTCTTCCGGGATCAGCGGGCGCAGGATCAGCCGCTCGGTGGCCAGCGGCGCGAAAGTGTCCGATGGCGCAAGCGGTTCCAGCAGCCCGGCGTCCTCGACCCGGCGACGGGACCTGCCGCCCGATTTCGCCCGTGGTTTCTTCTCGCGCACGCCTGCCATCGCGTCCGATGCACCCTGCTTGTCAGGAACGGGCAAAGGTGGCGCAGTCGGGTGGGTCGGCGCAAGCGCGGTTCGTGGTTGACAGTTGGGGCATGAGCGTAGGAGCGTCGCCAGCAAAACAATCCGGGGGCTTCGTAATGAACGGGAACTTTGCGGCCGCGCGCCGGCTTGGCAGGCGCCACTTGCTGATGGCCACAGCCGGTGCGTCGCTGCTGAGTACACGCGAAGCCGCCGCGCAAGCAGCCGGTCCTTGGGCCGTCGCGCCGAAAACCAAAGTGGACAGGCTTAACTTCGTCGTCTGGACCTATGGCGACATCTACACGAAGATTTCCGCGAAGTTCAAAGCCGACTGGGGTGTGACGGTCGATTCGACGATCTCCGCGTTCAACGACCATCCCGCCAAGCTGATGACGATGTACGCGGGCAGCGAGACGATCGACGTGTCGCAGTCCTCGCCGTTCTCGTTCCCCAACTTCATCAGCCAGGGTCTGGTCGAGCCGCTCGATGACCTGCCCGGCGCCAAGGACTATCTCGCCGACCTTACCGACAGTGCGCGACAGGTCGCGGTGTACGACGGCAAGCTGATGGGGCTGCCGTATTTCTCCACGGTGTGGGTGTGGAACTACTACACCGACCTGATGGACAAGGCGAAGTTCGAGCCGTTCAAGAACTACGACGAACTGCTGGAACAGCTGCGGAAGGCGAAGAAGGACAAGGTTGCCGAGTACCCGATCCTGTGGGTCGCGGGCGTCGGGCTCGAGCAATTGCCGGGCACCTGGTACCAGATGACCTGGAACCGCGGCGGTGTGTTCTTCGACAAGCAGGGCAATCATCAGCTCGGTCCCTGCTCGGTCGCGCGCGAAACGCTGAAGTGGTGGATCCAGACCTTCAAGGAAGATCTCGCCGATCCGGAATCACTGAAGCAGCAGTTCACCGGGTCGGCCAAGCTGTTCGGCGCCGGCAAGAACCTGTACCGCGGGCCGAACCACCATTACGGGCTGAACATCGCAAACGATCCGGCGCAGTCGCCGAACGCGGGCAAGATCAAGGTGTTTGGCTCGCCGGGTGACGGCAAGACGATCGGCGATACGCATGTCTATTTCCTGTGCACCGCGAATCGCGACAAGGAGTGGGCCTGGAAGCTGCTGCAGTATCTCGGTGGCAAAACCAAGGACGGGCAGTATAGCCAGGCGATCAACCTGGCGCGCGATGCGATGCTGGGCTCGGGCTACAATTCGGTGATGAAGAGCACGGCGATCACCGAGGGCTGGAAGCCGTGGGGCGATCCGGTCGAGATCCTTCAGATCTGGGACAAGGCAACCTATGTGGCCGAGGTGGTGCCATCGATCTATCAGCCGTGGCACTTCCCGTGGTCCGACCGTATCAACATCGAAGTGTCCAAGGCGCTCACCGGCCAGACCACAGCCGATGCCTGCTGTGATACGCTGATCGCTGCGATCAAGGAGGTGCAGAAGGGGTGACGGCCGCGACGCCGCGCCTCTTCCGCCGGGAACTGCCGCCGCAGGCGCTCAGCGTGGTGATGAACCTGCCAACTCTGCTGACGCTGACGCTGGTACTCGCCTATCCGATCTACTACGCGGGCTTTCTGTCGTTCCACAAGGTGTCGCTCGCCGAACTGCGGCGCGGTGTCTTCCCATTTGTCGGCTGGGCCAACTATGCACGCATCTTCGATGACCGGCTGTTCCTGCTGGCGCTGAAGAACACGCTGGTTTTTACTGCCTTTTCGGTGACGCTGGAGATCGTGATGGCGATCGCGATCGCGCTGTTGATCGACCAGAAGGTGTGGACAGGGCGGATCACCAAGGTGCTGATCCTGGTCCCCTACGCGGTGCCGCCGATCGCCAGCGGCCTGATCTGGTCGTTCATCTACAGCTTCGAATACGGCTTCCTCAATCGCATACTGTTCACCACGCACCTGTCGAGCACGCCGGTGAACTGGGCCGGCGATCCCACCACCGCGCTGTTCGCGGTTGCCGTGCCGTATATCTGGCGCACCTTGCCGTTCGCCATCTTGCTGGTGCACGCGGCGCTGCAAGGCATCAATCACGAACTCTACGAAGCGGCGTCGGTCGATGGCGCCGGCGCGATGCAGCGCTTCTGGCACATCACGCTGCCGCTGCTGCGGCCGATCATCGTGGTGATCCTGGTGCTGCGCACGTCGTTCGCCTTTGCGGTGTTCGACGAGGTGCTGGCGATCACCCAGGGTGGGCCTGGCGACGCCACGTGGGTCGCCGCGTGGTACAGCTATAAGAAGGGCTTCTCGCCTCCCTTCGACATCGGTGTCGGCGCGGCCTCGGCGTACGTGCTGGCGATGATCATCGGGCTGCTCGCTATCGGCTATGTCGGCCTGATCTATCGGCGGATCCGCTGATGCGTCGCGACACCGGGAAACGTGCGGCGCTGCATGTGGCGAACCTCCTGGTCATCGCGTTCTTCCTGCTGCCGCTGATCGCCGTGGTGTTCGGCGCGATGCAGTCGGAGAAGAGCCTGCACGCCGACACGCGCGGCCTGTGGGCACCGGAATGGACGCTCGACAACTTCCGCGTGATCGTCTCGGGCGGGGCGCAGCGCGGCAAGGTATTCGAACAGGCGACCTACCTGCCGGACAACATCAAGAAGTTCCACTATGCGCTGATCAACAGCACGGTGATCGCGGTCAGCGTCACGCTGCTGACCTTGGTGTTCGCGTCACTCACCGCCTATACCGTCGTGCGGCTTCGTTCGCGTTGGGTGATCTGGCTGATGAGCGTGAACGTGTTCGCGCGCTTTGTGCCGATCATCGTGCTGATGATCCCGCTCTACGTGACCTTCCGACAGATGGGGCTCCTGAACGCGATCTGGGGCGTCATCATCGCCGAGACCGGGTTCCTGTTGCCGTACGGCATCCTGATCCTGGTGCCGTACTTCGCCACCATTCCGCAGGAACTCGACGACGCGGCGCGGATCGATGGCTGCTCGCGCTTCACCGCGTTCCTGCGCATCACGCTGCCGCTGTCCGCACCGGCGCTCGCCTCGTATGGCGCCATTGTCTTCGTTATCGCCTGGAACGACCTGCTGATCCCGCTGATCCTCAACAACCGTGCCGAGTTCATGACCCTGCCGGTGATGATCGCCTCGCTGGTCGGCGACGTGTTCGCGTTCTTCAACCTGACGATGGCGATCTGCCTGATTGCCTTGGCCCCGACAGTGATCCTGGTGCTGCTCCTGCGGCGCTTTGTGGTGCAGGGGCTGTCGGCGGGGGCGGTTAAGGGGTGATTGCGTCTCCCGGCTAAACCGCGGAAAACCGGAGGGCAAAGACCACCCGGGAGAAGACGACCGTGAAACGCCGTGCCTTCATCACGTCCGCGGCAGCGGCCGCTGCCCTGCCGCTCGCCCGCCCCTCGATCGGCGCCACCGCCAAGACCCTTATCTTTGTGCCGCAGGCCAATCTCACCAGCCTCGATCCGGTGTGGACCACCGCCACGGTCACCCGCAATTTCTCGATGATGGTCTACGAGACGCTGTATGGCCGCGACGAATCGTTCAACCCGCAGCCGCAGATGGTCGCGGGCCACACGATCGATGACGATGGCAAGCGTTGGACGATGAAGCTGCGCGAAGGCCTGGTGTTCCACGACGGCACACCGGTGCTGGCGCGCGACTGCGTCGCCTCGCTGCAGCGCTGGCTGAAGCGCGACGCGGTCAGTGAGACGATCAATCCCCGTGTCGCGGCGCTCGAGGCGCCGGACGACCGCACGCTGGTATGGCGGCTGAACAAGCCGTTCCCGCTGCTCGCGCACTTTCTGTCGAAGGTGCAGCCGCAGCCGGTGATCGTGCCGGAGCGGCTGGCTGCGACAGACCCGTTCAAGCAGCTCAACGAGATCGTCGGCTGCGGGCCGTTCCGCTTCCTGCCTGACGAATACGTCTCCGGCAGCCACGCGGCATTCGTGCGGTTCGACAAATATGTGCCACGCCAGGAGCCGGCGTCGTACACCGCGGGCGGCCACAAGGTTCTGCTGGATCGCGTCGAGTGGCGCATCATTCCCGACCCGGCCACGGCGGCGAACGCGATGGCGGCCGGCGAGGTGGACTGGCTGGAACTGCCGTCGCCCGACCTGATCCCCATGCTGAAGGGTGCCTCAGGCGTGACCACGGGATTGATCGACATCTACGGCACGGTGGCGATCCTGCGGCCCAACAGCCTGAACGCGCCGACCAGCAATGTGGGCGTGCGCAAGGCGATGATGGCGGCAGTCGATCCGCGCGAGGCGTTGATCGCCGCCATGGGCGAGGATGAATCGGGTTGGCGCGCGCCGATGGGGTTCTTCCTGCCCGGCTCGCCGGCCGCCAACGATACCGGCATGGAGTATCGCCGCAAGCGCTGGAGTACGGCCGAAGTGAAGGCGATGCTGGACAAGGCGGGCTATGGCGGCGAGCGCATCGTGCTGCTGCATCCGACTGACCAGCTGATTTACAACGCGTTCATCACCGTGGTGGCGGATGCATTCCGCAAGGTCGGGCTCAACATCGACGAGCAGATGGTGGACTGGGGCACGGTGGTACAGCGGCGCACCAGCAAGGAGCCGGTGGACAAGGGCGGCTGGTCGATCTTCCCCGCCGGCGCGCCGGGTCCCGAGTTCGTCGATCCGATGCTGGCGAACACGCTGCGCAGCCCGGGCGCGAAGGCTTGGTTCGGCTGGCCCGACGCACCGAAGATCGAGGCGGCCTACGAGGCATGGATTGACGCGCCGAACGAAACTGAAAGGCACAGGCAGGAAGCGGCGTTCCAGGCCGCCGCGTTCGACTACGTGCCGACGATCCCGCTCGGACAGTATCTGCCGCAGGCGGCGTGGCGTTCGAATATCACCGGAATGTTGAAGGGCTCGGCGCCGGTGTTCTGGGGCGTCGACAAGGCGTAGAGGCAGCCAAACCCAAGGAGGAGCGATCCGATGAAATTCGGCATGTTCTACGAGCACCAGTGCCCGCAGCCTTGGAGTGAAGACTCGGAACGTCGCGTCATCCAGGAGGCACTGGCGCAGGTCGAACTGGGCGACAAGTTGGGCATCGATTACGTGTGGGAGGTCGAGCACCACTTCCTGGAAGAGTACTCGCATTCGTCCGCGCCGGAGATCTTCCTCGCCGCCTGCTCGCAGCGCACGCAACGCATCCGTCTCGGCCACGGCATCGTGCTGATGCCGCCCAGGTACAATCATCCCGCCCGTGTCGCAGAACGCATCGCGACGCTGGACCTTGTGTCCAACGGCCGTGCGGACTGGGGCACCGGTGAGTCGGCGACAGCGCTGGAGATGGAAGGCTTCGACATTGTGCCCGAGGAAAAGAGCGCGATGTGGCGCGAGGCGACGGAGCAGGCCGCCAACATGCTGGCGATGCGCCCCTATCCCGGCTTCCGCGGCCAGTACTTCCAGATGCCGTGCCGCAACCTGGTGCCGAAGTCGGTGCAGAAGCCGCATCCGCCGATCTGGGTGGCATGCTCCAAGCGCGAGACGATCCATCGCGCGGCGCGGGCCGGGCTGGGCGCGCTGACCTTTGCGTTCCTCGCGCCCGAGATCGCCGCGAAGTGGGTGCAGGAATACTACGACATCATCAAGTCATCGGAATGCGTGCCACTCGGCCACAGCGTCAATCCGAACATCGCGCTGGTAACCGGCATGTCGTGCCATACGGACGAGCAGGAGGCGATACGGCGCGGTCTCGATGGCTTCCGCTTCTTCGGCTACTCGCTGGGCTATGTCGGCATCTTCGGCGATCACAAGCCGGGCGTGAGCAACATCTGGGAGCGCTTTCTTGAGGTGAAGGACAGCCTGCCGGACAATGCCGGCCGCGGCGGCATCGGCACACCGGATCAGGTGCGCGCGCATCTGAAGGGTTACGAGGACGCGGGCGTCGATCAGGTGATCTTCGTGCAGCAGTCCGGCACCAACCGGCACGAACATATCTGTGAATCGCTGGAACTGTTCGCACAGACGCTGCTGCCCGAGTTCAAGGCGCGCGACGCCGTGCGCGAGAAGCAGAAGCAGGCGGAACTTGCGCCGTTCATCGAGCAGGCGCTGGCACGCAAGCCGCGGATGCCGCCGATTGACCCGGCCGATGTGCCGTTGGTCGAATCGTTTGGCCGGCGCGCAGGTGCCGGTGCGCAGGAGGCCAGCACCTTCGCCTCCGATCGCGGCGGCGGCATCTCGGTGCCTGCCGCCGATCCACGGCTGGCAACCGCCGGGCGCTGACGGTCGGGATTTTGTGATGACATAGGATTGCCCCCGCGGCGGTATCGTTCACGCCGCGGGGAGCCGTGGCTCTCTGACGGCTGCCGCTCCCCGGCCACTGGCTTCGGGAGGAACGAGCATGGTCATACAAAGTCCGCCCGCATGGGGGTGGGACCAGATCCGACAGGCTGCGCACGAGATCGGCGCCGCCAAGCCGGAAGAATATTGGCGCGAGGGCAGTGCCGATGGCGCGGCGCCTGCTGTCCGGCAGATCGGGATACGCGATCTGCGTGATGCGCTGGCGCGCGGCATTGCCGACTTCGAAGCCAACCGCACCGACGTGATCTTCATGTGCGTGATCTATCCGGTGATCGGCCTCGTGCTGGGGCGCCTCGCCTCAGGCTACGGACTTCTGCCGCTGCTTTTTCCACTGGCATCCGGTTTCGCGCTGGTCGGACCGTTCGCGGCGATCGGTCTGAACGAGATGAGCCGGCGGCGCGAGCGCGGCGACACCGTCCGTTGGATCGATGCGTTCGGCGTGCTGCGCGCACCGTCGATCGGCGCGATCGTGCTGCTTGGCCTGATGCTGATCGGCCTGTTCCTGCTGTGGCTTGTGGCGGCGGAGATCATCTATGTCGTCACGTTCGGGACGCAGCCGCCGGTGTCCATCGCCGCCTTTACCAGCGATGTATTCAGCACCAGTGCAGGCTGGACAATGATCGTGGTCGGCATCGGCGTTGGCTTCCTGTTCGCCCTGTTGGTGCTGGCGATCAGCGTGGTGTCGTTCCCACTGCTGCTGGATCGCAATGCCGGCATCGGCACAGCCGTTTCCACATCGATGCGCGCTGTGGCGGCGAGCCCCGGCACGATGGCGATTTGGGGGCTGATCGTTGCGGCAGGGCTGGTGATCGGGTCGGTACCGCTTTTCCTTGGCCTGGTGGTGATCCTGCCGGTGCTGGGGCATGCGACGTGGCACCTGTATCGCAGGGTCGTCGTGTGAGTTGGCGACAACCCGGGGTGAGGCTAGGCTGACGGCGCGGGCCGGAAGCGCCCGTCAATAAACGGAGGAAACGATGCGGCACGGACGACATGTAGCTGCCGCGGCGGCAATGTGCTTGCTGTTCGCGGGTGTTGGAGCAGCTCAGGCGGCAGATCCCGAAATCGACAAGCTGCTACAGAGCCCGGTCGGCAAGGACTGGGTGACCAATGGCGGGAATACGACAAACCAGCGCTATTCGACTCTGAAGCAGATCGACACGAGCAACGTCAAGCAACTGAAGGGAGCGTGGGTGACGCACCTGAAAGGCTCCGGGGTCGGTGGCAAGTATTCATTCGAGGCGACGCCGTTGGTGAAGGACGGCGTCATGTACGTCTCGACCGGCAACGACGACGTATTCGCACTGAACGCGAAGACCGGCGAGATCCTGTGGGAGCGGTGGTCGGGACTCGACCAGAAGCTCACCAGCGTCTGCTGTGGCTGGGACAATCGCGGGCTGGCGATGGGCGAGGGGATGCTGTTCATCGGTCAGCTCGATGCCAATGTCGTCGCACTGGACAGCAAGACCGGCAAGGAGGTGTGGAAAACATCGATCGAGGTCTGGCAGGATGGTTACGGGATCACCAGCGCGCCGCTGTATTACGACGGCATCGTCTACAGCGGTATCACCGGTGGAGAATATGGTGTGCGCGGCCGCCTGACTGCGCTCGACGCGAAGACCGGCAAGATCCTATGGCGGTGGTATACGCTGCCTGCGCCAGGCGATGTCGGCGGTGACACCTGGCCGGCCGGCACCGAGCATTACAAGCACGGCGGTGCGACGATCTGGAACACCCCGGCGCTCGATCCACAGCTTGGGCTCATTTATTTCTCCATCGGCAATTGCGGGCCGGACTACGATGGATCGCTGCGTGAGGGCGACAATCTGTTCTGCGCCTCAGTCGTGGCGCTGAACGCGAAGACTGGCGAATACGCCTGGCACTTCCAGGAGGTCCATCACGATATCTGGGACTATGATGCGGCGAGCCCTTCGCTGCTGTTCGATACGGTGATCGATGGGCAGCCGCGCAAGGGCATCGCTCAGGCCGGGCGCACCGGCTGGGTGTATATACTCGACCGCACCAACGGCAAGCCGCTGGTCGGCATCGAGGAAAAGCCCGTACCACAAGAGCCGCGGCAGAAGACCGCCAAGACCCAGCCCTATCCGATCGGCGATGCGACTGTGCCGCAATGCGCCAAGCCGATGGAAGGTTTCGAGCGGGTCGGCTGCATCTTCGAATCCTTCTGGGAGGAGCCCACACTTGTCCAACCATCCGGCGTCGGCGGCACGAACTGGTCGCCGATGTCCTTCAATCCTGAAACCGGGTTCCTTTATGTGCCGGGGACGATCCGCACCAGCGCCTTTGCGCGGTACGGCGACGCCTACAAGAAGGGCAAGCAGTACAACGGCGGCACGCAGGCTGCGCCAATCGGCTCGGAGATGAGCGGCAACTGGACGGCAATCCGTGGCAACAGCAACAAGATCGCCTGGCAGCAGGCGGTACCGTATCGCGTCGGCAGTGGCGGCGGTTCGACCACGACGGCGGGCGGGCTGGTGCTGCATGGTGATCCGGGCGGTGCGATCCACGCGCGCGATGCCAAGACCGGCGAGGTCCTGTGGCAGTTCCAGACCGGGTTCGGCGCCGAGGCGCCGCCGATGGTCTATGAGGTCGACGGCCAGGAGTACATCGCTATCGTCGCCGGCGGCAACCAGGGCGTCGGCAGCGCCAATGGCGACGCGGTCTGGGCGTTCGCGCTCGACGGTAAGCTGTCTCCGGCGGCGGCTCCGGTGCAGCCACCGACGATTGCCGGACCGCAGACCGGACCGATCGCCGACAACGCGGACACGGTGAAGATCGGCGACAATAACATCGAGTTCGGCTATTTCCCGAAGCGGGACCGCATCAAGGCCGGGACGGCGGTGACCTTCACCAACTCGGGCGATACGCCGCATACGGCCACGTCGTTCGAGAACGGCAAATTCGGCGCCTGGGACACCGGAACGCTGATGCCCGGTCAGTCGAAGGCGGTCACTTTCGATAAGCCTGGCAACTACTACTATATCTGCACGCCGCATCCCTGGATGTACGGGCAGATCATCGTCGAGTAGGTGCTGTTCGCGGTGCGGACGATCGCCGCGAGGTGGTCGCCCGCATCGGATCACGCCGAGTGGTCCGGGTGCTCCTCCCGAAATGGCCCTGTCGCTTCGGCTTGCGGTGGGTCATGCTGTGATAACAGGATCTTGAGGAGCACCCATGTCGAGGACGGTCGATGCCGGCGCAGACGGTTACGAGGTATCCAATCGCAACCGCCTTCGTCGCCTGCACGAGCGCGGCCGCTACGATCGGGCGAGCATCCATCGCATCCTTGACGCAGCGATGATCTGCCACATCGCGTATGTCATCGACGGCCAACCCTACTGCACGCCGACCGCATTCTGGCGCGAGGGCGATCACCTTTACTGGCATGGCTCCTCGGCCAGCAGAATGCTGCGATCACAGCGCGACGGGTTACCGGTGTGCCTGACCGTTACTCATCTGGATAGCCTGGTGCTCGCCCGCTGTGGGTTCAACCACTCGGTCGATTACCGCGCCGCTATGTGCTTCGGCGTCGCGCACGTCATCGACGACCCCGAAGAGAAGTCGCGCGCGCTGGATCGGATGATCGACCGCTTCTATCCGGGTCGGGCGGCAACTCTGCGACCGAGTACGGCACAGGAACTGAAGGCAACGACCGTCATCGGTATGGAGATCGAACAGGCGTCCGGCAAGATCCGCGAGAAGGGCGTCGGCGATGAGGAGGAGGACTATGCCTTGCCGATCTATGCTGCGAAGTTCCCTGTGCGCACGGTGATCGACGAGGTGGAGACGTGTCCCCGCATGCCCGACGGCGTAGAGCGTCCAAACGGACTGGCTGCCTTCACGCCTGGTCGCCGTCTGGACGAGATCATGCTGGAGACCCGGGAGACAACCGGGCTGCCGTAGCGAGGTCGGGGAGTTTGTGCCAATGGCAAGACAGGTGATTTCATCCGGCGGTCCGCTGGAGCAGATCTACGGATATAGCCGCGCTGTGCGTGTTGGGGCGCACGTACATGTCGCCGGCACCGTCGCACGCGGTGATGCACTCGCTGCCGATGCGTATGGGCAGGCTCAGGACATTCTCGCCACGATCCGTCGTGCTCTGGAGCAGGCTGGGGCCCGCATCGACGACGTGGTGCGCACGGTGATCTATGTTACGGATATCGGGGATGCCGACGGTGTGGGAAGGGCGCACAGCGAAGTGTTCGGCCATATCCGACCTGCCGCCACCATGGTGGAGGTGAGCGCACTCGTACGCCCGCAGATGCGCGTCGAAATCGAGGCTTACGCGATCATCGACGAAAGCTGATCCCGGACATCCCGCTCGTGACCTGCTGCGTGGCCTATCTACTCGTCAACGCCTTCTTGCGCCTTTGACGAACGCTCCGTGGCAGGCAGGCACCTGCCAGCGCGCCGATGGCCAATGCGGCCAATCCCAGGGTGGCGCCACGATGCTCGCTGGCAAGGAACTGCCAACTTGTCGCTCTGGCGCGCCCGTCGAACCGGCCATGTGCCCCATGGTAGCCGGGGACTGTGCCGAAGAGATTTGCCGGCGCATCAGCACTTTGCGTCTCAGCGGTAAGCTGCCCGGAATAGCCGATGCCTGCCAGCACGCGATCCAGCAGACCGGGAAACAGCCGATTGGCCAGGATCGTCTTCACCGTCGGCATACCCACCCAAACCTCGCGCCGACGATTGAAAGCGGCGAACAGTATGGCTCGTGCGGCAAGCTCCGGTTGGAAAATCGGCGGCACAGGTTGCGCGCGCCGGCCAGTACGGTTCAGTGCCCAGTCGAATTGTGGCGTGTTCAGCGCCGGCAGGTGCACCATGGTCAGATGCACACCCACGGCATCGTGCAGCAGTTCGGAGCGCAGTGAGTCGGTGAAGCCACGGACCGCATGTTTCGCGCCACAATAGGCCGATTGCAGCGGGATCGCTCGATAGGCCAGCGCGGAGCCAACGTTCACGATGGTACCGTGATTCCGCGGCCGCATGCGGGCCAGTGCGACCATCGTGCCATAGACCTGCCCGAGATAGGTGACTTCGGTCGCGCGGCGGAACTCGTCGGGGCTGATTTGCTGTAACGGGGCGAAGATCGTCGCCATGGCGTTGTTCACCCAGACGTCGATCGGCCCCAGCTCCTGCTCGATCCTGCCGGCCGCATCGGCCAGCGCCGAATGGTCAGTGACATCGGCTGTCACCACCATGGCCGGTACCCCGCAGCGACGCACCTCTGCTGCGGCGTCCTCCAAACGGCTGCGGTCTCGCGCAATCAGCGCCACTGCGCAGCCTTTGCGTGCGAACACTGTCGCGGCAGCCCGACCAACACCGGCACTGGCGCCGGTGATCACCACCACATGCTGCATCGAAACCACTCCCGGGGCACGCACATCGAACGAAGCGGCGTGCGCGCCGTTCAGCTTTGGCAGATTGCTTTCGCTTCACATCTCTCCGGCTACCGTGATGCTGTGGGCAGAAAACGGGCGCCTCAAGCGCGCGTTTCCGCCCCAGTTAAGCACGGCGGGGCGATCTACCATGAGCCAAACAGTCGGCGACTTCTTTTGGCATCGTCTGCACGACTGGGGTGTTCACACAATATTTGGCTACCCGGGAGACGGCGTGAACGGCCTCCTGGGAGCGCTGAACCGGTCGAACGGGCAGTTCCGCTTCATTCAGACGCGCCACGAGGAGATGGCTGCCTTCATGGCGTCCGCATACGCGAAGTTCACCGGCGAAGTTGGCGTATGCCTTGCGACATCGGGTCCGGGCGCTTCGCACCTCATCACCGGACTTTACGATGCGCGACTGGATCACATGCCGGTTCTGGCGATCGCCGGTCAGCAAAAGCGGACTGCGATCGGCGGCCATTACCAGCAGGAACTTGATCTCCAGAGCATGTTCAAGGATGTGGCCGGCGACTTCGTCCAGCAGGCGAGTGCGCCGGCGCAGGTTCGACATCTGGTGGATCGCGCCATGCGGATCGCCAAGGGTCGCCGTCGCGTCACGGCTCTGGTGTTCCCCACCGACCTTCAGGAAGCGGATTACAGCGAGCCGCCGCGGGCGCACGGTACAGTCCACTCGGGGGTGGGCTACTCCGATCCTGTGGTGGTGCCGCGCCAGCAGGACCTGCGCCGTGCTGCAGAGGTGCTCAATGCCGGCAAGAAGGTCGCGATCCTCGTCGGTGCCGGCGCGCTGCGGGCCACCGACGAGGTGATTGCGGTTGCCGAAAAGCTGGGTGCCGGCGTGGCGAAGGCGCTGCTGGGTAAGGCGGTGCTGCCTGACGAACTGCCCTGGGTGACCGGCTCGATCGGCCTGCTCGGCACCAAGCCCAGCTGGGAAATGATGACGCAGTGCGACACGCTGCTGATGATCGGCTCGGGCTTCCCGTACTCCGAGTTCCTGCCCAAGGAAGGCCAGGCCCGCGGCGTGCAGATCGACATCGAGCCGGATATGCTGAGCCTCCGCTATCCGATGGAGGTCAACCTGAATGGCGACTCGGCCGAAACTTTGCGCGCCCTGTTGCCGATGCTGGACGAGAAGCAGGATCGCTCCTGGCGCAAGCAGATCGAAAAGGATGTCGCCGAGTGGTGGAAGGTGCTCGAAAGTCGCGCCATGACCTCGGCCAATCCGGTCAATCCGCAGCGAGTGGTGTGGGAGCTTTCGCCGCGCCTGCCTGAGCGCGCGATCATTACAAGCGACTCTGGTTCGTGTGCCAACTGGTTCGCTCGCGACCTGAAGATCCGACGCGGCATGATGTGTTCCCTGTCGGGTGGCCTGGCGTCGATGGGTGCTGCTGTGCCGTACGCAATCGCCGCCAAGATCGCGCATCCTGACCGACCGGTGATCGCGCTGGTCGGTGATGGCGCGATGCAGATGAACAACATGGCGGAGCTGATCACGGTCGCGAAATACTGGCGCGACTGGGCGAATCCGAAGTGGGTGGTCTGTGTGTTCAACAACCAGGACCTGAATCAGGTGACCTGGGAACAGCGGGTGCAGGAAGGCGACCCGAAGTTCAACGCAACACAGCAGATTCCCGATGTGCCGTATCACCGCTTCGCCGAACTGATCGGGCTGCGCGGCATCTATGTCGACAATCCCGATCGGCTGGCATCGGCGTGGGATGAAGCGCTGTCATCGGATCGACCTGTGGTGCTGGAGGTGAAGACCGATCCGGAAGTTCCGCCGCTGCCGCCGCATATCACGCTGAAGCAGGCGAAGAACTTCATGTCGGCCATTGCTTCACCTGACCCGAACGAGACCAGCATGCTGGTCGGAGCCGCCAAGGAGGTGATCAGCAGCGTGCTGCCGGGCTGCAACTAATGCCGCGGCTGGGGGGATCGAGGGCCTCGCGCGCTTCGAACCACGCGACGCCGCAGAGCGCTCGTCAGTTGAACGGGGCGGCGGGACTGCTCGCCGCTTCGGTGCTCGCCGACAGCGCCGTCGAGCACTATCGCGGTTCGTTCGAAAATCGCGCGATGTACGTGCCGCTCGCGATGGCAACGCTGAACGTGCTGGTCAGCGGCCATGGCATCGGCGATCGACGCAGCGGTGCGCATGCGCTGCGCGGTGCCAGCTATGTGCTGGGTGCGATCACCGGGCTCATTGGTGCGGGGTTCCATATCTACAACGTCACCAAACGACCGGGCGGCCTGTCGTGGATCAACCTGTTCTACGGCGCCCCCATCGGTGCGCCGATCGCCCTGCTGTTGTCCGGAGTCATGGGCATGGCCGCAGAACGCGCGCGTGGTGGGCCTGAAGTTCTGCGGAATACCGCGAACTTGTCGCTCGGTCGTGTCACGGCGGGCGCGGCCGCCGCAGGTTTGTTGGGCACGGTCGGCGAGGCGGGTCTGCTGCACTTCCGCGGCGCGTATCATAACCCGGCGATGTTCCTGCCGGTCACGGTGCCGCCGGTCGCCGCAACGCTGTTGGGCAACGCCGCATATTGCGGAGCGGGAAAGGACCGGTGGCTGACGCGGTGGTGGCTGCGACTGACTGCCGCGCTTGGCATCGTCGGTACTGGCTTTCATCTGTTCGGTGTGGCGCGAAACATGGGCGGGTGGGGGAATTGGTCGCAGAACGTGCTCAACGGGCCGCCGATTCCGGCGCCGCCCAGCTTCACCGGCCTCGCTCTTGCGGGGCTGGCCGCGCTTCGCCTGCTGGAGAGGCGGGCAGATGGCTGACCGGTTTCCAGACTACGACGTGCTGCGCAAGCGGAACTCGCCGTCCTGGAACGAAGCAACGCGGCGTGTAATAGACCAGCGCCTGACGCTGCCGCGTCAGCCGCGGTTCTTCACTGAAGACGAGTGGCGCACGCTGAATGCTGTCTGCGATCGCATTGTCCCGCAGCCGTCGTACCGCGTGCCTATACCGGTGCCGTCTATGATCGACGATAAGCTGACCCGGAACCTGACCGACGGCTATCGCAACAGCCGCCTGCCGCGATTGCAGGAGGCGTGGCGGCGAGGCCTGCATGCGCTTGATCAGGAAGCGCTGGCGCGCCACGGCATTCGGTTTCATGCGCTGACCACGAACGCGCAGGACGAACTGCTGACCGAGGCGCAGCGCGGTGAATTGCGCGGCGAAGCGTGGGAGGCGATGCCGTGTGCGCTGTTCTTCAATGAACGGCTGGTACACGACATCGTCGCTGCGTATTATGCGCACCCGACAGCATGGAACGAAATTGGTTTTGGCGGTCCGGCGAGCCCGCGTGGCTATGTCCGGATGGGTGCCGACAAACGCGATCCGTGGG
>DASSRN010000051.1:0-6989 GCA_035701785.1 Acetobacteraceae bacterium | reverse complement strand
AACCTGGAATATGACGTGGCGCCGATCCCGCGCTGGACCGCGGGTGGTCCACACAAGACATTGGTCGGCCAGGACGGGCTGTATGTCAGCGGGAAGAGCAAGAACCAGCAGGCTGCCTATGACTTCATGAAGTTCCTGACCACGACTGAAAGTACTGTGCTGCTGACGCAGAAATCCGGCTGGGTCGGCGCGCGTACCGATGTGGACTGGTCACCGCTGCTCAAGCAGATTCCACAATATGCCGGCTTCGTGAAGCCACCGGCGGATATGCAGTTCTACGTCGATCCGGCGATCTCGCCGTGGAACGAGATCGAGACGAAAATCGCCGATCAGCTGACCACTGCGTATGTCGATCCGAACATGAAGGATCCGCAGAAGCTGGCTGCCTACATCCACAAATGCGCTGTAGACACCGACCAGATCCTCAAGGACGCCGACATGTACGGCGCTGCATAGCCGGATGCCGAGTGAGGCCACGCTGTCAGCGGGCCGTGTGCCGGCGGGCAGCATCGGCGTGCGGCTGCGCCGTATCAGATACCGGCTGCGGATCCCGCTGTTCTGCTATGTCGCGCTGCTGCCGGTGCTGCTGCTGTTCTTCTATGTGCGCATCATTCCGATCGGCTTCGGCTTCATCCTGAGCCTGTACCGCTGGAACATGATCAGCCCGCGCAAGCCATTCGTCGGGCTGGCGAACTACATCCAGCTGTTCGGCGACGAGAACTTCATCGCGGCGCTCAAGAACACCACGATCTATTCGTTCGCCACGGTGATCCTGACTACGATCCTGGCGCTGCCGCTGGCGGTGTTCCTCAGCCGGCAAAGCCGGCTGTCGCCATTCTACCAGACCGTCTACTTCCTGCCGGTGATCACGCCGCTGATCCCGATGTCGATCGCGTGGAAATGGATCTACGACTACAATTACGGGATCCTGAATTACCTGCTGTCGCTGGTGGGGCTGCCGGCGGTTCCCTGGCTGACCGATCCGTCGATCGCGCTGTGGGCGGTCATCCTGATGACTGTGTGGAAGCAGCTTGGCTACGCCATGGTGCTGTATCTGGTAGGCTTGCGGAACATCCCGCAGGAGTACGCGGAAGCCGCGAACATCGACGGCGCGACCGACACGCAGCGCTTCTGGCGCATCACGCTGCCGCTGCTGCGGCCGATCCTGCTGTATGTGCTGGTCACCTCGTCGATCAGCTCGTTCAACGTGTTCGCCCAGGTCTATGTGATGACCGTGGGTTCGCAGACCGCGCCAGGCAATGCGCTGCGCGTGCTGGTCTATGACATCTACACGAACGCCTTCCAGTTCCTGCACATGGGCTACGCCTCGGCCGAAGCGGTGATGCTGACGATGATCGTGCTGGGGCTGACGCTCATCCAGTTCCGCGCCGTGCGCAGCGACACGGCCAGGGAGACCTGAGATGGTCGTTGGCAAGCGCACGCGGTTGCAGCGGATCGGCCATCTTGCCGCGCACACGGTGCTGATGGCGGGTGCGCTGGTGATGGTCATGCCGATGATATGGATGCTGGTCACCGCGTTCAAACCACCGGCCGAGATCGCGCTGTGGCCGCCGGTGTTCTGGCCGCGACAGCCGACCACCGCGAATTTCACCGGCGCGTTCCAGGCGGCGCCGTTCGGGCGCTTCTTCGCCAACTCGGTCGCCTATGCCGTGGTGTGCACGCTGTCCGTCCTCACCACGTCACTGGTGGCCGGTACCGTGTTCGGCAAATACAGGTTCCCGCTGCGGGGCTTCCTGTTCGGCCTGGTGCTGGCGACGGCGATCGTGCCGTTCGAGGCCTACATGATCCCGCTGTATCTACAGCTGGTGCAGGTGGAGTGGATCAACACCGTCCAGGGCATCGTGCTGCCGTATCTGTTCATGGCGTTCGGCATCTTCCTGATGCGGCAGCACGTGGCGTCGGCGATCCCGACCGAGCTGATGGAGGCGGCGCGCGTCGATGGCGCGGGCGAATGGTGGATCATGCGCCGCGTCATCGCGCCCCTGTCGGGAAACGCGCTGGCCGCGGTGGCGATCCTCGCGTTCAACCAGGCGTGGGCAATGCTGATCTGGCCGCTGCTGGTCGCCAACGATCAGTCGCTGTTCAACATGGAACTCGGGCTGACCACCTTCCAGTTCGCCTTCAGCAACGATACGGGCAAGCTTATGGCGGGGTCGGTGGTGAGCGTGGTGCCGATGCTGATCGTGTTCCTGCTGATGCGCCGCCGCATCATCGAGAACATGGCATTGACGGGGCTGAAGGGGTAGCAGGCGGCAGCCGGATGGGAGCGATGCCGTGGACCTGTCGTCTCTGGCGGAGTTGGGCAAGGTCGCAGGCGTGGGCGGCATCGCCATTGGTGCGGTCGTGCTGCTGGTCCGGCCGCTGATCGATCGAGTGTCTTCCGTGCCCTTGGCGCACCGCGCGCCACTGCTCCGGCTCATCGCCATGGGTGCATTCGGCATCGGTGCACTGGGGATCGTTGCGTGGCTGTTGAGCGGACTGCAAGGCGGCAGCGTCGCCGCCAGCGGCGGCGGTGTTGCGGCGGGACGTGATATCACCGGCTCGGTAAACACAGGTGGTGCGCCATCGGTTCCGGCAGCAAAGCCGCCATGATCAGTATGGTGGTCAGGTTGGCGGTCTTCCTCGCTGTCGGGCTTGCCGTCGCGCACCCGGGCCCGGTGTGGGCATTCAACGACGTCACGGCCGCGGCGGGCGGGGTTGCTGCCGGTCGGGACATCACCGGCACGGTCACGATCGGTCTCTCGCCAGAGCAGGTGAAGGAACTGACTGAGGCGGCCGCGCGCGGTGCCACCGGACCTCTGACAGCCACGATCGTCGATCTCAGCAAGCAACTAGGGGTCACCGAGGACGCCGCCCGGACGCTGCTGCGCATCGTGGGCGAGCAGGACGTGCCGTTGGAGCGCCTTTCTGAAACCCTGGTCCGGGTCGCAAACGACTATAAGCGTCTGCAAGCCCAGGCAGCGGCATTGAGCCCGGAGAACCCAACGGCGCGCGACCTGGCGACGCGGGCCAAGGCAGAGATCGACGCGGGTCATCTGGAGCATGCGCACGAACTGCTCCGCCAGGCGACACGGGTACAGATCGCCGCGGCGCAGCAGGCGCGACAGTTGCGCGAGCAGGCTCAGCTGGCGGAGGACCGACAGATGCTCGGGGCGGCGGGTTCGACCGCCGCCGAGGCCGAGGTGGCGCTGACCGAACGCCGCTATGCGCAGGCGGCTGATTTGTTCGACGAAGCAGCCCGCTATGTGCCTGCCGGGCATCCTGACGATCGGCTCGGCTATCTGAACCGTCAGGCGGATGCGCTGTGGCGGCAGGGGGACGAGCGCGGGGACAACAGTGCCCTGCAACATGCCATCCAGATCGACCGCCGGGTGCTGGAGGAAAGGACGCGTGATCGCGTGCCGCTTCAGTGGGCCGCGACGGAGATGAATGTCGGCAACGCGCTCCGGATACTCGGGGAGCGGGAGAGCGGCACTGCGCGGCTGGAGGAGGCGGTGGCGGCCTACCAGTTGGCCCTGGAGGAAGCGACACGCGATCGGGCGCCGCTCGACTGGGCAATGACGCAGATGAATCTCGGCACTGCACTGTTGCGGCTGGGGGAGCGGGAAAGCGGCACGGCGCGGCTGGAAGAGGCGGTGGCAGCCTATCGCGCTGCACTGGAGGAATGGACGCGCGATCGGGTGCCGCTGCAGTGGGCGCTGACGCAGATGAGCCTCGGCAATGGGCTTCGCACGCTTGGCGAGCGGGAGAGCGGCACGGCACGGCTGGACGAGGCGGTGGCGGCGTTTCGTGCGGCGCTGGAGGAGACGCCGCGCGACCGGGTGCCGCTGCAATGGGCGGCGACGCAGATGAACCTCGGCAACGCGCTCTGGCGGCTTGGCGAGCGGGAGAGCGGCACGGCGGCTGGAAGAGGCGGTGGCGGCCTATCGGGCGGCGCTGGAGGAGGCGACGCGCGACCGGGTGCCGCTGCTATGGGCGACGACGCAGATGAACCTGGGCAACGCGCTGTGGCGGCTTGGCGAGCGGGAGAGCGGCACCGCACGGCTGGAGCAGGCGGTGGCGACCTACCGCGCCGCGCTGGAGGAATGGACGCGCGATCGAGTGCCGCTGCAATGGGCGACGACGCAGTTGAGCCTCGGCAACGCGCTGGAGACGCTGGGTGAGCGTGAGAGCGGCACGGCACGGCTGGAGGAAGCGGTGGCCGCCTATCGCGCGGCGCTGGAGGAAACGACCCGCGACCGGGTGCCGCTGCAATGGGCGCTGACGCAGATGGACCTGGGCAACGCGCTGCTGCGGCTTGGCGAGCGGGAGAGCGGCACGGCGCGGCTTGAGCATGCCGTCGCAGCCTATCGCGCAGGGCTGGAGGAATGGACGCGCGACCGGGTGCCGCTCGACTGGGCTACGGCGCAGATGAATCTCGGCGCCGCGCTGGCGATCTTAGGCGACCGGGAGAGCGGCACGGCGCGGCTGGAGGAGGCGGTGGCGGCCAATCGCGCCGCACTGGAGGAACGGACCCGCGATCGGGTACCGCTCGACTGGGCAAGGACGCAGATGAACCTCGGCACCACGCTGCTGCGGCTTGGCGAGCGTGAGAGCGGCACGGTGCGGCTGGAGGAGGCGGCCGTGGCCTTACGCGCTGGGCTGGAGGAGTTGACGCGCGATCGGGTGCCGCTCGAGTGGGCGATGGCGCAGATGGACCTCGGGATCGTGCTGGCGACGCTTGGTGAGCGTGAGAGCGGCACAGCGCGGCTGGAGGAGGCGGCGGTGGCTTATCGGTCGGTGCTGGAGGAGTTGACGCGCGACCGGGTGCCGCTCGATTGGGCGAGAACGCAGAACAACCTTGGCAGCGCGCTTCGCACGCTTGGGGAGCGGGAAGACGGCACAGCGCGGCTGGAGGAGGCGGTGGCGGCCTATCGCGCGGCGCTGGAGGAAAGGGCGCGCGATCGGGTGCCGCTGCAATGGGCGACGACGCAGATGAACCTCGGCAATGCGCTGCTGCAACTTGGCAAACGGGAGAGCGGTACGGAGCGGCTGGAAGAGGCGGTCGCAGCGCATCGCGCGGCGCTGGAGGTAATCATGCGCGATCGGGAGCCGCTTGACTGGGCAACGGTGCAAACGAACCTGGGCGATGCGCTCGCTGCCCTTGGGGAGCGTGAGAGCAGCACGGCGCGGCTTAAGGAGGCGGTGGCAGCGGAGCGCGCCGCGCTGGAGGAGCGGACGCGCGACCGGGTGCCGCTTGAGTGGGCGACGACGCAGGTGAACCTCGGCAACGCGCTGCGAGGGCTGGGCGAACGGGAGGACGGCACGGTGCGGCTGGAGGAGTCGATAGCGGCCTATCGAGCGGCGCTGGAAGAAAGAACGCGCGACCGGGTGCCGCTTGACTGGGCGACGACGCAGTTGAACCTCGGCAAAGCGCTGGCGGTGCTTGGTGAGCGGGAGAGCGACACTGCACAGCTCGGGGCGGCGATTGCGGCCTGGGACGCGTGCCTTGAGGTCACAGCACCGGTCTGGCCGTCCGAGTGGGTGAAAGACGTTCGTGCGCGCCGCGACAAGGCACAATCAGAGATCAGGAAGCGGACCCCGCAGTGAAACAGGCTGGACCGGCGCGGGCGTGTGTTGACCAACGGCTGGGCGAGGCGCTGTTCTAATGTGATCTTGCCTAACATTGAAAGTCTGTAATACTAATCTATATGCCGGCCATGCAATCGTCCTTCGAGCCGCCGGCCGACTTCGCCCTCCAGCTTCCCAGGGATGCGTACTGGCAGCTGGTCCATACGTTGCATAATTCGCTGCCGCCGCCGGTCAGCGACGATCCGGCGGACATCGCCCGCCGCGATAACGCCGCGATTGCCGCCGCTGCCTCGCTGCTGCCGGTGACGCCGGCCGAGGCAAGGCTTGCGGCGCAGTTCGTCGCTGCCGATGCCCAGGCACATGAGTGCCTGCGCCTGTCCCGGCTGTATCCGGCGGACCCTCCCGTGGCAATGAAGTGCAACGCGCAGTCAGGCTGCATGATGCGCCAGTCGCAAGGTGCATTGCGGGCGCTGCAACGGATGCAGGAGGCACGCCGCAAGCGCGACTCCGACCCAGTCGCGGCGGACCGCGCCGTCTGGGCCGAGCACTGTGCCGCCGGGTTCATGACCGAGGCGCTGCATGGCGGAGCGGTCGCGTTGTCGCCGCACGTTATGCAGGTTGCCGATCCGCCGGCCACGCCTGACGCGACAGCGGCGGAGGAGGCGGAACCGGCACGCGATCCGCTGAAGGAAGCCGAATTCTACGCGGCATTGTATCCGCGGCGCGCCACAGAGATCCGGTGCCATGGCGGCATGCCGCCGAACGCCGGCTACCCGCCGCCCGAGGACGATATACTTAGCGCCCTGGTCAACGGGCGGACCGACGCACTGTTCGCGCTCGATCGCCAGACTGAAATCTCGCCAAACGAAACAATGAGACAACGCTGCGACAACGGTTCAGCCGGCCAGCAGCCCGACGACCGCGCCGCTCATGCAGGTGGCCAGCGTGCCGGACAGGATCGAGCGCATGCCCAGCGCGACCACCTCCTGCCGCCGTTCGGGCACCATCACGCCCAGGCCGCCGATCACGATGCCCAGGCTGCCGAAATTCGCGAACCCGCACAATGCATAGGTCAGGATCAGGCGCGCATGCGGCGTAAAGGTATCGGACGGCAGCGCGGAAAAATTCAGATAGGCGACGAATTCGTTGAGGACGGTCTTGGTGCCCATGAGCGTGGCAGCGGTCCCCGCTTCATTCCAGTCGATGCCGATGAGCCACATCACCGGGCGGAACACAAAGGAGAAGATGCGCTGCAAGGTGACAGCGGCATCGCCCCAATGCGGCAGCAACCCGAGCGCACCGTTGACGATCGCGACGAAGGCGACCGCGACAATCAGGGTGGCGATGATGCTGATGAAGACCGGCACGCCATCCATCGTGCCCTTCACCACGGCATC
>DASSRN010000050.1:0-7573 GCA_035701785.1 Acetobacteraceae bacterium | reverse complement strand
AGACGCCGTTCGGCTATCGGCGTGGCACCACCCGTACCTATCGGCACTCGCACTACGTCAATATGCACGGCAAGAGCATCACCGTCGCCGGCACCTGGGTGCGCAAGGACAAAGCCCCCCCCCGGCGAACTGCCGGCCCCGCCGATTTGCAGCGTGAAGGGCGGCTGACTGAGGGGGAGGGGCGCCGAATGAGCCAAGAGGCGGAGTTCGAGGTATACAACCCACATCGCTACTTGATGCTCTCCGATTGCGCAGATCGCGCGCCGACTGCGGGTGATGCACGGACGGCTGTTGCTGCGCGGCCGGCTGACAACGTTGTTGGCAAGGCGCGAGATCGGCGGCTTGCTTCAGGAGTATGCCCGGCACTATCCCAGGGACCGGCAGCGGTTCGAGGCGTTCGCGAAGCAGACCTGCGATCTCGGATACAGCGACGCCCGCCGCCACATCCAACTGTGGGTGCACTGGCCGCGATGCCGGGCGACCTTGGAACGGCTGGAAGCCGACGCCATTAGGCGAGACGAACCGTTCAGCCTCCCTGGCTTGCGCCGATTGCTTGCCATGGCCGGCGTGATTGGGAAGCGACCGCTGCCACTGCCACCCGACGAGGTGGACGAACCAGAGGAACTCGAATGGATCGATGCTGAGCTACCCGATGACCCGGCTGCGCTCCGTCGGATCATCGAGCGGCTACGCAAGGACAACCGGGTACTGCGGGAGGAGGTGGTTTTGTTGCGCAACGAGATTCGGCATTTGCCGAATCCGCGCCGTACCCGCCCAGCAACATAATGCGCACATGCGTCATGACGGCTGGTGGCACCAAGCCAGCCGATCAGACTTCCGTCGGGGGACCCTAGCAATGCTCGTGTTAGGCCAATGTGGTAGAGGTTCATCGATGCCTCGGAACACACCATGACAATCGCATTCGCGGCAGTGCACACGACCCTGCGCAACCGGGGTACGGACACCGGCCTCTTTTGTCTCGCCTTTATCGATGGCGAGGTGTTCTTCAGCCGGTGTCAGCCAAGATTGTACGATGCCGCCGCCCGCCCGATCCCGCCCCGAGAGGTGCTGCCGGGGAGTTACGTGAGTGTGCGGTATTGGGAGGAGCGGCGACGGAAGCTGATGTCGGCAATTCAGCTAGTGCGGGAGCCGCCGGAGGAAGAGCCGCCGTTCAAGCCGGTGTTGGACGACGGGCATCTGTGACCGCTGGTAGCGTATTGCTTTGCTGAGCCACCGCGCCCGATGATCCATCCTCGTCTCGCCGCTGTAGATGCCGAAGGTCATGTCGGTCTTGGCGTGACCGATGATGTCCTTGGCTACCCCAGGCGGACATTCGGCGGTCTCCAAGAGATGCGCAATGGTCTTTCGTATCGAATGAAAGACGTAGCGTCCATCGAACCCGAGGTCCGACTTGAGCCGACCAAATCGCTTGCCGATCGGCTGGCTGCGCTCGCCGTACTTGTTCTTCGCAGTGGAATGGATGAGATACCCATCGGCATCGGCGCTCGCGATCAATCGATCGATTAGCCGGGCGATCTTCGGATGGATCGGCACGTACCGGTCACCGGCGGCGGTCTTGTCGTCCATCCGCATGAACCGAACCTGCGTCTCTGGATCGACGCGGATGTCAGTCGTCCGCAACTGCGCCGCACCTTCGATCCGCGCACCACTGTAAGCAGCGATTTGGATAGCAGCCGCCAGCGGTGCATCGCCGCGTTGTTCAGCGGCAGTCCAGCAGCGCACGACATCGTTAGGCTGGAACCGCTGACGCTTTTCATCCTTGCCCTTCCGGCGATGTGCCGGATCGCGCGCCATCCGTCCGGCAAACGGATTGTGGTCCAGGGCGATGATTTCGTGGGCCTGCATCCAGCGCCAATAATTCCTGATCTCCGCCAGCTTTCGGTTCACAGTCTTGGCCGTCAGTCCAGACTCGGCATCAGGGTTGATCAGGGCCTCAATCCACCGCTGCACATCTGCTCCCGTGATCCGTTGTATCGGTTTGCGAATTGCCCTGGCGAACTCGTTGATCGAGGCCACCGCCTGATCCAGTGGCCGGGGCTTTAGCCCGGCATGCGGCTTCCACTTGTCGAGGTTCAGCAGAAGCGGGGTGGCGTTGCCAGTGATGCGATCGGTGGTGGTCGCAGCCGCCCCATCATCCGGCAGCAGCCGCAGCGCGGCGTGCGCGTCATAGCCGGCCTCGACCACCCGCCGGCCGTACGCCCGCCAGTTGTGCCCGTGCGCCCGGAGCGCGAAGGCGATGACATCCTCAATCCGAGTCATTTCCGCCTGTTCTGGGTCGTCCTTCCGTTCGGCGCAGTAGCGCTCGGCAAGCTGCTCGGCGGTGATCTGCTCCGGACGTTTGCCGGCGTCGCGCGCTGCCGCAATGCGATGCTGAAGGTCGGCGATGATCGGCGCAGCCATGGTGGCGGCGCGATGTTGGTCGGTCTCGCCGGTGGCGATCTTGAAGATCGCTTGCCCCACGATGTCACGCACGTCAGGCGGCACCACCAGCCGGACGAACCACCGCCGGCGCTGCTGAATCAGATAGGGATAGCGCGCTCGGACCATGGTCTGCTCCACGTCTGCCCGCACACCGAGCCTAGCCTAGGGCGTTGGTCAGACGTTGGTCAATTCGTTGGTCAAAGCGAGAACCCAGTTTGCTGATAACTAACTGTAAATGCTGGATTTTATGGTGATGGCGGAGGGGATGAGATTCGAACTCACGATAGAGGTTGACCCCCTATAACGGTTTAGCAAACCGCCGCCTTCAGCCACTCGGCCACCCCTCCGCCGGGGTACACGGCGTATGCGACCTCAGGTTTTATGTCCTCGCCCGCACAGCGTCAAACGCTGATCCACTGTTCGCCCGGACGACCGGCCAGCTAAACACCGGCGCCAGTGCCGTCTAGGCTGGCCTCCCATGCGCTCGTTCCCGATGCCGATGCTCTGTCTCGCGGCCGTGCTGGCTGCCGCGCTGCCGGCGTCGGGCGCAGCAGCGTCACCCGCCGATCCCAGCGCCGGCCCGGCAGCGCGCGCAGCCCAACTGCGCGACCTCCTCGGCACCGAGCAGGGCGCCGCCATCCTCGACCTGCTGGGAGATCCCCAGGTCCGCCAGGCCCTGCTGCACGACGCGGCGCCGCCCGCGCCAGGCAGCGCACAGAATGGCTCCGCCGGCCAGATGATGGACGCGATGCTGGGCGACGTGCGAGCGCGGCTGCGCGGCATCGCGTCAGGCCTCGTACAGCTTCCCGGCGACCTGGCGGACGTCTGGGCCAACGCACATTCGGCTCTGCCGGGCGCCGAAGCACTGCGCCTGATTGGTTCGCTCGTGCTGTTCCTGGCTGGCGGCATCGCAGCGCAGCGGCTGTTCTACCACTTGGCACGGCCCTGGCGCGCGCATTTCGACACGCTGACGCTCGCCACGCCGCGCCAGCGCATCGCGGTGGTGGCCGAGAGGGTGCTGTTCGCCGTGCTGATGATCGGTGCGTTCGCCGCCGGCAGCATGGGTGCTTTCCTGATGCTGTCATGGCCGCCGCTGACCGGGTCGATCATCCTGGGCTATCTGCTGGCCTTCATCGCGATCCGTCTCGCCATGACAGCATCGCGTTTCTTCCTGGCACCCGGTGCCGAGAGGCTGCGCCTGGTGCCGGCCAGCACGGAGACGGCGTGGTTCTGGCACCGCTGGACTGCGCGCCTGACCGGCGTCGCAGCCCTCGGCTGGCAGACGGTGATGACGCTTCGCGCCCTCGGCCTGTCGGCAGCCGAATCCGACGTGCTGCGCCAACTGGTCCTGCTGCTGCTGGCCGCACTCGGCATCGTGTTGGTCTGGGCGATACCGGCTTCCGACCGCAGCTCGGCCCATCAGGCGCGGGGACTGATGCTGCGCCTGCTCGCGTCCATCGCGCTGCTGCTGGACTGGCTGCTGTTCCTGATGGGCGAGACCGCCCTCGCTGAAACCCTGCTGATCCTGGCCGCCGCGCCGGCTGTCGCCTTCGTGCTCAGCCGAGCGGCGGCGATGGTGCTGCTCGGCCGCTGGCCGGAGCAGGGCGGCGACCGGTCGGCGCACCTCGCGATCGCCGAACGCGCCGTACAGACCGTCGTCGTGCTGCTTGCCGCGATGGTGCTGATGCATGTGTGGCAGATCGACATGACGATGATGTCCAACATGGACACGCCGATGACGCGCATCGCGCGCGGCGTTCTGGAGGCGCTGGTCATCCTGGTGGTCGCCGACCTGCTATGGCAGGCGGTCCGGCTGACGATCGACACCAGGCTGGCCAATGACGGGCTGTCGGCCGACGAACTCGACGACGATGCGCGACGGCGGCGCACGCGCCTCCACACGCTGCTGCCGGTGCTGCGCAACTTCGCCATGTTCGTCGTCCTGGTGATGGCGACGCTGAGTGCGCTGGCGGCAATGGGGCTGCAGATCGGCCCGCTGCTGGCCGGCGCCGGCGTGGTCGGCATCGCCGTCGGTTTTGGCGCCCAGACGCTGGTGCGAGACATCCTCTCGGGCGTGTTCTTCCTGCTGGACGATGCGTTCCGGGTCGGCGAGCAGATCGAGAGCGGTGGCATCCGCGGCATGGTGGAAAGCTTCTCGCTGCGCTCGGTCAAGCTGCGGCATTTCAACGGACAGCTGCACACCGTGCCGTTCGGCGACCTCAAGGCGATCACCAACTACTCACGCGACTGGGTGGTGGAGAATGTGCAGCTCGTAGTCAGCTACGACACCGACCTGGATCGGCTGGACAGCGTCGTCGAAGAGGTCAGCGAGGACCTGAGAGCAGATCCCGCGATGGCATCCGAGATGATCGAGCCACTGCGCTCACTCGGCGCTCAGGCGATGCTCGATACCGGCATCCAGGTTGGGCTCACCTTCAAGACGCGGCCCGGTCGCCAGTTCATGGTGCGCCGCGCGGTGCTGGCGCGGATCAACGTCGCGTTCGCCATCCATGGCATCCGCTTCGCCAATGCGCCGGCGCCCCAGCAGGCCGCAAGCGCCTCGACGGTGTAGCTCAGCTCAGCGCCACCTCGAAGCCGCGCCTGGTGCCGGGACGCGCCATCATGGCGTCGTACCAGCGCTTCACGTTAGGGAAGTCGGCGAGGTCAACCTTGTGCCGCTCGTGCCGCCAGGCCCAGCCCAGGATGGCGAAGTCGGCGATCGACACGTCGCCGCCGGCGAACTCCGCCTGCGACAGCCGCTTGTCGAGCACGCCATAGAGCCGCCGCGTCTCTTTCATGTAGCGATCGAGGCCGTAGCGGCGGTCCTGCTCATTCTCGACCCCGAGGAAGTGGTGCACCTGTCCGGGCATCGGCCCGAAGCCGCCCATCTGCCACATCAGCCATTCCAGCACCGGCACCTGGGCGCGCAGATCGGATGGATAGAATTTGCCGGTCTTCACGCCGAGATAGATCAGGATCGCGCCTGATTCGAACACGCTGATCGGCCGGCCGCCCGGCCCTTCCGGATCGACGATCGCCGGGATGCGGTTGTTCGGGCTGATCTTCAGGAAGTCGGGATTGAACTGCTCGCCCTTGCTGATGTTCACCGGGTGGACGTTGTAGGCCAGCCCCATCTCTTCCAGCGCCACGCTGATCTTGCGGCCATTGGGCGTGTTCCAGGTGTAGAGCTCGATCGGCATAGCGTGCTCCCGCGTCGTTCGGCGCCGATTGTCACCGAGCGGCGCGGGGGCCGCAACAGGGGCAGACGTGCGAGCTAGCCGCGGTGCGGAGCTTCGAATTGTTCAACGGCGCGCATGCCGGCCGGCTGGCGCCGCGCTTCACCGTCCCAACACCAGTTGTATTTTACGTAATGGCAGATGGCGATCGGATCGATGGCTCCGGTATCCCGCCAATCGCAAGCTCTCTGGCATCACCACCAACGCCGTCAATCCGGCCGCCACTCTCGCTGCCGCCGACGGAAGGAAGAAGGTCTCTACAATGAACAGGCATTCCGATAATATCGAACGCATTGAGTAACCCGAGGCCAGATGGGTGAAAGCCCGATCCTTCGCTAGTCAGTGAGTTGTCTCCGTCCGCGAGTGCCCCAGTTGCATTGAAGTTCCACGAATCTTCAGTGTCTGGATGGGTCAGCCCAACGTCAATTTGTTTGAGGTAAAAGTTCCCTGTTGATGTAAATCCATCCGCCAGAGATCCGGTTCCAACACTGCTATTCAGGCCAGCGATGGTGCCCCTGTGGTCTGGTCATAACTATTGTCTGGCGCGAGGTCATTAAAGATCACCTGCCGGTATTGGCCCTGTGGTGCTGAGTTCAACGTCATGTCGCTCCCGTTGGGATCTAGTCAGGTGGAAGATCGGCCACGCGAGTCTTGCGGCGTTAGTTGCGTGCATTGATGTAGGTCAACGTCTCTCACTGGTTGTCGTCCGATGTCGAGTGAAACGCCACTCGGCTGCGAGCCACGGTCAGGCGTAGTCGTCGCGGTTCCATGCCGGTCAGCGCTGCAGCGCGAGGTCACCACCCAGTTGGTCCGAAGGCTACCGCACCTGCCCCGGTGGCGCAGATGGATGAGCGGCGTGTCGCCGTGGCAGATCGGTGGGCGCCTGCCGTGGCGAGCTTTGCACCAGACCAGCACATCGCGATGGCCTGGCGGCGCAGCGTCGAGCGCCGTGTCGGAAGGCCGTGGTAGTCGGTCGCATTCGCCGATCGGTGGATCACCGCGACGGCGCTCGGCGATCAGGCGCCTGAGCTTTCGTAACATCGCGTCAGCTACATCGCCTCCGCGCTATGTGCTCCTCCGGGCGTGATGTCGAGCGCACTGTCGTGCTTCGTCCGCAAAGTGATAATTGCCGACCGGCGCTCGGTGCCCATCAGCTTCGCCATATCTGCTGCTCGAGCTGGCGCTGCACCGTTTCGTGGCTCGAGTGCACAGCTCAAGACGGACAACGGCGCGACCAGCAGTCCTCGCCATAGAGGATCACGCTCTGCGGCTCCTCACGCGATGAGCAAAGCGCCCTCGTCGAGATAGGACGTCATGCCTGCCGTCGTGATCTCTATCTCGACCGGCCCTGCACAAACATCGAAATGCGACGTCGGCAGTAGCGCATCACCGGTCGTCCAGCGGATGTCCTCGTCCGGTTCATAGCCGTGGAAACCGTGGCGTAGCGCGGGGCTGCTCGCGGCAATCGCAGTGCGCCACCTCTGCCTCCTGATCTCGATGCGGCGGACAGCAACACCCAGCACCCGGGGATCGTGCGCGATGCCCAGCTCGGCAGGCGACGCGGCGCGGGAGACGATGTGCACGTCGTCCGGCAGCTCGGGCAAACGGAACAGTAGCCGCCCTGCCTCCCGCACTTCTGCGTCGATGCGATGCCCGCTCATGACGAGATGCAAGTCGGACTCGTCCGTCAGCGGAAAGCCAGGGCGTGGGCCCGCACGGTCCAGCAATCGTCGCCATAGCACATCAACCAAGGGGCCGCCGGTCAGCACCGGCGCACAAGGCGGTTGCGGCGGCAGGCCCCAGCCGGAGTTCGCGTTCTGGAACAGCCAGCGATTGCCGTCGTCCCGGTAGCTCTCGGCGGGCGCGCCGTTCGCCAGCAGCACGTCATGTGACAG
>DASSRN010000049.1:0-7270 GCA_035701785.1 Acetobacteraceae bacterium | reverse complement strand
GCGTTGCGCATCGACGCAGGCGAGCAGGGTGCGGATCGCTGCAAGTTCATTGCGGCCGATGCGGCGGTCGACGATCGTTTGAGCACCAGTTGCGGCGTCGAAGGTCCAGTGGCCGTCGTTCTCGACCAACGGAATGGGCATCGGCCAGTCGTCCGGGCCCGCATCCAACTCGGCGTGGCTTGCGTCCTTCCGGTCGATCGCATGCTTCTCGTCGTAGAGCGCGAGAAAGCGATGGCGCATTTCCTGGTCAGCGTACTTGTCGCCGGAATCGAGCACGCGGTCGGCATCCGGCCCGAGGATAGCGCGCAGATCGGCTTCCTTGTTGTCGCGCAAGGCGGCGACGAAGGCTGCCACGGCATCTTCGGGAGAGGCGAAGCTGCGCTGAGGCTCCGGCGGATTGGAAGGCGCCTGCGCCGCCACCAGCCAGAGCGCCGCGGTCGCCAGCACCACATGGGACAAGCTTCTCGGCATCGCAGACCTCCTAGAGCGGTTTAGTGCGGAAGGACGCACCCAACGCGCTCTAATACATTGCTTGATCACGTGATTCAGATCTCCGGCGATTCCGCCTCCGATCATCACGCGCTAACGCCGCCCGCCGCCACGGCCACCACCGCCACGGCCGCCACCACCACGTGCACCGCCGCCGCCTCGCGCACCGCCACCGCCACGCGCACCGCCACCGCCGAAAGAACGCTGCTGGCCGAATGATCGGCTCTGGGCGCCGCGCTGATTGAACTGCCCGGCTTGCCGCCCGCGGTTCATGTCGCCGAACGCGCCCTGACGGGATACTCCGCTGCCGGCGGGCCGCTGCACCGGTCTGGCAGCACCGCCTGGTCCGCCCGGGCGTCCCACCCCACCTGGACCACCGACGCCACCCGGACCGCCCGGCCGGCCGGCTCCGCCTGGGCCACCGATGCCGCCTGGACCGCCAACACCGCCGGGGCGACCGGCGCCCCCCGGCCCTCCGATCCCACCGGGCCCGCCAACGCCACCCGGACCGCCTGGCCGACCGATGCCACCCGGTCCTCCGATCCCACCGGGACCGCCTGGCCGGCCAACACCGCCAGGGCCGCCGACGCCGCCAGGACCGCCGATCCCACCGGGCCGGCCGGCGCCGCCAGGGCCGCCAATGCCGCCGACCCCACCGGCGCCCCCCAGCCGCCCCGGCGGGCGAACCGCACTGCCTGGGACCGAGACGTTCGAACGGCCGGGGAGCCCGGCGGGACCGCCTGGTGCTCGCGCGAAGTTGGCGGGCCTGCCACCCGCGGTGGCTGCGTTCCAGCGCGACGAGGAGAGCTGCGCCCGATTGACGTTGATGTTGTTGAAGCGGTTGACGTTGACGTTGGCGTAACCGCCGCCGTAACCACCCCAAGCCGGCCTGGCCCAACCCCACAACCCGCCCACGACTGCAGCGCCGGCGGCGAACGCAAGTCCGGTGGCCAGCGCGGTGCCGAAATAATATCCGGGTGGGGGCGCCGCGTAGTACGGCGGGTATGACGGATACGGCCACGAGGAACCGTAGACCACGCTTGGATTGTAACTTGGCACATAGACCGTGTCCGCCTGCGCCGGCTGGATGACGATCACCTCCTGCTGGGTCGGCGGCTGGCTGCTGCCCGGCGGCGCCTCGACCGTCACCTGCTGCGTGGACACGACCTGTTGGGGCGTCGATTGAAGCTTATCGTTCGCCTGTGCCAGTCGTCGGAGGCGCTGCACGGCGGCGAACACGTCGCCTTGCTGCGTGGCGAACGCGTAGCCCAACTGCTGCAGCCAGGTCAGGTTCTGGTTCATGGTCGCGAGTACCACCGGGAACGGCACCAGCGACTTGACGCTGGGGTCCCAGGGTTCCGGCGCGAGCGCCTTTTCCAGGGCGTCGCCGGTCAGCGACTTGTGTGCGGGATCCTCGACCCAGCGTGCCGCCGCCACGACCTCGAGAGGGAAGGTGGCCGCCATCAGCATCTGAGTGAGCAGGTCGTCCGGATAGAGCGCTATCGATGCCACCAGCGAGTCGAGCTGCTCGGCGCTGAATTTCTGATCCGGAGACTGCTGCGCAACTGCAGTGGGGGCGGCCTGCGCGAATGCGTCAACGGGAAAGGTTGCGGTGAACATCAAGCCGCTTGCCACCAACCGCATGAGCAGGCTGGGCGCGCCAAGTGTGAGCTTGCGTTTCATGGCATTCGAAGCTCGGCCTTTGAGCGTGCGCGCCATCCACCATGACATTGTCATTCTGCCCTTATGGATCATGCCGCGACTCCGTCCCGACCTGGTCGCCCACCTTGAGGCTGCGGATCAGCTGCAGCACGTGCCGGACTGGGCGCCCGCAGCGTTGCGCAGCAGCGATTTGCGCGAACCCAGGTTCGCAGTCCCGACGACGCCATTCGGAATACTGGTCTTCTGCGCATCGACCGAGCGGCCGCTCACGGCTAGAGGCAGCAGGTCCTGCCATCAGCAGGATCGTTCCGCGCTGCATCTTTCCTCCCTTGGCGCACGTCTTTGCAGGCTCGCCGCCGCAACCCTACTACCGGAACACGCACTTCGGCAATCTCCGATAGCGGTTGCGTGTTGGCTGCATCGCCGCGATCGTATATCTCGGAAGATATGCGATTCGTATGGCTCCTGCTGGTCTGCTGCACGGCTGCGTGTGCTGGCCCGGACCGCCTCCCTGCTGCTCCATCCAACGTCGCTGACCGGGTGACGGTCCTGGGACTGCCCGACGCGCGTTTTTGGGCGGATACCGATGGTCCGGCGATGCTGGAGGAGGCTATGCGCGCCCGGGAGCGGGAAGCCGACCCGAACGCGCCCGCGAGCTATTTGGGTCTGTCGGGCGGATCGGATAACGGCGCTTTCGGTGCCGGCGTTCTGATCGGGTGGTCGGAGCGAGGCGACCGGCCATCCTTCAAGCTGGTCACCGGCATTAGCACCGGTGCGCTGATCGCGCCGTTCGCCTTTCTCGGGCCGGCCTACGATCGGCAGCTTCGCGCCGTTTACACCGAGATCTCGCCAGCAGATGTCTTCGAGACGCGTTCGGTGCTGTTGGCCGTGTTCAATGATGCGCTGACAACCACGGACCCGCTGTTCCGGCTGATATCCCGCTACGCCGACGAAGCGATGCTGGCAGCAGTCGCGGCGGAGTATCGCAAGGGGCGGCTGCTGCTGATCGGCACCACCAACCTCGACGTGCAGCGTCCGGTCATCTGGAACATGGGGGCTATAGCGACGAGCGGCAGGCCAGAGGCGCTCGACCTGTTCCGCAAGATCCTGCTCGCCTCGGCTTCCGTTCCAGGCGTGTTTCCTCCGGTGATGATCGATGTCGAGGCCGGCGGACAGCATTACCAGGAGATGCACGTCGACGGCGGGGCGGTGGCGCAGACCTTCCTGATTCCAGCGCCCATCGGGGAACTCGCCGATCTGCGGTCGAAGCGATTCGCGCGCCAGCGCAGCGCCTATGTGATCCGCAACGCAAGGCTGGACCCTGAATGGGCCTCGGTCGACCGCCGTCTGCTCAGCATTGCCGGGCGGGCGATCGGCACAATGATCCACTACAGCGGCTACAACGACGTGGTACGGATCTACCTCACCAGCCAGCGCGACGGCGTGGACTACAACCTTGCCTATATCGGCGCGGATTTCACCTTCCCACGCGAGGAGAATTTCGATACCGCCTATATGCGGGCGCTGTTCGACTACGGGCACCGTGCCATGCTGGAGGGGAAGGTCTGGCACAAGGCGCCTCCGGTATTCACCGAACCGGATGGCCGCAAAGACTTCCCGTGATGCCCCGCTGCGGGCAGGACCGGAACGATCTGCGCCACCCCGCTTGACACGATCCGGCGAGGCGACTAGATCGCTGGCACTCTCCGGAGGGGAGTGCTAACAGCTACTCCGCGGTGCCCGTGACGGGGCCGCGGCGGACCTGCTGGCAGCAATCATCATCCCTTTGACGCGATCACTCAAGGAGCGATCCGAATGAAGTTCCGTCCCCTGCACGACCGGGTCGTCGTTCGTCGGCTAGAAGCCGAGGAAAAGACCGCGGGCGGCATCATCATCCCCGACACCGCCAAGGAAAAGCCGATGGAGGGCGAGATCATCGCCGTCGGCCCCGGCGCCCGCGACGAGACCGGCAAGCTGGTGCCGCTCGACGTCAAGGACGGCGACCGCATCCTGTTCGGCAAATGGTCCGGCACCGAGGTGAAGCTCGATGGCGAGGATCTCCTGATCATGAAGGAGTCCGACATCATGGGCATCATCGAGGGTCAGCCTGCCGCGAAGCGGAAAGCCGCTTAATCTCAACGACAAGGAAACCGACATATGCCTGCAAAGGACGTAAGGTTCGGCGGTGATGCCCGTCAGCGCATGCTGCGCGGCGTGGACATCCTCGCTGATGCGGTGAAGGTCACGCTGGGGCCCAAGGGCCGCAACGTGGTGCTCGACAAGAGCTTCGGCGCACCGCGCATCACCAAGGACGGCGTGACCGTCGCCAAGGAGATCGAACTCGGCGACAAGTTCGAGAACATGGGCGCACAGATGGTGCGCGAGGTAGCCTCGAAGACCAACGATATCGCTGGTGATGGCACCACCACCGCGACCGTGCTCGCCCAGGCGATCGTGCGCGAGGGTGCGAAGGCTGTGGCCGCCGGCATGAACCCGATGGACCTCAAGCGCGGCATCGACCGCGCGGTGAACGCCGTCGTCGACGAATTGAAGAAGAAGACGAAGAAGATCACCACCCCTGCCGAGACCGCCCAGGTCGGCGCCATCGCCGCCAACGGCGAGACCGAGATCGGCAAGATGATCTCCGAGGCCATGCAGAAGGTCGGCAACGAGGGCGTCATCACGGTTGAGGAGGCCAAGGGCATCCAGACCGAGCTCGACGTGGTCGAGGGCATGCAGTTCGACCGTGGCTATGTCAGCCCGTACTTCATCACCAACGCCGAGAAGATGATTGCCGAACTGGATCAGCCGTACATCCTGATCCACGAGAAGAAGCTGTCGGGCCTTCAGCCGATGCTGCCGCTGCTGGAGAGCATCGTGCAGTCCGGCCGTCCGCTGCTGATCATCGCAGAGGACGTCGAGGGTGAGGCGCTGGCCACCCTGGTGGTGAACAAGCTGCGCGGCGGCCTGAAGGTCGCGGCGGTGAAGGCGCCTGGCTTCGGTGATCGCCGCAAGGCGATGCTCGAGGACATCGCGATCCTCACCGGCGGCACCGTGATCAGCGAAGATCTCGGCGTGAAGCTCGAGAACGTCAAGCTGAACGATCTCGGCAAGGCGAAGAAGGTGCTGATCGAAAAGGAGAACAGCACCATCGTCGAAGGCGCCGGCAAGAAGAACGACATCGTCGGCCGCTGCAACCAGATCCGTGCGCAGGTCGAGGAGACGACGTCTGACTACGATCGCGAGAAGCTGCAGGAGCGTCTGGCGAAGCTGGCAGGCGGCGTCGCGGTGATCCGCGTCGGCGGCTCGACCGAGGTCGAGGTGAAGGAGCGCAAGGATCGCGTCGATGACGCGCTGCATGCGACCCGCGCGGCTGTCGAGGAAGGCATCGTGCCGGGTGGCGGCGTGCCGCTGGCTCGTGCATCGCTGATCCTGTCGCGGCTGAAGGCGGACAACGACGACCAGCGCTTCGGCATCGAGATCGTGCGCAAGGCGGTGCAGACCCCGCTGCGGCAGATCGCCGAGAACGCCGGCGAGGATGGTGCGGTGATCGCAGGCAAGATCCTCGACAAGGACGAGTACAACTGGGGCTTCGACGCGCAGACCGGCGAGTTCAAGGACCTGGTCCGCGCCGGCATCATCGACCCGACCAAGGTCGTGCGCACGGCGCTGCAGGACGCGGCCTCGGTCGCCGGCCTGCTGGTCACCACCGAGGCGATGGTGGCTGAGAAGCCGGAGAAGAAGGCACCGGCCATGCCCCCGGGTGGCGGCGGCATGGGCGACATGGACTTCTGATCCAGAAGTTTGCCGCGACGAACGGGAGGGGCGGGCCGCAAGGTCCGCCCTTTCTCATTCTGGTGAGGTCTAAGACGCCCGCCTCGCCGGGCTTAGTAGTGGTATCGACACTGCACAACGACAATGTACTGGGACTCGCCCTTGCCTTCGATCGCATAGACTAGGCGGTGCGCGCCGGTGATGCGTCGTGACCAATACGCGGCAAGAGCGCCCTTCAATGGTTCAGGTTTGCCAATTACCTTGAACGGCGTTCGCCTCGCATTCTCGATCAGATCATTGATCCTCGCATGGATGTCCGGGTCTTCGCGTGACCAATGGAGATAATCATTCCAGCCGTGATCGGTGAACTGTACCCTCAACCCGCTCGGTTCCGAGGCGCGATCAACGCCCTCTCCTGCGACTGACCGGCTGCGGTCTGCCGCACGGATTCCATCAGCCGCTCAGCATTGCGAGGACTGCTGAGCAGGTGGACCGTCTCCTGCCAGCCGGCAAACTCCGCTTCCGACATGACCACGACGTTGCCTTTGCCGCCGCTGCGGGTGACGACGAGCGGCTCACGATCTTCCGCTACCCTGTCGAAGTAGCTGGCGATGTTCTGACGAAGCTCCGTAAGGGTAACGTGGCCCACGGTGTCTGGCTCCCGCACGTACGTTATTATGTACGGCTGATCGAGACCGGGTCAAGATTGGCGTTCGCAAGATGGGCGCCGCCCTTCGCGCAATAGTCGTTGATCTATGTCAATGCGCGACCTGCGGTCGTCCGGCATCCCGCCCTCGGGCAGAGGCTCGGTCGAGGCTCCGCCTGTCCGCGGCCAGACGTGGCGATTGTCGAAGGAGCCAGCCGATGTCGATGTCACAGCTGACGACCCGCAAGTCCCTCGACGGCATTGTCGCCGGCGCCGGCGAAGGACGGGGCCTGGTAAGGAGCCTCGGTCCGTTCTCTCTTATCGGTCTGGGCATCGGCTGCATCATCGGTGCGGGCATCTTCGTGCTGACCGGCAAGGCGGCGGCGAGCTATGCCGGACCGGCGATCTCGCTCTCCTTCGTGCTGGCGGGCATCGCCTGCGCATTCGTCGGCCTGTGCTACGCCGAGTTGGCATCAATGCTGCCGGTGGCGGGCAGTGCCTATACCTACGCCTATGCGACGATCGGCGAGATCTTCGCCTGGATCATCGGCTGGGACCTGATCCTGGAATACGCCATGGGCGCCTCGACCGTCGCGGTCGGCTGGTCGGGCTACCTCGTCAGCCTGCTGGACGGTTTCGGCCTGCATATTCCCCGGCAATGGGCCGAGGCCACGGGGCAGGCGGTCACGCTGAACGACG
>DASSRN010000048.1:0-30649 GCA_035701785.1 Acetobacteraceae bacterium | reverse complement strand
GGATTCGGTCAGCACGCACATCGGTCCTGCGCTGAGGTTGAAGGCGAGCTTGCGCCAGATCAGCGTGCGGATGTCGGGCGCGATCGTCACCGGCAGGTCAGCGGCGCGGAATGCGGCGGCCAGCGCCTCGATGCGCGGGGTGGCCTTGCCACTGGGCTCGCCCAGCACTGTGCCGCCGCTCGCGCCGGCGAGCAGCCGCACGACGCCTGGCGCAGGGACCGAGCAGGCGGGCCAGAAGATGCCGCCTATCGCACGCTCGGGGCCTACAGTGCGCCACAGTGCGTCGTCGGGATCGAGCAGCGGCAGACGACGGCCATCCAGCGGGCCGCCATGGGCGTGGAAATACCACCATGGGATGCCATTCATCGGAAAGGCGACCGAGGTGGTCGGACCGAGCAATGGCGCGATGGTCGTGGCGACTGCAGGGAGTGCCGGCGCCTTCACTGTGACGATCACTGCGTCTTGCGGGCCGAGTGCGGCAGGATCGTCGCTGGCAGATATGCGCGCGTTGATGCTGGTGTCGGAGGTCTCGACAGTCAGGCCGTTGGCGCGGATGGCCTCGAGATGAGGGCCACGGGCAATCACAGATATGTCGCTGCCACCCTGTGCCAGGCTGGCGGCCAGGTAGCCACCGACGGCGCCGGCGCCGAACACGCAGATGCGCATCAACGCCCTCCCCGGCCCTCCTCCGCTGAGTTCATGCCAGCAGTTCGAGCGCGGCGCGCGACAGCGCCTGCACGCCAAGGCCAATGCAGCGTTCGTCCGGTTGGTAGGCTGAATTATGCAAGCGGTCGCTGCGGCCGGGCTGCGACGAGCCGACGCGCAGCTGGAATGATGGGACGAGATCAGCCATCAGCGCGAAGTCCTCGCCGCCCAGGCTGGGCTCGAACTCCGAGATCACATCGCCGAACTGGTTGCGCACCGCGGCCACCGTGCGGTTCAGCACATCTGCGTCGTTGCGCAGTGACGGTACGCCGCGGCGGTAGTCCACCTCGCAGCGCACCCGCATGCCGTCCAGCATGCCGCCGGCGATGCGCCTGATCGCGTCCTCGGCGATGTCGCGGGCGCGCGCGTGCAGCGTGCGGACCGTGCCTTTGATCAGGCAGCTATCGGGGATGATGTTGTAGGTCGTACCGCCCTGGATCGCACCGACGGTCACCACCGCCGGCATGGTCGGCGGCACCTCGCGCGACACCACGGTCTGCAATTGCGCCACCAGCAGCGCCGCGGCGACCAGCGGATCGACCGCGGTGTGCGGATAGGCGGCATGGCCGGACTTGCCGCGCACCACGATGTCGAACCGGTCCGAGGCCGCGAGCGATGCGCCGTGCACGAAGCCGAACGTGCCCACCGGCATCTCGGGGTGATTGTGGAAGGCGAGCGCAAGGTCGATCTTCGGCGTATCCATCACACCGCCATCGATCATCGCGCGCATGCCCCCCAGCCCTTCCTCGGCCGGCTGGAATACCAGCTTCACCGTTCCGGCGAGTTGCGGTGCCAATTCCTTCAGCACCCCGGCAACGCCCAGCAGCGTGGTGGTGTGGATGTCGTGGCCGCAGGCGTGCATCAGGCCAGGATTGGTGCTGGCGAACGGCAGGCCCGAGGTCTCCTCGATCGGGAGCGCGTCCATGTCGGCGCGGATGGCGAGCACCGGACCGGGACGGCCGCCCTCGATCAGTCCGATGACGCCGGTCTTGCCGACGCCGGTCTCGTGCGCGATGCCAAGGCGTGAGAGTTCTCGCGCCACCACACCAGCGGTGCGCACCTCCTCGAAGCCGAGTTCGGGATGGGCATGGATGTCGCGGCGGATCTCGATCAGCACAGGTTCCATTCGCTGCGTGACGTCACGGATCGCGGTGGTGGGATCGTTGGAGAGAGACATGATTCCTTGCCGGTCGGAGTTGGCTACAGCCGCCGCACCCAGGAGCGCGTGCGGCGCAATGCTTCCGCAGACGCCGCGGTCAGGCGCCACGGCGTTTCTTCATGTGCCGCCACGCGCTGCCAGCGTGCACAGCCTGGGCACCGCACGACCACCTCTGGCACTTCCGGGCGGATCATCATGCGCGCGCCGCAGCAGTTGCACAGGCTCTGGCGCCGCGGGTCCTTCTGCGCATCGCGGATCAGTGATGCGAGTAACGGTCCCCTGGTCATGATGAGTGGCAGATACTTCATCGGCGCCCCGCTTGCGGTGTTCGGGAAACTACGGCGGCTGGGGCATCCTGGGCAATGTCCGGCACAACGGAGCGAGCAGAATGAGCTTATCGGGCGGGTGTCAGTGCGGCGCGGTGCGCTACACGATCTCAGTCGAACCATTGTCCGTCTACGTCTGCCATTGCCGCGAATGTCGCCGGCAGTCGGCGTCGGCGTTCGGGATATCGGTGATCGTGCCGGAAGCTGCGTTCGCGCTGACAGAGGGCGAGGTCCGCACCTGGCGCCGACCGACCGACAGCGGCCGGGTGCTGGACTGCATGTTCTGCGTGGTGTGCGGATCGCGCATCTGCCACACGACACCGGACGAGGGCGTGGTCAGCGTAAAGGGTGGCTCGCTGGATGAACCGCCGGGCCTGCAATCCGCAACGCACATCTGGACTACGCGCAGGCTGCCTGGCGTGGTGATCCCGCGCGGAGTGGCTCAGTACGGCGAGGAGCCGGATTAGGCGGGGGCGAAGACGTCGTCGTGCGCTGGCGCGGTGCGGCGTTCCGGCACACCGGCGAATGTCGCGTCGCGTTGCAGCACCGGCACCACGCGGTCGGCGAACAGCCGCATGTTCAGCTCGCCTTCCTCGTGCGGCATGCCGCCATAGGAGAAGTCGGCGATGATGTGGTCGGTGCCGGTGAGCGAGCGTAATTCGGCGATCTGCTGGATGCAGTCATCCGGCGTACCGACGATCTGGATCTTCACATAGAACTCGGTTGCCTTCTGCCGCGCTGCTTCCTCCTTCATCTTGGCGTAGGTCTTGGTCATCTTGCCGTACGCCTCGTAGCCCTTCACGGACGCCAGGTGCCCGTCCGAGAAGTGGTAGTGATTGTCGATCGAATCCCACTTGCGCCCGAGGTACCGCATCGCGCGTTCATGGGCTTCGTCGCGGCTTTCGGCGCACGACACATTGGTGAGGATGACCGGCGGCGGCGGCACATGGCCGACGGTGGCGGCAATCTCGCGGAAGCGGTCGATGTCGGCTGCCGCCTTGGGCCATTCGTTCTGCATGATCACCATCATGCCGAAGCCCAGCTTCGCCATGATCTCCGCTGATTCGGGCGTGACAGCGGAAACGAAGAAGCGGCGCTCCGGGTTGGAGATCGGGCGCGGTCGGATGGAGGTGCGCGGGATCTGGTAGAATTCGCCCTGCCATTCGAATTCCGGCTCGACGAGCGCATGGCGGATCAGTTGTGCCGCCTCGACGAAGCGCGGACGCGCCTCCTCCATCGGGATGCGGAAGCCAGCGTATTCCACGCTTGCCGCGCCACGCCCGAAGCCGAACAGGCATCGCCCGCCGCACAGCACGTCGAGCAGCGCGATGCTCTCGGCGACGCGGATCGGGTCGTGCCACGGCAGCACGATGACCGCCGTGCCCAACTGAACGCGCTTCGTACGGCCGGCGAAGTAGCTGAGCAGCTGTACCGGTGCAGGCGACATCGAATAGCCGGTGAAGTGGTGCTCCAGCGCGAAGATGGAATCGAAGCCCAGCGGTTCGGCGAGGTCACCGAGTTCGAGGTGCTCCTTGTAGACGGCAACGTCCGATCGTCCTGATTGGGCCAGGATGCTGAGCGACACGCCGACCTTCATGCACGCCTCCTGCAACGCTGGGCGGAGTGTGTCAGGATGCGTCCCCAAGGTCGAGGGATCGCCATGGCGGACACGTTGCCCGATCTGTTGCAGGATGCGCTGGAGATCGTATTCGTCGGCATCAATCCATCGCTATACTCGGTGGCGCGCGGCCACTACTTCGCCAGGCGCAGCAATCGATTCTGGCCGTGCTTCTCGCGCTCCGTGCTGAGCCAGGCTGCACGACGGGCTTTTGCGGTCGAGCGGCTGGAGCCAGAACACGATGCGGTATTAACCGCGTATGGCTTCGGCTTCACGGACCTTGCCAAGCGCGCGACGGCACGTGCCAGTGACCTGCAGCAAGAAGAGTTGACGCGGGGTGTCGCCGAACTCGCAGCCAAGCTTGAACGTCACAGGCCGCGCCTCGCCTGTTTTCACGGTATGACCGGCTATCGTTACGTGCTGCGCGAGTTCTCACATGCGGCGGCAGAGCCGAAGCTTGGCGCGCAGCCGCTATCGATCGGGACGACGCGCTGCTATGTGGTTCCCAACCCGAGCGGTGCCAATGCGCACTTCACGCCTGCCGAGTTGACCGGCTGGTACGATCGCCTCGCCGACGAATTGTGGAGCAAATCATGACCCATCACTTCGGCGTTCTCATTCCCTCGACCAACACGACGTGCGAGATCGAATACAGCCGGCTGCCGCCGTCGCTTCAGGCACATTATGGGCGCCTGGGCAAGGCAACCGACGGCCCCTTCTCGCCGAGCAAGGACGAGGACGTGGCATATCAGGCGAAGCTGCTGGGGACGGCGCGGGTCGAGGTGATCAGTCTGGCACAGACTTCTGCCAGCCTGTTCGATGATGATTATGACGCGAGGACGACGGAGCGGATCAGCGATGCCTCAGGCGTTCCGGCAATCACCTCGGCGCAGGCGGTCGGCCAGGCCGTTCAGGCACTCGACGCGGTGCGGATCGCGCTGGTGTCGCCTTACTCGACGGCGGTGATGGAGCGGGCGAAGCACTACTACGAAAGCAAATACGGTTTGCAGGTGGTGGCGATCGAGGGGTTCGCGGCGACCGACTCCTACATGATCGGCAAGCTGGGACCGGAAAACGCGCGCGATGCGTTTGCGCGGATCGACCGACCAGAGATCGAGGTGCTGGTGGTGCCTGGCGGCAACTTCCCGACCATGGCGTTTGTGACGGCCTGGGAGAGCGAGTTCGGCAAGCCAGTGATCACCACCAACGGTGCCGCGCTGTGGGCGATGATGCGGATGATGGGTGTGGGTGAGAAGCTGGCTGGGCTGGGGCGACTGCTGGAGTGAGATGAGGAGGTGGGGGTGGTGGCACGCCCCACCTCACCCTGACCCTCTCCGCCCCAGGGCGGAGAGGGGTGGCTACGCTTGTATATGCCGGTGGAAGAACTCGGCCGCCGGCGCGAAGGAGCCGGCGCCTTGCTTCTTCGCATTGTCGACGTATAGCAGGTCGATAGTGCCGCCGGCCTTGCGGTAGTTGTCGACGAAGCGCTGCGGCTCGTTCACCTCCACCGGACCCTGCGGATCACGGTAGTCGTGCACGATGTCAGGCTGCCCCTGGATCCAGATCGCCGGCGGCAACTGGACCTTCTCGCCCTTTTCCAGGATCAGCATCGGATTGCCCTCGGCCATGTTGGCCTCGGTCTTCCAATACAGGTCATGGCGCTGCGGAATGCTGCCCACCCAGGCCGGCGGGTTCGCTGAATCACGCGCCTTCAACGCATGGCGGTAGCGTGACAGCGGGTTGATCACCGGCCACAGCATCGCCACCGCCCGTACCGTCGCATCGACCGACGGCGCCGACGACGGCAACTGGATCGCGGCATAACGCGCATCGGTGGGCCGCATCGCCGCCAGCATGCCGAGATGCCCGCCGCTCGACTGGCCGGCGATGCCGACCAGATCGGCGCGCGTGTTCAGTTCAGACGCGTGCGCCTTCACCCAGCGGATCGCGTAGTTGATGTCGGCGAGTGACGTGGGATAGGCGTCGCCGGCATGGCGGAAATCGATCGCCGCAACCGCTAGTCCAGCCCGCGCGAAGCCTTCGGCGTAGATCTGACACTCGTTCAGGTCGCCGTTGCACCAGGCACCGCCGTGCACCTCGACGATCGCCGGGAACGGCCCCTTGCCCTGCGGCTTGAACAGCCGCGCCATGAACTTCCGGTCGCCGTGGCGAAGGTATTCAACATCCTGCGTGGTATATTCGTAGCTCGCCATTGGACTTTCTCCCTTACGCTGGCTTAACCTGCGGCAGTTCCATGCGGACCGCAACCGCGGCGGAGGCGATCACCGCCACGTCGCTGGACGATTCGTCCGGCACATCCAGCCCGCCCTGCACCACCTTCACCGTCACCTCGCCATGCGGCAGCGACGCCTTCACCACCGCAGCGTCCACCTTGTCGGGCTGCTGCACGCCGATCGTCACCTCCACCTGCATGCGGCGGGAATCGAGCCCGAACGTGCGGATGAAGCTCAGTGAGCTGTGGTGCAGCGCGTCCTGCACCGCGCGCAATGCCGCCTTCGTGTAGTCGCCACCGTGCAGGTCGTTGCCGCTGCCCATCTCCAGGATGATGCGCTTTGCCATCGCTGCCCCCTATACGTCGAGCCGCACCACGGCGGCGGCATTGGCGACCACCGTGGAGCTGGTGCCGGCGTCGTTGGGTATCTCCAGGCCGCCTTCGACCACGTTCACCGTGCCGGTGCCATGCGGCAGGATGGCGAGCACCTGTGCCTTGTCCACCAGCGCGGGCTTGGGGACGCCGATGGTGACCTCCACCTGCATTGTATCCACATGTAGCCCGACCGCATCGGCGATGCTGAGCGAATTGTGCCACAGCGCGTCGCGCAGCGCGCGCACCGCCGCCTTGGTGTAGTCGGCGCCGCGGATGTCGGTACCCATGCCGATCTGCAGCACCATACGCTTCCAGGCCATTCAGCTTCTCCCTGATCCTGTGAAGACGGCAGGCATGATCTCCTGCGTGAACAGTTGCAACGACTGCATCGCCTGCTGGTGCGATAGCGTGCCCCAGGCGAACGAGCAGAGGACGTAGTTGCAGCCCGACACGTCAACCAACTCTGCCAATCGCTCGCGCACGAGGGCCGGCGAACCGCATAGCACAGTCTGCTGTTGCATGGCGGTATCCCAGTCGAACAGCCGATCCACGGCGTGGTCACCATGCTCGTGCCACAGCTTAAGGATCGAGTGGTTGAAGTCGGCATATGCCGGGCCGGCTATCGCCAGGGCTTCGTCGTTCGTCTCGGCCACCAGCACCTGGCGCATGACTCCCACCTTGGGATTAGCGACGTGCCCATTGAGCCGTCCTGGCTTGCCACGGTGCTCTTCCCAAATCCGCCAGTAGGCATCGACCCGCTCGCGCACCGCTGCGGCTGGACCAAGGTCGACGAAGTTGAAACCGTGCCCGGCCACATACGGCATGCTCTCCATGTTGTGTGTCGGGTACCACAAAGCCGGGTAAGGTTGCTGACAGGGCTGCAATACGATTGGCACGTCCCGATAATGGTGATGCCGTCCCTGGTACGTCAGGCGCTCGTGGGTCAACGCGGCGATGAGCACTTCCAGCGTCTCGCTGAACATGGCGCGCGAGTCGGCCGGATCGACACCGAAATAGCGCAGCTCATACGGCGACACGCCACGGCCGACGCCCAGGTCCAGCCTGCCGCCGGACAGCTGGTCCAGCATACAGACCTCGCCGATGAGGCGCAGCGGATCGTACAGTGGCAGCAGGTACACGAGTGGTCCGAGACGGATCTTTCGGGTGCGCTGTGCGGCCGCCGCAAGGAACAACGCGGGCGAGGGCGCCATGCTGAGCGGCGTCGCATGGTGCTCGGCGAGATGATAGCAATAGAAGCCGGCTGAATCGACCGCTTCAAGGAGCTGCAACCGATCCTCGTAAAGCTGGTGCAAGGGTGAGCCGTTGCGTTCGATCCAGTCGAACAGACCAAAGTCCACCTGTGGCATTTGCTGGCTCCTTTCGGCGTCTACACTGATGCCGGCGCCACGCCAGGTCGCGCCGTCAGCGCTTCGCGCGCCGCATCGATGAACGCCGCATCGCGCGGCAGCACCACTGACGCCGATCTCACGCGATGCGTCGCAGGATCGGTGCCAGGTGGCGGTTCGCCTCTTTCCAGAGCCTGCGCCGCGCGCATCAGCCGCTGCCGTGCCATGATGATGCCGTTGTCGGTGGAGAGCAGGTGCTCGCGCGAGCGGTCCATGATCGGACCCATGCTCTCCTGCAAGGACGCATCCTGCATCGCAATTCCGGCGACGCCGCTGTAGGTCCGTCCAGCCTTCTGCGCCGCGCGGTCCATCAGGTAGTCGTTGTCACGGTTGGCGATCGGGATGTAGGTGCCGGGAATGGTCCGCGTGTGTATTCCCTTGCCATCACGCATGGCCTGCGTTTCGGCTGCGGTCAGCGCACGGGTCGGATGGTAGTCGAAGCTCCAGGCCCAGCAGTTCTCGTCGTCGATCGGGATCCAGAAGTGGCCGTGCACCGGGTGGTTGCCACGCGGCGGGATCATGGTGAAGGCCGGCATGCACCACGGCGTGATCCGCCAGTAGTAGCCGTCCTCGGCATTGCGGCGTACGCCGATGAACAGACCCGCCGGCTGGTCGACCACCTGGAACACCGGTGCCGAATCGCCCAGGTTGTACTGGTTGCCGCGCGAACCGACCATCAGCGGGTCGGAATGGAACGCGTCGCGATGCAGCCATGATACGTGGCTGGAATCGATGCCGCCTTCCATCGCCTGGAGCCAGTTGCAGTATTGCAGCCGCTTCGACGTATAGGTCTGTTCGGGCGGCACCATGGCGAACTCGAATTCCGGCAATCCCGGCTGCCGCTCCGGCGGGCCCATATAGGTCCACAGCACGCCGCCGCGCTCCACCAGCGGGTAGGACTTCAGCCTGATCATCGCGCGGAAGCCGCTGCGTTCCGGTTCCGACGGGATCTCCACGCATTGGCCGGTCACATCGTATTTCCAGCCGTGATACGGGCAGCGCAGCCCACATTCCTCGTTGCGTCCGAACCACAGTGATACGCCGCGATGGGCGCAGAACTCGTCGATCAACCCGTAACGCCCCTCGGTGTCGCGGAACGCGATCAGCTTCTCCGACAGCAGTTGTACGCGCACCAGGGGGCAGTCGTTCTCCGACAGCTCTTCGGCCAGCAGCGCCGGCACCCAGTAGCGGCGGAATAGCGCGCCCATCGGCGTTCCCTCACCTGTCTGAGTGAGCAGGGCGTTCTGTTCCTTGCGAAGCATGGCGGTGTGTCCCTCCCGCGGTCGCCTGGCGAGGCTAGCCCCGGGCGTGGCGACCGCCTAGCGTGCGGCGCTCATCACGCGAGGCGCTCATGCTCCATACCGGCGGCTGTCATTGCGGCAACATCTCGGTGCGCCTGCACCTGTCGCACGCGGCCGGAGAGATGCCGGTGCGCTCGTGTTCCTGCTCGTTCTGCCGGTCACACGGCACGCGCACGGTATCGGACCGCGATGGCCATGTGGAGATCGCGGCATCCGATGGTTCGCTGGTCGAGCGCTATCGCTTCGGCTCACGCACCGCCGACTACCTGCTGTGCCGCCGCTGCGGCGTCTATGTCGGCGCGCTGTGCGACACTGCCAGCGGCTTGCGCGCCGTGGTCAACGTGAACTGCCTCGACGATCGCGCCGCGTTCACCCAGCCGCCCGCGGCACCGGACTACGACGGCGAGACGACCGAGAGCCGGCTGGAGCGCCGCGCCGCTAACTGGATGCCGGCCGTCCAGGCCTGATCACGGGTGCTCAGTCCCAACCGGCATCGACAATCGTGCCGTCTTCATCGATCACGATGGTCAACCGGTTCGGATCATGCTCCTTCGAGGCGATCCCGTCGGCGGGCTTGACCACCCGCAGCGTCGTCGGCAGGTCCTCCTGCTTCACGGTATCCGCCGCGGATTTGCCTGCCGGCAGCGCAGTGCCGGACGACAGAAAGTGCTTGCCGACGCATTTGCTGCAATCGTCGCCGACCGGACGGCCTTCGGCATAACCGGGGAGCGTCTTCAGCAGGATCGAGTTGGATGCGCCGCGCACCCGGACGGCCTTGTAGGGATGACCGGTATCGAGCGGGAAGATCGCCTCGACCGGCATGAAGCCGGTTGGCTCCGAAGTGTCCGCCGGAGGATGCGCGACAAGAACCACATCGAGAATACCGGTCGCCGGCGCGCCCTGGGTGATCGGCAGCACTGCCGGGTCGGCCCAGCCGTCGGTGCTGGCGACCCCGCGGACGCGGACGACATCGAGCGTCGGTTCGTGCGTGCTGCGCATCACCTCCACACTGGTCACCATGAGTACCGGGACCTCCGGGAGTTGTTCGTCGTCCGGCACATCGGCCTGCTGGGGGGCCGCGGCGCCGGCCTGCGGGGCCGCCGCGGCCTGAGGGGCTGTTGCCGCGGCAGCGGGAGCGCCGTGCCCCAACACCAGGGATCCAGAGGCCAGGACCGCCGCAGCCGCCAATGTCAGTCTAAACATCCGATCCTCCTGAACGTGCGTAGGCCGTCGTCGAGCGCAGGCCGCGGCAAAACAATCGGAATCAACCTGAAGCCACACGACGCATCATGCCGGGGTTCGCGAGCGAGCCTGGCTTAGGTGCGCCCTCGGCCACGATCGTCCGCTCCAGCCGATCGAACGCGGCGAGGATCAGGTCGGTGGGGACCATCTGGGTCAACCGGCAGAAGGACGTGGTGCTGCTGCGAAAACTCCCGTTCTCGGCAAGCTTGTTCACCGGCGCACCGCCGCCGCAGACCGAGAAATACCCACAACCTTGCCGACACGCCTCGGTACCAGCCGCGATGTCCCGGCACATCGCCTGCATCGCGGCACTATGCCGCATCGCATCCAGCGAATCCGTGTTGACGTTGCCGATGATGAAGTCGCCGTATTCCGTGCTCTTGAGGCCAAGCAGTTCCGGCGAGAAGCTGGAGACGTTGCCGTGGCAATCGACGTTCAGCATGCCGAACGGCGCGACCTGCATGTTGTCGATCTGGTCTTCCTCGGGGCGGAACACCCGCGGCAGCATCTCGTCGATCTCGCGGATGAAGCGGATGCTGCCGTCCTCGCGCGCGAGCCGCCAGAAACGCTCGAGGAAGCGGGCAAAGCGCTGCTGCAGGTCGGTGACGGCGAACAGGCCGGAGACATGGTCGCCCTCCGACTCCTCGACATTGAAGCAGACGTTCTCGATGCCTTCGGAGACATAGAAGTCCAGCATCTCCTCCGGCGCATCCAGGCTCGCCGCCGACAGCACCGAGATGACATGGAACGGCACAAGCTCGCGACGCAACAGGCGTATGCCGGCAACCGTGCGGTCGAAGGTGCCGCGGCCCGAGCGGGTCACACGGTGCGCATCGTGCAGATGCCGCGGGCCGTCGATGCTGACGCCGATGCCGATGTCATGCAGTTTGAGGAAATCGCACCAGGCCGGCGTGAGCAACATTCCGTTGGTCTGGAAGCAATGCCGCACCGCTACCTCGGGCGGCCGCAGCGCCTCGATGGCCTCGAATGCCGTTTGATAAAACGAGACCGGCAGCACCAGCGGTTCGCCGGCGTGCCAGATCACCGTGAGCTGCGGAGCAGCCCAGCCTGACGCGAACACCTTGTCGAACAGCGCGGCGATCGTCCTCTGCTGCATCACGGTCTTCACGTCCCGCTGCGGCAGGTAGCAATAGGTGCAGTCGATGTTGCAGAACGGCGTCGGCTGCACCACGACGGTCGTGATCACTGGCACCGTCGCGCCCGCTGTTGCCAACGGCGACATCTCGCTGAGCGCCCGCGGCGCTACCAGTTGCGCCAGAAATTCGGCCAGCCGCCGTTGCGCCAGCCACCATTGCGCCATCCGCCGTTACGCCAGCCGCCATTGCCCCAACCCGGACGCCAGCCGCCGTTGCCCCAACCTGGCCGCCAGCCGCCGTTGCCCCACCAAACCTTGGTGATATTGGGGTCAGCCTCGGGCTCGACCGGTAATTCCTCAGTCACTGTGGAGACGCCGGCTCGAATTGCCTGCAGCCGGGCAGCCACGCTCTCGCTTGCCGCGTCCACCTCGGTGGTCGCATGCGGCGCCGCTGCGAGGGCAAGAGACATACCGAACGCCCCGGCCGGCAGCAGGACAGACAACGCGGCGAGGGTGCGGTTCCGCAAGGTCATGGACGTTCCTGACGCTCTGGTAGGTCGATTGATCTTATTCGCTAACCGAATGGGAGTGCCGTCAAGACCCAGCGATGCAACGTTCGAATTGCGCTATTCTGCGAGTCCATGCGCCGGCACTGGCGATCGGGCGAGGCGGAGCCTAATCGTCGATCCGGTGCACGTCGTGCACCGCGATGCCGCAATCCTCCGATACCTGCAGGGGCGTATCGCTTCGTCGGCCGTCAGAACTTGCTGATCCATTATGAGTCGGACCCTGACGCGATCCGCGCGGCGTTGCCCGAGCCGCTGGAGCCCGACGGCAACCACGTGATCTTCGAGTGGATGAAGATGCTCGACAGCAGCGGCTTCGGCAGCTACCAGGAAAGCGGCATCGGCATGCGGCCCGCTGAGATGGCACGCCCTGCAACTACGGCGCGATGATGTTCCTGGATGGCGAGTCGCCGACCACCGGCGGGCGCGAAATCTGGGGCTTTCCCAAGAAGATCGGCAATCCGGACCTGCGTGTGATCCACGGCACGCTGCCGGCACGCTGCACTACTCTGAGCGGGAGGTCGCCCTCGGCACGATGGGCTACAAGTATCAGTCGCTGGCGCAGGATCACGGCGAGACAATGGCCTCGATGCAGAAGCTCAATGTGAACCTGAAGTGGATTCCCGACGTGGATGGGAGCGCGAAGATCGCGCGGCTGGTCGGCTATCATCTGCGCGACATCACCTTGCACGGCGCCTGCGCGGGTCCCGCGCGACTGCATCTGGTGCCGCATGTGCAGTGCCGGGTTGCCGACCTGCCGGTGCGCAGGGTGATGTTCGGCCGGCACCTGATCGCCGACCTCACACTCCCGTATGGCAAGGTGCTGCTGGACTACCTGCGATAGACAAGCCGCGAAAGGACGCGACAAATGAGTCTGCAAGGCAAGGTCGCCCTGGTCACCGGGTCCACCAGCGGCATCGGGCTGGGCATCGCCCGTGCCCTGGCGCGCGAGGGTGCCGACCTCATGCTGAACGGCTTCGGCGATGCCACACAGATCGAGGCGCTGCGCACCAGCATCGCCAGCGAATTCGGCGTCCGCGCCGGCTATTCAGACGCCGACATCTCCAGACCTGACGAGATCGCGGCGATGGTGCGAACGACGCAGGATACGTTGGGCTCGCTCGATATCCTGGTGAACAACGCCGGCATCCAGTTCGTCGCCAACGTCGAAGACTTCCCGACCGATCGTTGGGATGCCGTCATCGGTGTCAACCTGTCCGGCGTCTTCCATGGGATGAAGGCCGCCATTCCGGGCATGAAGCGGCGAGGCTGGGGCCGCATCATCAACATCGCCTCGGCGCATGGCCTGGTGGCGAGCGCACAGAAGGTCGCCTATGTCGCCGCCAAGCATGGCGTGCTGGGTATGACCAAGGTGGCGGCGATCGAGACCGCCAACGACGGCATCACCGTCAACGCCATCTGCCCTGGCTGGGTGCTGACCCCGCTGGTGCAGCGCCAGCTAGAGGACAGGGCGCGGCAGGAAGGTACCGATATAGAGACGCAGAAACACCGCTTCCTGACCGAGAAGCAGCCGATGGCGCAGTTCTCCACCCCGGAACAGATCGGCGCGCTGGCGGTGTTCCTTTGTTCCGAAGGCGCTCAGACCATCACCGGCGCGCCGCTTTCGGTAGACGGCGGCTGGGTGGTGCAATAGCAATCTTCATAAGTCTGTAAAGATTCGCGGGGCTGGTCGGGCTAGGTTAGCAACAACCGCCGCGCACGGGAAACGGAGACCTGATGTCAGACCTTGCTATGGAAGCCGGCACGCACGTCGCTGCCGGTCATCATCGCGAACGCCACTACCACGGGCCAAAACTCGACACCAAGGCATCGCTGCCGAGCATCGCGGTATTCGTCGCCCTGCTCACCGCCGGCATCCTGTTCGCGCTCTACGGCCTGATCAACGATATCGGCCAGTCGGCGACCCCGCCGCTTGCCATCGGGGTGTTTATCCTGCTGGGCGTCGCCCTGCTGATCGCGCTGGGCTTCGAGTTCGTCAACGGCTTCCATGACACTGCCAATGCGGTGGCGACGGTTATCTACACGCACAGCCTGCCGGCGCAGGCCGCCGTAGTGTGGTCGGGCTGCTGGAACCTGTTCGGCGTGGTCACCTCGAGCGGCGCGGTTGCATTCGGAATTATCAGCCTGCTGCCGGTGGAGTTGATCCTGCAGGTTGGCAGCAACGCCGGGTTCGCGATGATCTTCGCGCTGCTGATCGCAGCGATCATCTGGAACCTGGGAACCTGGGTGCTGGGCATCCCCGCCAGTTCCTCGCATACGCTGATCGGCTCGATCATCGGCGTCGGCGTCGCCAATCAACTGATGGCGCCGGAAGGCAACGCGACCTCGGGCGTGGACTGGTCGCAGGCGCTTGGCGTGTTCAAGGCGCTGCTGTTCAGTCCGCTCGTGGGCTTTGCCGCTTCGGCGGTCCTGCTTGTGGTGATGAAGATGCTGGTGCGGCGGCGCGAGCTCTACACCGCGCCCGACACATCGCATCCGCCGCCGCTGTGGATCCGCGGCCTGCTGATCCTGACCTGCACCGGCGTCTCGTTCGCGCATGGATCGAACGACGGGCAGAAGGGCATGGGCCTGATCATGCTGATCCTGATTGGCGCCGTGCCGACGGCGTATGCGCTGAATCACGCGCTGCCGACCAGCGCCACGCCGGCCTTCCTGCAGACCATGGAGCAGGGCCGCCAGGTGTTCGACCGGCGCGCGGGCAACCTGGTGATGACCAGCAAGGAGGCCCGGCATGAGGTCGAAGAGGGCATCCGCGTCCGCGATGTCGACAAACCGCTGGTCTATGCCGGCGTGGCGCGGCTGACGCAGGACATCGCCGACCAGGTCAGCCAGTATGGCGCGGTCGCCAAGGTGCCCGCAGCCGCGGTGCAGAACGTGCGCAACGACATGTACCTGGTCAGCGAATCGGTGCGCCTGATGCAGAAGGCCGGCGTCGTCGGCAACGACGGTGCGACGCTGGCGGCCTACAAGGCGGCGCTCGATTCAGGCACCAAGTTTATCCCGCTCTGGGTCAAGGTGTCGGTGGCCATCGCGCTCGGTCTCGGCACGATGGTCGGCTGGAAGCGCATCGTCGTCACGGTCGGTGAGAAGATCGGCAAGACGCACCTCACCTATGGCCAGGGTGCGTCGGCCGAACTCGTGGCGGCTGCCACTATCATGGCTGCGGATATGTATGGTCTGCCGGTCTCCACGACGCACGTACTGTCGTCGGGCATCGCCGGCACGATGGCGGCCAACGGCTCGGGCTTGCAGTGGAGCACCGTGCGCAGCATCGCGCTCGCCTGGGTGCTGACGCTGCCCGCCGCCATCATCCTGTCGGCCTCGCTGTACTACATCTTCCGCTCGATGGTCTGACGCGACGATCGGCTCAGTGCTGCGGCTGCCGGGACTGGCCGACCAACCGCTGATACACGGCACCAAGGCCGATCAGCACCAGTCCCAGGCCCAGGAACGACAGCACCCGCCACAATCCCTCCAAGCCCGACATGTCCACCAGGAACACTTTCGCAGCGGCCAGGCCGACGATGGCCAGGGCGGCGAGGCGCAGGGGGCGGCTGCCGATGGCGATGCCGGCTGCCATGACGCCAACGCCATAGGCAAGCCAGGCGCCCGACCAGACCCATAGTTCGGCGTCTTCCACGTCAACGCTGTCGAGTCCGATCGAGCCCCGGTGGAACAGGTGCCGCACCTCCAACGTGAGCCAGACGAGGCCGCCGATCAGCGCGAACGCCGCCAGGGCCGGGCGCAGCGCAGGAGGGTGCGTCGTGGCCTCGCTGCGCAGCGCCAGCACTGCCATCGCCGCCGGCACGAGATAGCCAGGCAGCAGCCAGTCCAGCACCGGCAGGGCGCCCAGGTCGACATTGCTGACCATCGGGTTGTCGACGATCAGGACCACGCCGCCGGCGAGTGCCATCGCACCCAGCACGCGCCAGGCGGCGTGCAGCACCGGGCGCCCGAGGCGCTGTGCGATGCGCATCGTCACGACGGCCAGCACCGAGAGCGACGCCACGTCGAGCGCCGCCTCGGGGAAGCCGAACGCGGCAACGTGCAGACCGCCCTCAGGTCCCACGCCTTGCCGGATCTCGAGCGCCACGAAGGCGGTCGCCAGCGCGACGCTGCCAGCCTCCAGCACGCCGACCGTCAGATCGTCCTGCTGGCGCCGGAACATCGTCGCCGCCAGGGCGAACGCCGCTGCGGGAAGCGCATAGGCGGCGAGCAGGCCGTTCAGCACCGGCCAGGAACCGAATGCGTAGTCGAGCACGTAGCCGTTCAGCAGCAGCCGTACCAGCACCACGCCGGCCACCGCGAGCGCGACACGCCGCAGCGACGGGAGTTCGACCTGCGCTGCAATCCAGGCAAGCGCCGGCAGCAGCAGCGACACTGTCAGCGTCAGCCACTGATCGCGCAGCAGCATGGCAAAGCCCAACGCCAGCGCGGCCACCGCTCCGGCAGCGTGAGTGCCGGCGCGTTCGCGGCTGCCTTCGCGCAAGGCAGCAGCGGCAGTGCCGGTGAGGCCAGCGGCGAGCAGCAGGCCGAAAGCGGCCCAGCCGGCGCGCGGGTGGAATTCGGCGACGCGGGCGTAGCAGACGGCCAATGTCAGGACAGGGACAGACGCAGTGAGACTTGCCCAGGGCAAGGGTGCAGCGCTGCGGCGCTCGAACCACAGTCCGCTGGCGGCAAAGCAGCCGCCGATCAGTACGGCGGTGGCCAGAAGCCGCTGCACCACGGCCGGCGTCCAGGCGTCGGGCGGAATGGCGATGTCGGGCCAGTCATGCACATCGACCGACCAGCCGGCGAGCAGCAGCAGGAACAGCACGGCGGCCAGGAACGGCAGCAGGCGCAGCCGGGTCTCGCTCGCCGCCCGCCAGATCGTCAGCGGCACGAACAGCAGCACGCCGATCGTCGTCGGCCAGTCCTGGTCGAGCGTGGCCAGCAGCAGGCCTGTGGTGCCCAGCACCGCGCAGGGCACCCAGGCGAGGCGGCGCCCCAGCTTGTGGTCCAACGCCGCCGCAGGCAGCAAGGCAAGGTTCAGCGCCGCGGCAGCCGGCGCGAACAGCGCGGGAGCCCAGTGATCGGCATCGGCTCCGGTTGCGATCGCCAGCAGCACCCAGACGGCGCCGGCGATGGTGGTCGCCCAGCCGAGCCAGATCCACGCCGTGTAGCGCACCACGGCCAGCGCGGTGGCGGTGACGAACAGCAGATAGCCGAACAGGCCAGGCAGCGATGGCGCCTCGGTCTGCACCAGCGCCGGCGTGACGAAAGCACCGACGATGCCGACTGCGGCGACCAGTTGTCCGTGCCGCAGCGACAGCGCTATCCCGCTCAGCGCAGCAGCCGCGAGCAGCACGAAGGCCGCCATCGGCGACACCAGCTCGTAAAGCACCCCGGCGCCGTAGGCGGCACCGAACAGCACCGCGACTCCGCCCGCGGCGAGCGCAGGCGCCGCATGGTCGGTCAGGCCCGGGCGCAGGACCTCGCGCCGGCGCAGCCACTCCGCGGCTGCCATCAGTGCGACACCGAGGAGTGCTGCGAGCACGCAACGCGTCGCCGGACCGAGCAGGCCCTGGTCCACCGCGTAGCGGACAAGGAAGACACCGGCGAGCACCAGGGCCGCTGCACCAAGCCAAACGCCCCAGCGGGCGGTCAGCAGCACCTCGATGTCCGGTCGCGGTGTAGAAGCCACGGGCGGCTCTTCGGCTTCCGGCGTCGAGTCGGCCGCTTCCGCCACGACCGGCGGCGGGTCCGGCGACGGCACGACCTCCGGCACAATCGGCGCCGCGACGGGAGCCAGCTTAGCGCTCGCCGCCATGACGCCGCCGGCTGCCAACGCGTCGAGCCGCCGGCGCAGCGCCGCGATTTCGCTGCGCGCCGACAGCACCTTGAAGAAGCCGATCACGCCAAGGAACCAACCCGCGATCAGGGCCAGCACGAACAGCATCGCCAGCACTTCCACAGCGAGCACTCCGCTCCGCGCCACCTTGTGACGCCATGTTAATCATCAGATCGTTGTATCGCGCGAGCCTTTCCGGCATGGTCCCTATGTCCCAGCCACCCGGCGCGGGAGAGAGCGGCATAGCCGCCGCCGAAGGCGCAACCGACCCCCGGAAACGCTCAGGCAAAAGGACCGCGACGGGATCAGGGATCTCTGGAAAGCCGGCCGGCGTTCACGCGCCTGCCGCACCGACGAGGTAAGGGGCGCGCAGCGTCCTGAATCTTTCAGGTACCGCGACAGAGGGGGGTCAGCCGAAACCGGCGCCAAGCGCTGGCGACTGACCTTTGCGGAGCGGACCAGTGATCGAGAATGCGCTACCGGACGATCCCACGCCGAAGCCACTCAGCACCGTGCCGCTTGATGCCTGGCACCGCGCCCAGGGCGCCCGCATGGTCGCGTTCGCCGGCTACTCGATGCCCGTACAGTACCAGGGTGTGCTGGCCGAGCACCTGCACTGCCGCGCCCATGCTGCACTGTTTGACGTGTCGCATATGGGCCAGGCGACGCTTACCGGCGCCACCGCGGCTGCCGCGCTGGAGCGGCTGGTGCCGGGCGACCTGCTCGGCCTGAAGCCCGGCAGGCAGCGCTATACGCTGCTCACCAATGAGGCCGGCGGCATCCTCGATGACCTGATGGTCGCCAACCTAGGCAATGACCGGCTGTTCGTGGTGGTCAACGCCAGCCGCAAGGACGTCGACTTCACCCATATCGCCGCGAACCTGCCCGCCGGCGTGCAGATCCAGCCGCACGAGGATCGCGCGCTGCTGGCACTCCAAGGCCCGGAGGCCGCAGCAGTACTCGGCCGGCTCGCCCCCGAGGCGGCGGAGCTGCCTTTCATGGGGATCGCACCGGTCACCCTCGCCGGCGTGCCATGCCTGGTGTCGCGCTCCGGCTACACCGGTGAAGACGGGTTCGAGATCTCACTGCCGGCGGATGCTGCCGAGACCCTGGCGCAGCGCCTCACCGGCGAGCCGGAAGTGGCTCCGGCCGGACTGGGCGCGCGCGACTCGCTGCGCCTTGAGGCCGGGCTCTGCCTTTATGGCAACGACATCGATGAGCTGACCTCGCCGATCGAGGCCGACCTTGCCTGGACCATCGGCCGGCGCCGGCGCGCCAACTGGGACTTCCCGGGCGGCGCCGTGGTGCGCGACCAGCTGGAGAATGCCCCGCCACGCCGTCGGATCGGCATCCGGCCGGATGGCCGCGCGCCCGCGCGTGCGCTGACCGAGATCGTCGCCGGCGACGGCACCGAAGCCGGCACGGTCACCTCGGGCGGCTATTCGCCGACGCTGAGCGCGCCGATCGCCATGGGCTATGTCCGCAAGGACCTTGCCGCCGATGGCACCACGCTGCACCTGCTGGTGCGCGGCAAGCCGCTGCCCGCGCGCGTGGTGCCGCTGCCGTTCGTCCCGCATCGCTACGCCCGCTGAACCAAGGAGCGCCCCGATGGCGAAACCTCCGTCCGACATCCGCTACACGAAGGAGCACGAGTGGGTGCGCCTCGATGGCGACATCGCCACGGTCGGCATCACCGACCACGCGCAGGAGCAACTCGGCGACGTGGTGTTCGTGGAGCTGCCTGAGATCGGCCGCGACGTCACTGCCGAGGAAGCCTGCGCGGTGGTGGAGAGCGTCAAGGCAGCGTCGGACATCTACGCGCCGCTCACCGGCAAGGTGGTGGAGACCAACCAGAGCATCATCGACGACCCGTCGCTGGTGAACAGCGACGCGGAAGGCGAAGGCTGGTTCTTCCGCATCGAGATCGACGACACCGACGCGTTCGAGGCGCTGATGGACCCATCGGGTTACGAGGAATACCTGGAGACGCTCGACTGATGGACGTCCTGGCTGAGCTCGCCGCGCTCGAAGCGGCAGACGGATTTGTCGCGCGTCATATCGGGCCGTCCGAGGCTGACATTGCCGCGATGCTGCATGCGGTCGGATCGGCGACGCTGGACGAACTGGCGGAGAAGACGGTGCCGCAGGCGATCCGCAGCGACCGCGCGCTAGAGCTGCCACCGGCGATCGACGAGGCGGCGGTCATAGCCGAGTTGCAGGCGCTTTCGGAGCAGAACGCGGCGGTCAAGTCGCTGATTGGCATGGGATACCACGGCACGCACACGCCGCCGGTGATCCGGCGCAACGTGCTGGAGAACCCTGGCTGGTATACCGCCTACACGCCGTACCAGGCAGAGATCGCGCAGGGTCGGCTCGAGGCGCTGCTGAACTTCCAGACGATGATCTGCGGGCTGACCGCGATGGAGATCGCCAACGCCTCGCTGCTCGACGAAGCGACCGCAGCCGCCGAGGCGATGGCAATGGCGCATGCGGTCAGCAAGACCGGCTCGGACGTGCTGGCGGTGGCGACCGATCTGCATCCGCAGACCCGCGCCGTGCTGGCGACGCGCGCCGGCGCGGTCGGCATTCGACTGGTCGATGTGGCACCCGGTGATCTGGCCGGCATCGCCACCGCGCAGCCCTTTGCGCTGGTGCTGCAATATCCGGGCACGACCGGTGCGATCCGCGAGCTGTCGTCCGAGATCAGCGCCGCACACGAGGCGGACGCGCTGGTGGTTGTCTGCGCCGATCCGCTGGCGCTGGCGCTGTTGACGCCGCCGGGCGAGATGGGCGCCGATGTGGTGGTGGGTTCGTCGCAGCGCTTCGGCGTGCCGATGGGGTTTGGCGGCCCGCATGCCGGGTATCTCGCGACGCGCGACGTCTACAAGCGGCACATGCCCGGGCGGCTGGTCGGCGTGTCGCTCGACGCCGGCGGCGAGCCGGCGATGCGGCTCGCCTTGCAGACGCGCGAGCAGCACATCAGGCGCGAGAAGGCGACGTCGAACATCTGCACCTCACAGGTACTGCTGGCGGTGATCGCCGGCTGCTATGCGGTGTGGCACGGGCCTGAGGGACTGAAGCGGATCGCGCGGCGGGTGAACCTACAGGCACGGCTGCTGGCGGAGGCGGTGCGGCGCGGCGGCCACCGGCTGCGTCACACTGCGTTCTTCGACACGATCGCGGTGGAGACTGCGGATGCCGATGGGCTGATGCGCGCGGCACTCGGTGCCGGCTTCAATTTGCGGCGCATCGACAACGGCTGCGTCGGGATTGCGCTGGACGAGACGGTGACGCGCGAGGAGCTACAGCGTCTGATCCAAGTATTGGGGGGGAAAGACGTGGATGGCCGGCACGCGGCCGGCCATGACGAGAGGGCGTGGGTCGCACCGGCGTCCATACCGGCCGAGTTGCTGCGCAACACGCCGTTCCTCGAACAGGCGGTGTTCAGCCAGCATCACGCCGAACACGAGATGCTGCGCTACCTGAAGCGGCTGGAGGAGAAGGACATTGCGCTGAACCGCAGCATGATCCCGCTCGGTTCCTGCACGATGAAGCTCAACGCCTCGGCCGAGATGCTCCCGATCACGCTGCCCGGCTTCACCAACGTCCACCCGTTCGCGCCGCCCGAGCAGACGCGCGGCTACCGCGAACTCATCACCCGCCTCACCGACTGGCTGAAGGCGATCACTGGCTTCGCCGCGGTCACGCTGCAGCCGAATGCCGGTTCGCAGGGCGAGTATGCCGGCCTGCTGGCGATCCGCGCCTGGCACGTCGCCCGCGGCGAGGCACACCGCACGATCTGCCTGATCCCCTCCAGCGCGCACGGCACCAATCCGGCGAGTGCGGCGATGGCGGGGCTCCAGGTGGTGGTGGTCGGCTGCGACCGCGACGGCAACATCGATTTGGCCGATCTGCGCGCCAAGGCTGGAAAGCACGCGGCAAAGCTGGCGGCGCTGATGGTGACCTATCCCAGCACGCATGGCGTGTTCGAGACGGCGATCCGCGAGATCTGCGACATCGTCCACGCGCATGGTGGCCAGGTCTACATGGACGGCGCCAACCTCAACGCCCAGGTCGGGCTGACCAGCCCGGCGGCGATCGGCGCAGATGTCTGCCACCTCAACCTGCACAAGACGTTCTGCATTCCGCATGGCGGCGGCGGCCCGGGCGTGGGGCCGATCGGCGTCGCGGCGCACCTCGCGCCGCATCTGCCCGACCATCCGCTGCGCGGCGATGCCGGACCCGAGCACGGCGTCGGACCAGTGGCTGCCGCGCCATTCGGCAGCGCGATGATCCTGCCGATCTCGTACGCCTATATCCGCATGATGGGCGCCCCCGGGCTGAAGCGCGCGACCGAGGTTGCGATCCTCAGTGCCAATTACATTGCGAACCGGCTGCGCGGCCACTACCCGGTGCTCTACACCGGCCCGGGCGGGATGGTGGCGCACGAATGCATCATCGACTGCCGCGGCTTCCAGGCGGAGGCCGGCGTGATGGTCGAGGACATTGCCAAACGGCTGATGGATTTCGGCTTCCACGCCCCGACCATGTCGTGGCCGGTCGCGGGCACGCTGATGATCGAGCCGACCGAAAGCGAGAGCAAGGCGGAGCTCGACCGGTTCTGCGAGGCCATGATCGCGATCCGCGCCGAGATCGCCGCGATCGCCGCGGGGCGCCTCGACAAATCCGACAACCCGCTGAAGCACGCCCCGCACACGGCGCGGGACGTGATGGCAAGTGTATGGACGCATGGCTATTCGCGCGAGCAGGCGGCGTTTCCGCTGCCCTGGGTTGCGTCAGCCAAATACTGGCCGCCGGTGCGTCGTGTGGACAATGTCTACGGCGATCGCAACCTGGTCTGCACCTGCGCGCCGCTCGAGGCCTATGCCCAGGCGGCGGATTAGGACGGGGATAATCGTCGGCATTTTTCGCGGCTTCCGCCTGGCACCCTCGGATGAAAGCGACGAACCGTGTCTCCTGTATCGGCGCATGCGATCACGGGCGTACCGTCTTTGCGCCGATCAATCAGATCGGGGGAGATGACAGAATGTCCGCCACCCGCAAGATCGCTGCCACCTGCGCCATGCTGGGGCTGGCCACCGTGGCGATCGCCGCGGCGCCGAAGTCGGCCAATGCGTATTATCCGTATGGCTACGGTTACGGCTATGGCTACGCCTACGCGCCGCCCCCAGCCTACTACGCACCCCCGCCGTACTACGCGCCACGCGCCTGGGTTCCCGGCCACTACCGCTACGGCTACTGGGTCCCCGGCCATTGGTCGTGAGGCTTGTGAAGTCCTTCATATCCAGCAGGCGGAGCACGACGTAACGCTCCGTCCGCAGCGAGGACAGACCGTCATGCGCAGAGTGATCATTGTCGCCGTCATGGCACTCGGACTGGTTGCGCTCTGGGCGGCGATCGTGCCGCTGACCGCCGAGCCGGCGCCTGCGCGTGTCGCCGCCGGGTCGCCGGCGATGGCGAAGGCGCTGTTCCTGTGCCGCGGTGCGAACGGTATCGACCGGGCCTGCACGGCTGCGCTGGCCCAGGCTCTGGTGCTCGATGCCGCTCCCGCCAAGGGCGCGGCCACCCGCGTGAGCGAGCACACATGCCATATCGATCGGCAGACGCTGGCCAGCCTCGAGCACCGCGACTGACCGATGGCGCCGGCGGCTGGTCCGCCGGCCGCATTGCCGTAAGGTGGTGGCCCAGTCGTCCGTGCGAGGTCACCGATGCGCTGCTTCCGCCACCTTGCTATCCTGCTGACGCTGTCCTGGACCTGTGCCGCGATGGCGCAGCCACGTCTGCCCGACGGTCCAGGCAAGGCGATCGTCGAACAGTCCTGTCTGGGCTGCCATGAACCCAACCGCATCCTGAATTCAGGCTACAGCCGCACGGACTGGGAGAACGTCCTGCACATGATGCAGAACGTCGGCGCGCCCTTGCCTCCTGATCAGGTTGCGCCGCTGACTGACTACCTGGCGCAGAACTTCCCGGAGAAGCCAAAGCCTGCGCCGTCGCTGCTCGCCGGCAGCACACAGGTCGAGTTCAAGGAGTGGGTGGTGCCGACGCCAGGGTCGCGGCCGCATGATCCGCTAGCCTATCCGGACGGCTCGATCTGGTACACCGGGCATATGGCGAACGTGCTGGGCCGGCTCGATCCGCGCAGTGGGCAGTTCACCGAGTACCACCCGGACATCCCTTCGTCCGGGCCGCACGGACTGGTGTCAGATGCCGATGGCAGTATCTGGTTCACCGGCAACTTCGCCGGCTACATCGGCAAGCTCGATCCGCGCACCGGGCAGTTCACCGACTACCGGCTGCCCGATCCGGCCGCACGCGACCCGCATACGCCGGTGTTCGATCGGCGCGGCATCCTGTGGTTCACCGTGCAGGGTGCCAACATGGTGGGCCGGCTCGACCCGAAGTCGGGTGAGATCAGACTGGTCACGTCGCCGACGCCACGATCCAACCCATACGGCATGGTGATCAGCTCGACCGACGTGCCGTGGTTCTGTGAGTTCGGCGCCAACAAGCTTGCCAGGATCGACCCCGACACGATGGCGATCCACGAACACGCCCTGCCCCACGCCGACAGCCGTCCGCGGCGCATCGCCATCACGCCGGACGACGTCATCTGGTACTCGGACTATGCGCGCGGCGTTCTCGGCCGCTTCGACATCAAGACCGGTGCGATCAAGGAGTTCGCCTCGCCCGGCGGCGCCGGCTCGATGCCATACGGCATCGTCTATCTTAAGCGCGCCGTGTGGTACAGCGAGTCCGGCGTGCGCCCGAACACGTTGGTGCGGTTCGACCCCGCCGGCGAGACGTTCCAGACCTGGGCGATTCCATCCGGCGGTGGCGTGGTGCGCAACATGATGGTGACGCGCGACGGCAACATCGCAATGGCCGAGAGCGGCGTGAACCGCGTGGCGCTCGCCGTCGTAGAATAGGACGGCGAGCGCACGACCCCGTTACGAGGTCGGGAACTTGCAGTTGTCGGCCAGCGGATGCAGCACCTCGGACGACGGCGAGGTGTGCTCCAGCGTATACAGATCCCACGGCCCCTTGCTTTCCGCCTTGGTCTTGACGCGGAACAGGTAGGCAGGGAACTCGCCCCGTCCGTCCGCGCGAATGCGACCTGGACCGAACGCATCGTCATCGGTCGGGATCGCCTTCATGTGCGCTACCGTCGCACGCCCGCTCTTCCTCGCCTCCGCCGCGCCCATCTGCTGCGCCGTCTTCAGGTAGTGCAGTGTGATGGCATACGAACTGGCGTGCGCCTGGTTCGGATAGTTATTGGGCGTCTTGGCGAGCAGCCGCTTGGTGAAGGCGCGAGTGCGGTCGTCGCGATCCCAGTAGAACGTCTCGGTGGTGGTGAGACCGCCGCACACGTCCAGCCCGAGCGAATGCACGTCGGTGATGAACAGCAGCAGCGGCGCGATCTTCATCGTCTTGTTCAGGCCGAATTCGGCGGCCTGCTTGATGCAGTTCTGTGTGTCGAGGCCGGCATTGGCGAACCCCAGCACCTTGGCGCCGCTCGCGCCGGCCTGGGTGAGGAACGCCGAGAAGTCGGTTGTATCGGGAAACGGATAACGCAGGTCGCCCTTCACCTCACCGCCACCCTTGAGCACCACCTCCTTGGTCAGGTCGGCGAGCGACTGGCCGAATGCGTAGTTGGCAGTGATGAAGAACCATGACTTGTTGCCGGCGGCCATCAGTGCGCCACCGGTGGAGTGCGCGTTCTCCCAGGTGTCGAAGCTCCACACGATGGAGTTCGGACTGCACTGCTCGTAGGTCAGCGCAGCAACGGTCGCCGACGCGTTGAGCATGATCTTGTCCTTCTCCTTCGCCACCTGCGCCACGGCGAGCGCGACGGAGGAGGTCGGCACGTCGATCGCGGCGTCGATGCCCTGGTCGAACCACTGGCGCGCGATGGTTGAGGCGACGTCCGGCTTGTTCTGGTGATCGGCGCTGATCAGCTCAACGTCGAAGTCGAGGTGCGGCTTCATTTCCTCTATCGCCAGTTGTGCCGCAGCGACCGAAGTGGGGCCGGTGTTGTCGCGATAAGTGCCGGAAAGGTCGGTCAGCACGCCGAGTCTGATCAGCGGCTTCGCCTGCGCGCCGGCGCGCAGCATCGGGGCGGCGCCTAAAGCGGCGGCGCTGGTTAGCAGGGTGCGGCGTGCAATCGGCATGGACGGATGACTCCTCGGATCATGAAGGCCTTCGAACGCTGCCCGGTTCGTTGCCGGGTCGCGCGGGATGTGAACGGCGGGAGGCTGGCAGTCAAGCGGACCGGCTGTTGGAGCCCCAATGGGTGAGGGCTAGGCTCGAACCGCCGGGGGTCCGGTTGGCCTCGCCTGTCTGGGGGAAACATGGCGACGATATCGGAAGAGCTGGCCGATGCCGGGGCGCCGCACGGGCTGATTACACCGAGCGGCGCTCAGCGCTCAGATTTTGTCCACGCTCTGCCACATAGGAAGTTGGCGGCTGGCGGAGGCCGGCCATGACAAAGCTTCTGCCGCCGCAAGCATCGGATGTGGAAAGCCTGACGCGCGAGCTCGAGCATTTGCGTGCGGAGAACCGCGGACTGCGGGATTCACAGGCAGCCGTTATCGAAGTGCTGAAGACTATCTCCGCCTCGCCGGGTGACGCGCAGTCCGTCTTTGATCTCATTGCATGTCAGGCGGCAAAGCTGTGCAATGTGCCGGTGGCCGCAGTAGCCCGGCTGCAAGATGGCCTATTGCACCTGGCGACGCAGAGCGGCTTCGCCCCGGCCTTTGCAGGGACCTATGCGACGCAATTCCCGCGCCCGGTTGGCGCTGACACCGTCATAGGCCGCGCGATACTCAGCGGACGCCCCGAGCAGATCGAGGATGTGGACAGCTTTCCAGGATACGGCGTCGCGCGCGAAAAGGGGGCATGGTCGGCGCTGGCAGTGCCGCTGCTGCGTGACAACGAACCGCTGGGTGCGATCGCGGTCGGCCGACCGATCACCGGCCCCTGGTCCGCGAGCCAGATCGCTTTGCTGCAGACCTTCGCCGAACAGGCAGTGATCGCGATCGGCGGCGCCGAGACGTATCGCGAGCTGGCGGCGCGCACTGCAACTCTCGCCCGGCGGAATAGCGCATTCGGCGAGCAGATCCAGCATCAGTCAGCCACCATCGACGTGCTCAAGGTGATGTCGTCCTCGCCTGGCGACACGCAGCCGGTGTTCGACCTGATCGTCCGCCGTGCTCAGAGTCTCTGCAACGGAATGTCGGTCGGGTTGTTCGAATATGACGGCACCTTGATGCACATACGCGCGGCGTTTGGTGGCGACGAGGCCGCCGGAGCTCGATATGCGGCCATGTTCCCGATGGCCCCGACACGACTGTCACTTGCCGGGCGTGCAATCCTTGATCGGCGGGTTGTCCATGTTCGCAATATGGACGCCGAACCCGGCCTGTTCCAAGCCGTGCGGGATCTTGGCGCCAAGGCTACGATTTCAATCCCACTGCTACGCGATGATGCAGCCATCGGTGCGATTTCGTTAAACTCACTTGAGTCGCAAGGATTTTCCGACAGTCAGACTGAACTGCTGCGGACCTTCGCTGAACAGGCGGTGATCGCCATCACCAGCGCCGAGACGTACCGCGAACTGCAGGCGCGTACCGCGGCGCTGGCACAGCGGAACAGTGAGTATGGCGAGCGGATCGAGCACCAATCCGCCACTATCGATGTGCTGAAGGCGATATCCACCTCTGCAGGCGACGATCAGCGCGTATTGGAACTGATCGCTCGCCGAGCACGCGAGCTGTGCGCTGCCGAGACCGTTGGGGTGTTCTCCTTCGATGGGGTACTGATCTCGATCCGCTGCACCGATGCAGTAGATATGAACAGCCTTGAGCCATACCTTCGCACGTTCCCACGCATCCCGATGCGAGACTACACCATCGGAAGAGCCATCCTTGATCGTCAGGTGATCGAAATCGATGATGCAGATGCTGACCCGGGTCTCGCCGCAGTCGTACATGCGCACCGCAATCGCTCGATAATTACCCTTCCTTTCCTGGTGAACGACCAGGTGGCCGGCGGCATGTCGATCGCCGTTAGGAAGCCGGGCGGTCTCACAGACTCGCAAAAGGCGCTCGCGCGCATTCTGGCGGAGCAGGCATCCATCGCGATCGGCGCCGCCGCCAACGTTCGGCAGCTGCATGATCGAACCGCGGCACTTGCGCATACGGTTGCCGAACTCCAGACGCTGGAGGAGGTGCTGCGCGCGGTGAACTCCTCGCTCGACCTCGATACTGTGCTGTCAACGATCATCAGCCGCGCCGTGCAACTGTCGCAGGCGGACGAAGGCACGATCTACGAGTTCGACACGACAGAACAGGTATTCGTGCCGAAGGCCACGTTCGGCATGAGCGCGGAACGGGTCGAGTCGCTGCGTGACCGCAGGGTGCGGCTGGGAGAGACGCATCTCGGCCGCGCCGCAGTGCTGCGCGCACCAGTGCACGTCGAGGACGTGCAGCAAGACCCCGATCTCCGCGGAGCCGGCGGCGTGCTGCGCGGCATCCATGCCGTGCTCGCCGTGCCGCTGCTGTGGGACGACATGGTTGCTGGCGGGCTGGTGATCCGGCGGAGGACGGCCGGCGGTTTCGCGCCCAGCATTCCCACTCTGCTGCAGACTTTCGCGGGCCAGGCGGTATTGGCGATCGAGAATGCGGAGTTGTTCCAGCAGGCGCGACGTGCACGGACAGAGGCCGAGAATGCGCTTACCGACCTTCGGCGGGCGCAGGACCGGCTGGTGCAGTCGGAGAAGATGGCGTCACTCGGCCAGCTCACCGCCGGCATCGCGCACGAGATCAAGAACCCGCTGAACTTCGTCAACAACTTCTCCGAACTCTCTGCCGATCTGCTGGACGAGCTGCACGAGGCGATCATCGGGCAGCAACAGGCGGAGATCAAGGAACTGACAGCGACCCTGAAGGGGAACCTTGAGAAGATTACCGCGCATGGCAGGCGCGCCGACAGTATCGTGAAGAATATGCTGCTCCACTCGCGCTCGGGACCTAGCGAGCACCGTTTCACCGACCTGAATGCCACGGTCGAAGAGGCACTTAACCTTGCCTATCATGGCGCGCGGGCGGAGTCGCCGGGATTCAGCGTTGTGATGGAAACGGAGTTCGATCCCCATGCAGGCATGGTCGAGCTCTACCCGCAGGAGTTCACCCGGGTCATGCTGAACCTGATCGGCAATGGTTTCTATGCGGCGCGGATGCGTGCCCGGACGGCGGCGAATGGCTTCGAACCCACCCTGCATCTGACCACGCGCGATCTGGGCAACCGCGTAGAGATCTGCGTGCGCGACAATGGCATTGGCATCGACGGGGACGTGCGCGGCAGGATCTTCGAGCCGTTCTTCACCACAAAACCGGCGGGCGAAGGGACTGGGCTTGGTCTGTCGCTCAGTTACGATATCATAGTGAACCAGCACGGGGGACAACTGACCGTGGATAGTCGGATCGACGAATTCACCGAATTCCGCATTACCCTGCCGCGTACTCAGGCGCCCGGTCAGGCGATGAACCGATGACAGTCAGGGTGCTGGTGGTGGATGACGAACCAGATGTGGAAGCTTTGTTCCGGCAGCAGTTCCGCCGCGAGGTGCGCCAGGGACTTTACCTGCTCGACTTCGCGCTATCCGGCGATGCCGCGCTGCACAAGCTCGATGGCTGTATCGGCGAGGAGATCATCCTGCTGGTCTCGGACATCAACATGCCGGGCATGAGCGGCCTCGATCTGTTGCCCAAGATCAAAGAGCGACGTCCGGAGCTGCCGGTGTTCATGATCTCGGCCTACGGTGATCCCGAGCGGGTCAAGACGGCGTTGGACCGTGGCGCGAGCAAGTTCATCACCAAGCCGGTGGATTTCCCGCAGCTCAAGCACGACGTGTCCGTCGTCGTCGCTGACGCTACTGCCGGTGGTTGAAAGAGGCGTCCAATGTTGATTGCAAGATCAGGTTGCATCGCCGCGATCGCGGCATTGGTGTCCATAACGGCATGGTCGCAGCAGATGGCGTCATCCGTGATCGGCAAGACGTGTCGCGGCACGTTCCAGGTGAGCGATCCAGTGTCGGGAAGGACCGAGCAGGGCGGTTTCCAGATCCGCTTCGCAGGCACGGCGGCGAGGCCGACTTCGCATCTGTGGCGTGGCTTCGGTCAGGCGGTGTGGCAGAAGATCGAGCGCGAAGTGGACAGCGGCAAACTGTCGAGCGACGTGTCAGGCCTCACCGACCTCGGTGCAGCGCGTAACCTCCAGATCAGCAACGGCCAGGTGTCGTTCACCACAAGCCAGGGCGCCGGCATCTCGCTGGTCTATGACAGCACCGCACCCAGCATCGTCGACGGCACCGCACTGATCAGCACTCAGACACCCGGCGAGCCCTCCGGACGGCTCGAGTGGCGCTCGGCCAACACCCACATTCTCTGCCGCTGATCAGCCGAACCGCGGCGTTCGCGGGAAGCCGTGCGGCGGCAGGCGGCCCGCGTGCGCGCGTTCACCGACCCAGTCGCGCAGATTCGCCTCGGTCCGCGTCTTGTCGCCAAGCCGCCAGGTCAGCCCGTCGCTAAGGCGGAACACCTTGGCATCAGCCAGCCCGCCGTCGTGATAGCGCTGCAGGATCACACCGCGGCCGCGCGCCATCTCCGGCACCTCGACAACCGGGAAGATCAGGAGCTTGTGGTTGTCGCCGACGACCGCCACCGTATCGCCGGCGACCTCGGCGAGCGC
>DASSRN010000047.1:0-3910 GCA_035701785.1 Acetobacteraceae bacterium | reverse complement strand
CGCGGGCGATCCGGTGAACGGCCGGAAGCTGTTCCTCGAGACCAACTGCTATATCTGTCACGGCGGCCGGGGCGGTGGCGGCATGTGCCCAAGCCTGCGCGACAGCCGGCCCGATGCCGGCGACGTCGCCGATGCCGTGCTCAACGGCAAACCGCAGGGTATGCCGTCATTCGCTGCCCTGCTGAGCAATCTCGACGTCAACGACCTGGCTGCCTACATCCACTCGCTCCGCAGCAACAACGAACCGACATTCGTGGAGTGGTGGCTGCACTGACCGGATAGTTGACCCAGCGTCGCGCACCCGCGCGGGTCCCGCTATCATGGCCACCGAATGGATCGCCCAGACGGTGTGCCAGTGACGACCAACCACCGCATCCTGCTTCGCTCCCGCCCCAAGGGCATCCCGCAGCCGGCTGATTTCGCGTCGGATCAGGCGCCAATCTGCGCGCCCGGGTCCGACGAGGTGCTGCTGGAGACGCTGCTGCTGTCGATCGACCCGGCGATGCGCTCGTGGATGTTGGACACTGTGCCGCTGGGCGACGTGATGCGCGGCGGCGGCATCGCGCGTGTGCTGGAGAGCCGCTCCGCGGCATTCCAGCCAGGCGAACTGGTGCAGGCGCGGCTGGGCTGGCAGACGCAGCCCACATTGCCCGCACACTTCCTCCAGAAGGTCGACGAGACGCGCGGCGATGCGCTGGCGTGGATCGGGCCACTCGGTCTCAGCGCCGTCACCGCGTATTTCGGCATGCGCGACATCGGCGGCGTGAAGCCAGGCGATCGTGTGCTGGTGTCCGCCGCCGCGGGTGGCGTGGGGCAGGTCGCCGCACAGATCGCGCGCATCGAAGCGTGCCGCGTCACAGGCATGGCCGGTGGTGCCGACAAATGCGCCTGGTTGCGCGACACACTGCATCTCGATGCGGTGATCGACTACAAAGCGGAGAATGACCTTGCCGCGGCGATCGGCCGTGCCTGCCCCGAGGGCATCGACCTCTACTTCGACAATGTCGGCGGCCCGACGCTGGACGCCGCACTGCTGCATCTGCGCGAGGGTGCACGCGTCGTTCTGTGCGGCCGCATCTCGCAGGTTGCTGCCGACGCGCCATACGGCATCGTGAACCTGGGTCAGATCCTGTCGCGCCGCGCCCGCATGCAGGGCTTCCAGGTGTTCCGCTACCACGACCGCTACGAGGAGGCGCGCGCCTGGCTCGCCGCGCGCCTCCGTGACGGGCAGCTGCGCCAGCGCCTGCATATCCTCGACGGGCTGCACCATGCACCGGCGGCACTCGGCATGCTGTTCCGCGGCGAGAACACCGGCAAGCTGGTGGTGCGTGTGGCTGGATGATGAGTTGCTCGCCGTGTCGCGCGTTGTGATGAGCCGCGGCAACAGCGACCAGCGTCCGCTGCCAACGATAGCCTCTAGACGAAGCTGTCACGAGGCCGATTTCGATCCTCCTGCTGCTCGGAACAATCCCGGTAGTCTTTCTCCTCAGGTCGCAACTGCTCGATCGTCGTTGTGGGCTTCTCGGCGCATTGCTGTTCACCCTTGCTCCCACTGGGCTTTGGTACTCCCACAATGCCCGTGCTTATCCACTTTACATGCTGGCAGCGGCGGTCATGCTCTCGCGATCGCTCGGTGCTTGTGCCGCTGATCAACGGTCGGCAACCGGTGCGCTCGCGCGCTCTGCGGCAGCTATGCTGGGGCTCCGCGAAAGCCGAGCGGCTCAGCGGGCGACGCGTCGTCGCAGCAGGTTGGCGGCGAAGGCTGCGGCGATCAGCAGCAGATAGCCTGCGAGGATCGCCTCGCGCCACGGCTTGAGTGCCGCCGCGGGCACTGCGCCCACCTGTAGCGGTGCGCCACCCGCGACGGCTCTGTCCATCTCCAGGAATCCGAGCGACGACAGCAGCGGCACCAGCGCGACAATGCCGATAAGGATCGGCTTGATGCGCTGCATCGCGGCAAAGCGCCGCAGCGTCAGCCAGAGACCGAGGCAGCCGTGCAGCCAGCCGGGCGCCAACAGTGCCAGCTGCCAGCCCTGCGCGCCTGAGCGCGCCAGGTTGGTCACGATCATGCGGTAACTGGGCTCTACGCCGTACAGCGTCATCGACAGCCGCGTCGTGACAACGTGGCCGATCAGCAGCAGCGGAAGACTGAACCCCGCCCACAGCCGGATCCACTCGATGATCGGCAGCCGCCAGTGCCGCCGCGTGCCGATGGTGTGGCAAGCCAGTGCGAAGTGCACGCCGGCCGCGCCGTACAGCGCGACGGTCCCCGGCAGGCTGTGCCACAGCGCAATAGACCAGCGGAGCCCGCCCTCCGCCAGGCTCAGCGACCAGAGCGCCAGCGCATGATTGGTCAGGTGCAGCGTGACGTAGCTCAGCAGCACCAGCCCGGACCCGAGCCGCAGGTGACGTTCCGTGATGCGCATGCGGGTGAGGACAGCGGCGCGGGCGGCGCTATTCCAGCCCGCGGCTACTGCGGCATCTTGCCGTCGAGTTCCTGCGCCTTCACCGCGGCCGGACGCGCCATCAGATTGCCGACATAGCGCTCGAAGGCCGGACGCTTGTCGATCATGCCGAACTGCATGCCAAAGCCGAGATGCGAGCCGACATAAAGGTCGGCGGCGGTGAACGCGCTGCCGACCAGATAGGGGCCTTGCGACACCGCCTGCTCGAGCACGTCCAGCGTCTGGGCGAAGTTGCCGTAGCCGGCCATGCGTTCCTTGTCGGGCGGCACGATAAAGCCCATCGCCTGGTTGGTCCACGCCTGCTCGACCGGGCCGGCGCCGAAGAACAGCCAGCGATAGTAAGCCGCGCGCAGCCGGTCACCCGACGGCGGAGCAAGGCGTGCGGCGGGGAACACGTCAGCCAGATAGGCGCAGATCGCGGCACATTCGGTGACGACGGCGTCGCCGTGGCGCAGCGCCGGCACCTTGCCCATCGGGTTGATCGCCAGATAGGCGGGCGCCTTCATCGTCGTGCCGTATTCCAGGATCTCGGTGCGATACGGCTGGCCTACTTCCTCCAGCATCCAGCGTACGACGCGACCGCGCGACATCGGGTTGGTGTAGAACACCAGTTCGTCGGCCATGCGACAGACTCCCCTTCGATTATGCCCCAGGAACCGCGACAGCGATCCCGAGTTCCCTTGCCGCCGCCGCCAGCCGCCGGTCAAGCGTGACAAGCCGGAGTTCCAGTCGACGGCAGATTGCCGCGTGCAGCGCGTCGGGCGCGCGGAGCTTGAGGTCGAAGCGGCGGACGTAGGTGTTGGCAAGCCGGCAATCGACGCTTTCCAGGTCCGTGTTCTCCGCTTCCGCCGTGCGCCACGCGTCGAAATCGATCAACCGGTCCGAAGCCTCAGCCCTGGCGAGCCGTTCCATGCAGACGAGCCGTGACAGGGCCGACGCCACCTCAGCAGCGGCGAGCTCGCTGATCATCAACGTGTCGGTACGAGCGATGAGGAATTCAATGACAGTGGGGCTGGTCTGCTCCTCTACGATGGTCGGCACCAGAACGCTGGCGTCGAGGTACAAACTCACCTCTCATCTTCTTCGTACATCTGATCGAGCAGTTCGACCGATGTGATGCCGGCACCCTTGCGCGCCTTGGTTCGCTCCCAGAGCCACTTGAGCATCTCCCGAGACGGTGGGGCGGCGGGTTTCGGTGCTGGGCGCAGTTCCGCGACAGGCTTGCCATGGCGGGTGATCACCACGTGCTCGCCTTGCAGCGCCTTGTCGATCAGGGCGGGCAGTCGGTTCTTCGCTTCGGCGACGCTGTAGTTGCTCATGGATGCCCTCAGAATACGGCCATTATTATAGCCATAGATGGGCGCGGCACGTCCATCGTATACCGGCGGGAGGAGCAACGGAGGCCCGATTCGCAGATGGCCCGACTGCTTGGCGTCGATCCGGGC
>DASSRN010000046.1:0-2373 GCA_035701785.1 Acetobacteraceae bacterium | reverse complement strand
GCAGGGCTCGAGCGTCACCACAAGGTCGCAGTCCGGCAGCCGCGCTTCGCCGCGTGCAGCGGCGGCGGCACGCAGCGCCAGCATCTCGGCGTGCGCGGTCGGGTCGTGCAATTGCTCCACCGCGTTGCCCGCGCGTGCCAGCACGGCACCGGCGCTATCAAGCACGACCGCCCCCACCGGGACCTCGCCGCGTGTCGCCGCCGCGCGTGCCTCGGCCAGCGCGATCTCCATCGGCCTCATCCGGACATCATGCCACACTGCGGCCTGCACAACGGAGTACGTCGCAATGCCGCGCATCCCACTGGTCACCGAAGCTGGCATGACGGAAGAGCAGCGGCGGGTGTACGAGGCGATGCGGTCGGGGCCGCGTCGCTCACCGCCCGTGGGTCCACTGGCAGCAGCGATGCACCGTCCGGAGCTTGCCGAGAAGTGGTCGGACCTGGGGCTGGTGCTGCGCTTCAACTCCAGCTTTGCGCCGCGGCTGCGCGAGTTCGTCATCCTGCTGACCGGGCGGTTTTGGGACTGCCAGTTCGAGTGGTTCTCGCACGAGGGCGAGGCGCGCAAGGCGGGCCTGTCGGAGCAGAGCATCGAAACGCTGCGCCAGGGCGGCAACCGCTTCGCCGCGGCGGACGAGCAGGCAATCCACGACTATGCGACCGAACTGCTGCGCGACCACCGTGCGTCCGATGCGAGCTACCGCCGCATCCTAGACGCCTACGGCACGGCCGGCATCGTCGAGCTGACCGCACTGATCGGCTACTATGCGATGGTGGCACTGACGCTGAACGCGCACGAGATCGGTGTGCCCGAAGGTGTCACGCCGCCGCTGCCGCACTTGCCCGGCCACCGCGTCAGCTGACATCGTATCGTCGCTGGTGTTGTTATCGCGCTGTCGATCGCGCTCGACTTCGCTTCGCCGGCTGCTGCTGACGATGGTCTTTGTGGCGCTCAACGCTCGGGGTGGGATTCTGAGGACGTAGCAAGCTGCCTGGTCGCCAGATCGGACACCGGCTGGCCGTGCCATTGGTGGCTCTCGCCGGCCGGGCTTGCTCGATCGACCGGATCAGGCGCACCAGACCAGTTTTCATTTTTGCGCCGCATCGAGGGATCGGCAGCCTTATGGCTCCGCAGGCCACAGCCTAGCCCCAACAGGAAACCAGCCACGAGGATTATCAGCCCGCCGATTACGGCAGTCCCCATGCTGAACCAGACGATGGTCGTTTGTTCCATGAAGGCGCACCTGGCCCTGCTGTGGCGAGATCGGCCAGTCGGGGCGCGTCCCCGGTATGCCTCGCCGAGGGTTCTCGGGGCTGCGCGCCACCCGTGGAGAAGTCCGGGCAATTAGGTCAACCTCGGGAGTGCGAGGCGGTTCGCGCGCCCTCGGTCACGTTTCCGCTCGTGCTCTACTGCGCCTGCCCCGCCCTTCCACTGACACAGGAGGTCGCGAAGCGCGTTGGGGTGCAACTGGCTGTAGAGGGGTATTTATTTGCCGCGACGCGAATGCTTCATTGATGATGGTACAGGAAAGTGCGGAAGTGCGGACCGTTGAGGAGGGCAACCCGAGAATGATACTCGACAGCCTGGAGAACGCGCCGCTTTTTGAGGATCAGTCTTCGCCATGCACAAGCGACCCGTGATCGGCATCACGCTAGATGCCGAACAGCCCGGCGGCTACTCCAAGTATCCCTGGTATGCGATCCGGCAGAACTATGCCGATGCGATCGTGGCGGCCGGCGGCCTGCCGATCGCGCTGCCGCACGATGCGGCGCTGGCGTCGGAATATCTCGACCGCATGGACGCGCTGGTCGTGACGGGCGGCGCGTTCGACGTGGATCCGTCGCTGTATGGCGATGCCGACCGGCACGCGACGGTCACGTTGAAGGAGGGGCGCACCGCGGCGGAACTCGCGCTGACCCGTGGTGCGCTGGCGCGTGAGATGCCGGTGCTTGGCATCTGCGGCGGCGAGCAGTTGCTGGCCGTGGCGCTGGGCGGCACGCTGATCCAGCACATTCCCGAAGCGATCGAAAACGCGCTGGAGCACGAGCAGCCCAACCCGAGGCACGAGCCGGGCCATGCGGTCGCGATCAGCCGCGGCACGCTGCTGCATCGCATTGTCGGCGCCGATGCGATGCAGGTGAACTCATCGCATCATCAGGCGGTGCGCGATCCGGGGCGGCAGGCGGTGGTGAACGCGGTCTCCTCCGACCAGGTGATCGAGGGCATCGAGGACACGAACCATCGGTTCTGTCTTGGCGTGCAGTGGCACCCGGAGTTCTTCATCGATCCTGGCGACCGCCGCATCTTCGACGCGCTGATCGCCGCCTGTCGGGCGTGAGCGATCCCCGTGTCGCGCCGGAAGCGCGCGGCGAAAAG
>DASSRN010000045.1:0-5858 GCA_035701785.1 Acetobacteraceae bacterium | reverse complement strand
GGTGGACTTCGCCAGCATGTAGGTGTCGTACACCCAGGTGATCATGTTCGGCGAGCACTGTGTCGTGGTCAGCGCGATGGACGCCGGGCCGACGGCGAGGAAGACCTTGTTCTTCTCGCGCACCACCGACTGCACCGCGAGCGCCACCGACGAGGTCGGCACGTCGAGCAGCATGTCGACGCCATCGCGGTCGAACCACTGGCGCGCGATCGACACCGCGAGGTCCGGCTTGTTCTGGTGATCGGCATTGACCACCTCGACGTTCAGGCCCTTGCCCGACACGCCGAAATCCTCCAGCGCCTGCTTGGTGCAGACGATCGAGGTGGGGCCACCGGTGTTCATGTAGGGCCCCGACATGTCGTTCAGCACGCCGATCTTGATGGTGGGCGTACCCTGGGCGCGCGGTCGCACCAGCGGCAGCGAAGCTGCGGCGGTCGCAGTGCCGAGCAGAGCGCGGCGAGAGATAGTCATAGCATAGTCCTTTTCTGTCAGAGGGCTGTCGGCGCCTCACACCCCAAGGTATTCATGCAGCTTGTCCATGCTGGCTTCCAGGCGATGGTTCGGGATCATGTCGATCACCTGGCCATGCTCCATCACGTAATGCCGGTCGGCGACGGTCTGCGCGAAGCGGAAGTTCTGCTCCACCAGCAGCACGGTGAAGCCGCGCTGCTTGATCTCGCGCACGGTGCGGCCGATCTGCTGCACGATCACCGGCGCCAGCCCCTCGGTCGGCTCATCCAGCAGCAGCATCTTCGCCCCGGTGCGCAGGATGCGCGCGATCGCCAGCATCTGCTGTTCGCCGCCGGACAGCCGCGTGCCATGCGCGGTGCGCGCCCGCTCCTTCAGGTTGGGGAACAGCGAATAGATCTCGTCGATGCCTAGACCGCCGGGTGCCACGATCGGCGGCAGCATCAGGTTCTCGGTGACGCTGAGCGAGCCGAAGATGCCGCGCTCTTCCGGGCAGAAGGCGATGCCGGAGCGCGCGATGTGGTTCGGCATCAGGTGCGCAAGCTCGCGCCCGCGGAACTGCACGCTGCCCTCGCGCCGCGGCACCAGACCCATGATCGACTTCAGCGTGGTGGTCTTGCCGGCGCCGTTACGGCCCAGCAGCGTGACCACCTCGCCTTCACGCACCTCGAACTCCACGCCATGCAGGATGTGGCTTTCGCCGTACCAGGCGTTGAGCCTCTTCACCTCAAGCATGCGGCGTTCCCAGATAGGCGGCGATCACCTCGGGGTTGGCCGAGACGGTGGCGTAGTTGCCTTCGGCCAGGATGCGCCCGCGGGTCAGCACGGTGATGATGTCGCACAGGCCTTCGACCACCGACAGGTTGTGCTCCACCATAAGGATGGTGCGCCCCGGCCTGATCCGCCGCACCAGTTGCACGATGCGGTCCACATCGTCGTGGCCCATGCCGGCGGTCGGTTCGTCCAGCAGCATCACCTCGGGGTCGAGCGCCAGCGTGGTGGCGATCTCCAGCGCCCGCTTCTGGCCATAGGGCAGTTCGGCCACGACGATATCGGCCAGGCCGGACAGCCCCACGTCGAACAGCAGCTCGCGCGCGCGGTCGTCGAACACCGACAGCGCCTTCTCGGAACGCCAGAAATCGAAGCTGGCGCCGCGTGCGCGCTGCAACGCGAGCCGCACATTCTCCAGCGCCGTCAGATGCGGGAAGACGGCGGAGATCTGGAAGCTGCGCACCAGCCCGAGCCGGGCGACCAGCGCCGGCTTCATGCCGGTGATGTTGCGGCCCTTGAAGCGGATGGTGCCGCGCGTCGGCGGCAGGAACGCGGTCAGCAGGTTGAAGCAGGTGGTCTTACCGGCGCCGTTGGGACCGATCAGCGCGTGGATAGTGCCCTCGCGGACGTTGAGCGATACGTCGTCCACGGCAACGAACCCGCCGAACTCACGGGTCAAGCCAATCGTTTCCAGGATGGTTTCGCTCACCCCGGACGTCTCCCTTCGCACAAGGTCCCTGTGTGGGGGCTGATTGCATATCGTTGCCGGGGGCGCAAGATTGGCCCATGCGGCTGCGCAGTCCCCTGTTCGCGCCTGGCGATTCCGAGCGGAAGATGACCAAGGCGATCGCCTCGGCCGCCGATGCGGTCATCCTGGACCTGGAAGATTCCGTCGCGGCGCCATCGAAGCCGACCGCACGCGCGATGGTGCCCGAGGTGGTGCGCGCGCATCCGGGACGCGGGCTGATCGTGCGGGTCAATCCGCGCGGCACCCCATGGTACCTCGATGATCTTGCCGCGGCGGTGCCGGCACGGCCGGCGGCGGTGATGCTGCCGAAGTGCAGTGGTGCGGCCGACCTGCAGGCGCTCAACCACCACCTGGAGGCGCTGGAGGCATCCGCTGGAGTGCCGATCGGCAGCATCGGCGTGGTCGCGATCGTGACCGAGACGGCAGGTTCGGTGTTCGCTCTCGGCGAGTATGGCCCGGTCGCAACTCGCCTGCTGGCGATCTGCTTCGGCGCCGAGGACCTGTCGGCCGATCTCGGCATCACCCCGCGCCATGCCGACGGCGGCTATCCGGCGGCGGTGGTTCTGGCGCGCGCCCAGGTGCTGGTGGCGGCCGGCTCGCTCGGGGTGCCGGCAATCGATACGCCGTATCCCGATCACAGCGATCCGGTAGGACTGGAGCGCGAGGCCCGTGCGGCCGAGGCGGATGGCTTCACGGGCAAGATCCTGATCCACCCGGCGCAGATCGACATCGCCAATGCGGCCTTCACGCCATCCCCAGAACGGGTGCGCTGGGCCGAGAAGGTGAACGCTGCCTTCACGGCCAATCCGGACTCGGGGGTGTTCGCGCTGGACGGCAAGATGATCGACCGGCCGCACTGGAAGCTCGCACAGCGGATCCTGGCGGCTGCCGGCGACTGAGCCGGCCGACACACCAGGGTTACAACTTCCTGGCACTGACATGTTTGCGCCGTGTTCGGCGTGTCTGATCGGGATGGAGTTGACAACCGCTTCGATGGCGTCGCGATGATTGGTCTGCTGTGTCGTGGCGCCGCCGTTCTGCTCGCCCTCACCCTCGGGGCCTGCGATCTGGGTCCGGACTATGTCCGGCCGGAAGTGGAGATGCCAGTGGCGTTTCGCGCCACCGAAGGCACCGCGGCCGAGGCGTGGCCGTCCGAGGACTGGTGGCGCGGCTTCCACTCGCCTGAACTGACCGATCTGATCGAACAGGCGCGGGTGCAGAACTTCGATATCGTTGCGGCCATCGCCCGCGTCCGCCAGGCCGATGCGCAGGTCCGCATCGCCGGTGCGCCGCTGCTGCCGAATGTTGCCGCAACCGGCAGCGCCAGCTGGGAACAGGTCGGTGCGACGCGCGGCGGCTTCACCGGCGTGTCGCGCGGCAACAGCACGACCGGCACGATCGATATCCATAACTATGCGTTCAGCCCGGTGAACATCGCCTACGAGGTGGACTTCTGGGGCAAGAACCGCGCCGCAAGGCAGTCGGCGATGGCAAGTGCCGTGTTCAGCCGGTTCGACCAGGAGGTGGTCGCGCTGACCACCGTGACCAACGTGGCCAACACATGGTTCAGCGCCCTGGCGTTCGCCGACCGGCTGGACGTGGCCCAGCGCAACCTCGCCGATGCCGAGAGGACGCTGGCGGTGATCCGCGGCCGCCTCGATGCCGGCACCGCGAGCGCGCTCGACCTCGCGCAGCAGGAGTCGCTGGTCGCGGGAGAGCGCGCCAATATTCCCGCCCTCCGGAACCAGATGGAGCAGGAGCTGATCGGCCTGGGCATCCTGGTGGGCCGCCCGCCCGAGGCGATCAACGTCCGTCCTGGCTCGCTGACCACGCTGGCGCTGCCGCCGGTGGCCCCCGGGCTGCCTTCGTCGCTGTTGCAGCGTCGCCCTGATGTGGCCGAAACCGAGGCGCAGCTTGTGGCAGCCAACTTCAACATCAAGGTGGCGCGGGCGGCGTTCTTCCCCTCGGTGCAGCTCACCGGCCAGTACGGCTTCGCCAACGCCGCGCTGAACACGCTGTTCTCGCCGGGCGGCACCATCGTCTCGATCGCCGCCGGCTTCACCCAGCCGCTGTTCGACGGCGGCACACTGCGCGGTCAGCTCGAGCAGGCCAAAGGCCGCTACGACGAATTGCTGGCGAACTATCGCAAGGCGGTAGTGCAGGCGTTCACCGACGTCGAGGACGGGCTGACCGCCTGGCGCTTCACCACCGAGCAAGAGGTGCTGCAGCGTCAGGCAGTTGCGACGGCGCAGCGTGCTGCCAATATCGCTCGGGCCCAGATGGAGGCCGGCACGGTCGATGTGACGACGGTGCTGCAGGCGGAGACCACGCTGTTCAACGCCGAGGACCTTCTCGTGCAGGTGCGGCTGGCACGCTTCCAGGCCCTGCTCTCGCTCTACAAGGCGCTGGGTGGCGGCTGGGTCGCGCCCGAAGGGCCGATCATCGACCAGTTCCCCGGCCTGAAGCCCGGGCTGGTGCCGGGTGGGTTCGCCCTGCCGGTAGGAGGCAACGTCCGGTGACGCATCGAGGCTGTGCATGGATTCCCTGACGCGTGAACCGCCTGATCTGGTCACCGCGCGCACACGATCACGCCGCTGGGTGATGATCACGTTGTGCCTGCTGGTGGTGGCAGGCATCGGCTATGCGATCTGGTTCTGGCCGGCCGGTTCAGGCGAACGCGCCGCGCGGAACCGCAACGCCAACCAGCCCATCCCGGTACTGGTCGCCACCGCCGAACAGAAGGATGTGCCGATCTTCCTCGATGCGCTGGGCACGGTGCAGGCGTTCAACACGGTGACCGTGAAGCCGATGGTGGACGGGCCGCTGCTGTCGGTGAACTTCAAGGAAGGCCAGGACGTGAAGAAGGGCGATGTCCTGGCGCAGATCGATCCGCGCACCTTCCAGGCCGCACTCGATCAGGCGGTCGCCAAGAAGACACAGGACGAGGCGCAGCTGGCGAACGCGCGGCTGGATCTCGCGCGCTACACCAAGCTGGTGGCAAACAACTTTACGTCGGGCCAGCAGGCTGACACCGCGCGCGCGCAGGTGGCGCAGCTCGAGGCGCAGGTGAAGCAGGACCAGGCGCAGATCGACAACGCCCGCACGCAGCTCAGCTACACCACCATCACCTCGCCGCTGGACGGGCGGACCGGGATCCGCCAGGTCGACGCCGGCAATATCGTGCATGCGTCCGATACCACCGGGATGGTGGTGCTCACTCAGCTGCAGCCGATCTCGGTGCTGTTCACGCTGCCCCAGCAGGCGTTGCCGCTGGTGAGCAGGGCGATGAGCCAGGGCGAGGCGAAAGTGCTCGCCTATGCGCAGGGCACGGTCGGTAACCAGAGCGGCGTGCTGGATACCGGCACGCTCGCGGTGCTCGACAACCAGGTCGATCCGACCACCGGCACGATCAAGCTGAAGGCGACGTTCCCCAATCCACAGTACCGGCTGTGGCCGGGCGCCTTCGTCGGCATCCAGCTCCAGGTGGATACGGCGAAGAACGCGGTGGTGGTGCCGCCGGCTGCCGTGCAGCGGGGGCCCAAGAGCACGTATGTGTTCGCGGTGAACGACGATGGTTCGACCAAGCGGCGTGACGTGAAGGTCGGGCACGAGGACGCCCAGGCGTCGATCATCACCGAGGGGGTGAGCGTCGGCGACAAGGTGGTGATCGACGGCGCATCGCGGCTGAACGACACCAGCAAGGTGACGGTGGTGCAGCCGGCAGCCGCGGGCAGCTCGCCGGCAGCTGAGCAGCCGGCAGCGCCGGGGACGCGGCGGCGACGGGCTGGTGGGGGTGCGGGGTAGTGGGCAGCGCCCCCTCCCCCCGCCCCCCTCCCGCAAGGGGAGGGGGAGATCAGTGCAGTAACACTCC
>DASSRN010000044.1:0-9995 GCA_035701785.1 Acetobacteraceae bacterium | reverse complement strand
GATTGGGGCGGTATGGTGCGCGCCGGCTACGACTATCTGGCGATCAATCCGTGGCTGAGCCTGGCGCCGGGCGCGGCGGTCAGCCTGACCGTGATGGGGTTCTACGTGATCGGACGCTCGTTCCGATGAAGGGGAGGCATCGATGACAGGCATCGCACGTCGCGACATGCTGGTGGGATTGGCAGGCGGCCTCCTGGCAAGCACCGCGCACGCCGAGACACCGTCGCGCGGCGGTACGCTGACGGTCGGCCTGTCGAATGATGCGAAGACCTATGATCCGATCTTCTCGGTGCAGTATACCGAGCGCTATGTGCTGTACCTGGCGTTCGACACGCTGGTGCGATACGGCCCGGATTTCTCGATCCACCCGGAACTGGCCGAGAGCTGGGAGACAGCGCCCGACGGCAAGCGCATCGTGTTCACGCTGCGCGAGGGCGTGACATTCCAGGACGGCACGCCGTTCGACGCCACATCGGTGAAGTGGAACATCGACCAGCGGCTCGATGAGAACGTCAACTCGCCGCAGCGACAGGTACTGGCGCCGATCGTGGCGTCGGTCGAGGTGATCGATCCGATGCACGTTGCCTTCAACTTGGTGGCGCCGTCACCGGTGCTGTTCAGCCTGCTTGGGGAGCGGGCGGGCTTCATGGTTTCGCCGACCGCCTGGCGGCAGCGCGGACCGGCCTTTGGCACGCAGCCGGTCGGCACCGGCGCGTTTGTCCTGAAGGAATGGACACGCGGCAGCCGCGTGGTGCTGGAGCGCAACCTGAACTACTGGCAGAAGGGACTGCCGTACCTCGACCGTATCGTCGTGCAGGACCTCGCCGGGTCGGTGATCGGCGTGCAGCGTCTGTTGACCGGTGAGATCGACTACGTCGATCAGCTCACGCCGGCCGACGTGCTGCCGATCGAGAAACGTCCCGGTATCGTGCTGAAGCCGATCACGGTGGGCCGGTGGTATTTTCTGCAATGGCACGTCAACGAGCCGCCATTCGATAACTCGAAGCTGCGCCAGGCCTTTGCGCACGCGATCGACCGCGGCCGCCTGAATGAGATCACCATGCGCGGCCAAGGCATGGTCTCCGACGGTCCGACGCCGCCGGGGCTGTGGTGGTACGACCCCGATCTCAGATCCTATCCACACGATCCGGCACGCGCGAAGGCACTGCTCGCGGAGGCAGGTCATCCAAATGGCTTTGAATACGTCCTGTCGACGCCACAGGTGACAGTGTTCCAGCAGATCAACCAGCTGATGCAGGAGCAGCTCAATGCGGTAGGGATCAAAGTCACGCTGCAACCAGTCGCAGCGAGTGAGTGGTATGCGCGTGTTGTCTCAGGTGCCACCAACCTGACGCCAACGCGCTGGACGCAGCGCGCGGATCCCGACGGGCTGCTGTACATACTGTTTCACAGCAAAGGCTTCGCCAACACCATGAAGTACCGGAACGAGCGAGTGGACGCACTGCTCGACCAGGCGCGCACGGTGTATGACGTTGCTCAACGCAAGCAGCTCTATGCCGAGGCGCAGCGGCAGATCGTGGCGGACCTGCCGATTGTGCCATTGCTGTTCGGTGCGGAGTACGCAGCACTGCGTTCGTCGGTGAACGGGTTCGAGTGGGTCCCCGATCAGATCCCGCGCTTCCGCGATCTGTGGAAGGCGTGAGCGAAGGATCGCGGGTTTACGCGCTGTAACCATCCGCGGGATTGAACTGTGCGCCTGGCTCCAACAGCCCGGCGCCTGGCACGTAGTTCACTTCCAGGCGGATGCCATCCGGATCTTCGAACAGCACGGAATAATAGCCGGGCGCCCATGTACCTTCTTCCGGCCCACGGACGATCACCGCACCCATCTCCTTGAGTGCTGCCGCGCAGCGCTCAACGTCTTGCCGTGACCGAGTGCGCAGGCACAGGTGGTGCAGGCCGACTCGCTGCTGCACGAAGCGTTCACCCTGAAAGGCGGGATCACAGGGTTCGATGCCGATGGCAGTCCTTCCCCCGACGCAGTAAAAGAACCTTGGGCTGTCGGATACTATCCGCATGCCGAGAAGCGGCAGCAGCTTGCCATAGAAAGCGCGGGCCTTGTCGAACTGGCTGACCGTCAGGATGACGTGCGCCATGCCGTTGATCTCGATCAATCCAGCCTCCTCTCGCAGCCGCTGACGACTATACCTCGACGCGGAAGTGCGCCTCGGTGGGTTTGCCGGCCAGGCCATTGATCGGCAGAAGATCCATGGGACAGGCGGAGAAGGCGATGATCAGGTCCATTTCGGCGCGCAGCCTGATATAGGAGCCCGGCGTCGAGATCGGTGGCTGCAGTGCGAGTGAGCCGTCATCGACCCAAGGTATGTTCATGAAGAGGTTGAGCGGACTGGGCGTGTCAGGTGGTGGTTGCACGCCAAAGTCCACCAGGGCGCTCACCAGATTGTCCGTGCAATTGTCGTGGTAATCGGTGCAGCCGAGTTGTTCGTAGCGATAGTGATCGCACGCCGCCAGGAGCGTATCGTGTATGCCGCCCGACGTATCGTCGACGATCGTCAGGATCGGGTGCCGGCGGTTGGTGACAAGCGCATCGCCAACACGTGGGATCAGTCGCCGCAGGAACGAGCGCGTGTGCTCCATCGACATGAACTCGGCAACGTCGTGCCGGTTGAACGCCCAGGTGTCGACCACCTGCTGGCCATGGGTGTTGATCACCCGAACGATACGGCCTGCTTCGACCAACGCGGCTTTCCCCTGTCGCGCCGGGATCGTGATGTCCGCCATCGTATTTCCCTCGCAATTGCTGCCTTCAGGCCCAGTCAGTTCAAGGTAGTTGCGCGCCCTGAACGTCAACATACAGCGAATAGACCGATGTGCTCGCACACATGAACAGCCGATTGCGCTTCTTGCCACCAAAGCACAGGTTGGCGCACGTCTCCGGCAGGTGGATCTTGCCGATAAGGGTGCCGTCCGGCGTGTAGCACCGCACGCCGTCTTCTTTTGGATCGGCCCAGCCCATGCTGCACCACACATTCCCCTCGGCGTCGACGCGCATGCCGTCGGTGAAGCCGGGCGCAAAGTCTTCGGCAAAGATGCGGCCGCTGCGGCACACGCCATTCTCGACGGCGAAGACGCGGATATGAGCAGGACCGCCGTGCGATATGCCGCTGTCTACCACGTAGAGCAGCTTCTCATCAGGCGACAAGGCAAGCCCGTTCGGGCGCACGAAATCGTCGACCGCCACTGTCGCCTTTCCGGTCACCGGATCGAGGCGATACACGTGGCCGGGGAGTTCGAACTCGTCCTTGTGGCCCTCGTATTCGCCATCGATGCCATAGCCGGGGTCGGTGAACCAGATGGCGCCGGTGGAATCCACGATGACATCGTTCGGCGCGTTCAGCCGCTTGCCCTCGTAGCGGTCGATCAGCACCGTTATGCGACCGTCGTACTCGGTGCGTGTCACGCGCCTGGTATCGTGCTCGCAGGTGATCAGCCGACCTTCGCGGTCGCGCGTGTTGCCATTGGAATAGTTAGAGTGCGCACGGAACACGCTGACATGCCCATCGTCCTCGAGCCAGCGCATGATCCGATTGTTCGGAATGTCGCTCCACAGCAGATAGCCGCCATCGCGGAAATAGACCGGGCCTTCTGCCCACCTGAAGCCATGCGCGATGCGCTCGATCGCAGCGTTGCCCTGCCGCTTGAAGCGCTTGTCCAGCGATTCGATCCGGACGTCCGGATAGCGGGTATCAGGCAGATGACCGAGTGGCAGATGGACCGGATCGCCTGGCATCGAAGTTCCTCCGTGTCAGCGGCTGTTCCGGCGGAGATTATGCGGCACTAACGGTTGACGCTACGGCGTGGCTCGGGAAATCTGCCGGGCGCCATCGTCCGTCCAAGGCCAAATGCAGGGAGGAAAGAACATGCCGATCACACGCCGTGGCATCATCGCGACAGGAGGATCATCGGTAGCCGCGCTAGCGACGGGCATGGGCGTGGCGCGTGCTGCCGGCAAGCAGCTCGCCTATCTCACACCAGGTCTGGATCTGCCGTTCTGGCGTATCCTGGCGAAAGGCATCGACGACACGGCGAAAGCGGCTGGCGGCAGCTCGACTGCCTATGACAGCCACAACAACGCGCAGACGCAGTTGCAGAATGCGCAGGACGCCATCGCACGCAAGGTGGATGGCATTCTGATCTCGCCCACCGACAGTTCTACCTGCCCGGCCGTGCTCAACCTTGCCAAGCGTGCTGGCATTCCGGCGGTGATCGCGGACATTGGCACGACCAGCGGTGATTATGTCTCGTTCATCATCTCCGACAACTACCAGGGTGCGAACGGCATTGGCGAGGTGCTGGCGAAGAAGATGACGGCGAAAAGCGGCACCAAGGGTACGGTTGGATTGGTGACGATCAGCCTCGCGCGCAACAACGGTAAGGCACGGACAGACGGGTTCATGAAGGCAATGGAACAGGCCGGCATCAAGCAGGCTGCACTGTCGCAGATGCAGACCTACACTGCTGATGAGACGCTGCACTTCGTGCAGGATATGCTGACAGCGCATCCCGATCTTGGCGGTCTATTCGTCGAGACGGATCAGCCGACACTCGGCGCGCTGCGTGCGATCAGTGCCGCGCACAAGGAAGGTCAGGTACTGGTGGCGGCGTTCGACGGCATTCCCGAGTTCGTCGACCTGATCAAGAAGGGCACGATCGTCGGTTCCGGCATGCAGCAGCCGTATCTGATGGGGCAGCGTTCGGCGGAAGCACTGCTTGATCAGCTGGCGGGAAAGACCCCGGAGAAGCAGATCCTGGTGCCCATCCAGGTCGTTACCCAGGACAACATAGCACAGCTGGAGCCGACCATTCGCAAGACCGTCTTTGGCGAATAGCCCCTGCTCGCACTCTCCGACATCTGGAAGCGCTTCGGCGCCACCACAGCTTTGGCCGGAACCCGCTTTGCCTTGAGGGTTGGCGAGGTCCATGCGCTGGTGGGCGCCAATGGTGCCGGAAAATCGACCCTGTCCCGCATCATCTCGGGACACCTGCAGCCCGACAGCGGTGAGATTCGTATCGACGAACGCCCGGTGCACTTTGCGGGCGCGCGCGATGCCATCCGCAGCGGCGTCGCGATGGTCATGCAGGAGACGTCGCTCGCACCCGACCTGTCGATCCTGGAGAACATCATGCTGCCGCGTCTTGGCATGCGCGGCGCCGTGGGTTGGAGAAGCGCAGGCGCACGGGTAAAAGCGCTGCTGCACGATCTCGGCGAGGACGTCGGCCTGGAACCAGGGATGCTGGTGCGCGATCTCTCGATCGCTCAGCGGCAGCTGGTCGAGATCGCCAAGGCGCTAGCACTCGACAGCCGCATTCTGATCTTCGACGAGCCGACCGCCGCGTTGTCACCGCATGAAAGCGAGCGATTGTTCGATGTCATCCGCGAGCTGGCGAACCGTGGGCGCGGCGTGATCTTTGTGTCGCATCGCCTGGAAGAGATCTTCTCGGTCACCGATCGCATCACGGTGCTGCGTGAAGGTCAGGTCGTGGCGAGCGGCGTCGCGACGACTTCGCTGTCGCAGACCGAACTGGTTCGGCTGATGGTCGGCCGCGACGTCTCCGACATCTACGCCCGTCACGGCATGGCAAGCGGCAGCGCATCCGACGAGGTGCTGCGGGTACAAAGTCTTGCAGCGCCGCCACAGGTGCGCGACGTGTCGTTCACGGTTCGCCGCGGCGAGATTGTCGGTATTGCCGGCCTCGTCGGCGCCGGCCGCTCGGAGACATTGGAGACGATCTTCGGTCTGCGCCGCGCCAGTGCCGGATCGATCACCTTCGACGGCCGACCCTTCAGCCCGCGCAATCCGCGCGAGGCGATCCACGCCGGCATCGGCTTTGTTCCGAGCGACCGGCGCGGCCAGGGGATCGTGCCCGACTTCTCGGTGCGAGAGAACCTGATGCTGGCACATCTCGGAGCGCATGACGGTCCCGGGCTTGGCTACAACGCTCAGGCCAGCGCAGCCCGCAAACTGCTTGAGTTGCTGGAGCTGCCGCAACGGCGACTGCTCGATTCGAACATGCTGAACTTCAGCGGGGGCATGCAGCAGAAGGTGATCCTGGCACGGTGGCTGCTGCTTGAACCGCGATTGTTGCTGCTGGACGAACCGACACGCGGCGTGGATATCGGGACGCGCAGCAGCATCTATGCGCTGCTGCGTCGCGTGGCGGCGGAGGGTGTCGCCTGCGTTGTCGTCTCGTCCGATTTCGAGGAGGTGATCGGCATCGCGTCCCGTGTTGTGGTGCTCAGCGATGGCGTCAGTGTGACGGACATACCCAGCCACCTGGTTGATATCGAGCGGCTGACGATGTTCGCCGCTCCACGCAGTTCCGCCGAGCGCACCCATATGGTACTCGGCGCACTGGCCAGCGAATTTGGCGGCAGCGCCTACTGGTTCGATGTGGCTGGTTCGCGCTTGTTCTGCTTCGATCGGGTGGACGGCTCGGCAGCGCCGGAGCCCGGTTTCGCCAGCGGTGCTTTCCCGGAGATCGCCAAGACCCGCATCCCCCACGCGCTGACCGCGATGGCCGACGGGCTGGTCACTGAGGCGGATGGTAAACTGCATTCGCTGCTTGTGCCGATACACGGACGGCGCGGACATCGGCTGGGCCTCGTCGGTCTGACGCTGGCCAGGTCACCATCAGGGTTCGACGCCAATGTCGTTCGGCGGCGTGTGCAGAACGAACTGGATGCACGGAGCGAGGCCGCATGACGCGCGTGCTGCGCGCGCTCGCCAACCAGATCGAGCTCCGCATGCTGCTGGTGGTCATTGTTGTGATGACCGTGCTGTCGCTTATCTCGCCGTATTTCCTTACCGCGAGCAACCTCTACAACGTGATGGACCAGTCGGTGGTCACCGGGATGGTCGCGCTTGGCCAGACGCTGGTGATACTGATCGGAGGGATCGACCTCTCGGTCGGCGCGCTGGCCGGAGTGACCGGGATCGTATTGGGCCTCGCCTGTCATGCGGTCGGTCTGTTTGGCGGCATAGCTGCCTGCCTATGCGCCGGAGCAATCGCCGGACTGATCAATGGCGCGATCGTCACCTATGGCGGCGTAGCGGCCTTCGTCGTGACACTCGGCATGATGGCGATCGCGCGCAGCACAGCCTACGTGCTCAGCGGTGCGAGTTCGATCAGCGATCTTCCGGCGGGACTCGCCGACATCTCCACAGGAATGCTGGCAGGACTGCCCAGCGATTTCATCTGCCTGTTGGTGGCGTATGCGGCGTGCTGGGTCTTCCTGACCTATGCCAAAGGTGGCCGGACGCTGTATGCCATCGGCTCGAACGTCGAGGCAGCGCGCGTGGCGGGCCTTTCGATCGCATTATGGAGCGTGTTCGCCTACGTCGTCTCTGGCGTGATGAGTGCCATCGCCGCGATCTTTCTGGCGTCGCGAGTACTGTCCATCGACCCGATCGGCGGGTCTGGGCTCGAGCTCGATGCCATCGCCGCAGTGGTGATCGGTGGCGCCAGTCTGTTCGGCGGCCGCGGCTCTATCATCGGCACGCTACTCGGCGTGTTCATCATGGTGTTCATCCGAAATGGGCTCAATCTGCTGAACGTTTCGCCGTACTGGCAGGGCACGGCGATCGGCGCGATCATCATCGCTGCGGTTCTGGTTGAGCGTCTGCTGAGCGGGCGTGGCAGGACATGAAGATGGAGGGTCCAAAGATGCTGATGCGTGTGCTGACGATGCGTGTGGCGCCGGGTCGTTTCGAGGACTGGAAGCGATACACGAAGGAGGTTGGGTTTCCTGGCATGCTGCGGCAGCCCGGATGCAGGAAGATCTACCGCATGCGGCGGCGAGGTGCCGACGCAGACGCATACGACGTGGTCACATGGTGGGACAGCGCCGAGGACCTGGATCGGTTCAAGGCAAGCAGCGCCATCAGGGAACTCAGCGCGAGCGCCGCTGCACTGACAATACCGCCATATACCGAGACACTATACGATATCGTCCCGGACTGACCTCGCAGGAGGAAGACATGGCCAACCCATCAGCTGGGAATAAACTCATCGATCGGCGCACCATCCTCCACGCCGGCGCGGCGCTCGCTGCCACCGGACCGGCGCTGCTTCACGCAGCATCCGCCGCAGCGCAGCAGCAATCGCAGGCGCAGGCCCGCACGCCGATCATCGATGCGCAGGTCCATGCCTATGCAGCGAACACGCCCGACCGACCTTGGCACAGTGTGCCGAACTGGCCGGCGCACGCCACCGGCGACGAAATGGTGGCAGCAATGGACAAGCTTGGCATCGACGGTGCGATCTACATCTCACCGTTTTCGATGTACCAGTACGATGCCAGCTATGCGGTAAGCGTGCGACAGGCCCACCCGGACCGGTTCGCTCTCGTCAAGCCGGTCGACCCCGACGATCCGAAGGTCGCCGAGGTCATTGCCGAGTGGAAGAGGACGCCGGGCACGGTGGGCATCCGCGTCATCCTCACCAAGGAGTCGAAACGCGCGCCTGACGATCCAGGCCTTGATCGGATCCTGCGTGCAGCCGTTCAACACGACTTTCCGGTCAACGTGCTGTTCTGGGGCAATGTTGACGATGGCACGGTGTTGATCGACCGCCATCCCGACGTGCGCTTCATCATCGACCACATGGGCATCCTGCAACCGAGCGTGCCGCCAGCGCCGCCGCAGCCTTGGGCGGACCTGCCGAAGGTGGTGGAACTCGCCAAACGCAAGAACGCGGTGATCAAGATCACCGGCGCCTGCACTCTGGCGCAAGAGCCATATCCGTTCCCGGACATCTGGGACCCGCTGGCCCGCATCTTCGACGCCTGGGGTTTTGACCGTTGCCTGTGGGGCACCGACTGGACGCGTGCGTTTGCCGTCGTGAACTACGAGCGGGCGGTCGAGCCTTTCCTGACGACTGACCGCCTGAGCGCCAGCGAGCGGGCGGTGCTCATGGGCGGCGCCACCGCCAAAGCCTACGGCTGGTCGCCGAAGAAAGCGTAGGAAGCGCACCATGCCATTCCAGCGATCGGGACTGGCGGAGGGAGTGTCCGCCTAACCAGCATCCTGCACCATCTGACCCCATCCCAAATTCTCGCAAGAACCCTCGATTTTAAGGGACGCTCTGTCCCATGTCGTTTCTACTTGTACCAGGCAATCCCATGATGTAGTGTATGCTAGCATGTATGCTGGCGGGCGAGATTGATGGGCAAGCTGAATGCGGCTCGGTTTCGGGCGCTGACCAAGCCGGGGACGTACGGCGACGGCGGAGGGCTCTATCTGCAGGTCCGCGGACCGGCGAACCGGTCCTGGCTCTACCGCTTCAGGCTGCACGGCAAAGCGCACCTGATGGGGCTGGGCACCGCGACAGACGTCTCGCTGGCCGAAGCCCGCGATGCCGCAGCCGAAGCCCGCAAGCTGGTCAGGCAGGGCGTTAACCCGATCGACCATCGCCGGGCTGCCCGCGCCGAGATGACCGCTCAGGCGGGGCTCACGTTCACCCAGGTTGCCGATGCATACATCGCCGCGCACGAGCCGAGCTGGCGCAATGCCAAGCATAGGCAACAGTGGCGAAACACTCTGACGACGTACGCGGATCCCGTCCTGGGCAAGCTGCCGGTGGCGTCGGTCGATGTAGGCGGGGTCATGCGTGTGCTTGAGCCGATGTGGCGGAACAAGACAGAGACTGCGTCGCGGCTCCGGGGACGGATCGAGTCCGTCCTCGACTACGCGACGGCTCGCGCCTGGCGAGTTGGAGAGAATCCAGCCCGCTGGCGTGGTCACCTGGAGAACCTGCTGCCGGCGCCGTCGAAGATTGCGAGAGTCGAACACCACGCCGCGCTGCCGTGGCGCGCGATCGGCACCTTTATGGCGGCGCTGATGGAGGAGGAGGGCATCTCAGCACTGGCCCTGCGCTTCGCCATCCTCACGGCGGCACGTACCGGCGAGGCGATTGGGGCTCGGTGGTCAGAGATCGACCAGGCCGACGCGGTG
>DASSRN010000043.1:0-3795 GCA_035701785.1 Acetobacteraceae bacterium | reverse complement strand
CGCGCAGATAGCGGCTGACGGTCTGTTCGCTGAGCGAGATGCGATGCGTCTCCTGTGCCCACTGCACCAGGTCGCACAGCCGCCAACGAACCACGCCATGGATCGCAGCGATCGGGCCATTCTCGAGCACCTGCGCCAGTGTTCAGCCGCGGTGTCTGGCCGGGTGCTTTGCCGTTCAACAGACCCTCTGGTCCGGCAGCGTTGAACCGCAGGACCCAATCACGGAAGGTCTGCAGGCCGACACATCCGGCTTTGGCGCCATCGCTGCGCGATCCTCCCTCGTAGACCACCGCCAGCGCCAACAGCCGTCGGGTCTGGGGTTTGGCGATTGAACTAACCCGCTCCGACGTTGCGCGGGTCGGCGTCGGAGCTCAGTGAAGTAGGGTCTGCGAGGGTCCCGGGGTGTGCAACCCCAGAGACGGGAGACCCCCGATGGCCGATCTGACTCCTTTGCGCCGACGCATGATCGAGGACATGACGATCCGCAATCTGTCGCCGGCGACGCAGCAATCATACGTGCACGCAGTAGCCAAGTTCAGCCGGTTCTTCGACTGCTCGCCTGACCAGCTCGACCTTGAAGACGTGCGTGCCTTCCAGGTTCATTTGGTTGCCGGCGGTGTGTCTTGGCCGGCGCTCAACCAGATCGTCTGCGCCCTGCGTTTTTTCTACGGCGTCACGTTGGGTCAGGCCGAGTTGCCGGAGCGGATCGCGCACGCGCGCGAACCGCAGAAGCTGCCGGTCGTGCTCAGCGCCGATGAAGTGGTGCGCTTTCTGGAGGCGGTGTCCGGTCTGAAGCACCGGGCGGCGCTGACCACGGCGTATGCTGCCGGACTGCGCGCCAGCGAGGTAGCCAGCCTGAAGGTCACCGACATCGACAGCAGCCGGATGGTGATCCGCGTCGAGCAAGGCAAGGGCCGCAAGGACCGCTACGTCATGCTGTCGGCGCAGCTGCTGGGTATCCTGCGCAGCTACTGGCGACTGGCGCGGCCGGCCTACTGGCTGTTTCCGAGTCGCGACAGACAGCATCCGTTGCACCCGACCGCGCTGCACGGCGCCTGCCGTTCGGCCTGTGCGGCGTCTGGGCTCGACAAGCGAGTGACCGTGCACACGCTGCGGCACAGTTTCGCCACCCACCTGCTGGAGAACGGCACCGACATCCGCATCATCCAGGCGCTGCTCGGCCACGCGAACTTGCAGACCACGTCGCGTTACACGCGTGTCGCGACCAGCACAATCAGCCGCACATCGAGCCCGCTCGACCGGCTGAGGCTGGCGATCACGCCTCCCGCCTGAGCCCGGGCGATGCGCCCGGCGCTGGAGGTGGCGGACATCTTCCGCTGTCACGGCGCTGCGTTCCGGCAGGCCCACGCTGAGCATCTCGGCCGCACCGAGCGCCGCGTCATGGCAGCAATCGAGGCGTGCCGGACAGCGGCGTTGGGCGGGCATGTCGAACGCTGCGTCGACTGCGGGTTCACCCGCAATGCCTACAACTCCTGCCGCGATCGGCACTGTCCGAAGTGCCAGGCACTGGCGCGCGCCGAATGGCTGGAGGCGCGCCGGGCGGAGCTGCTGCCAGTATCCTACTTCCACGTTGTGTTCACCGTTCCGGCGTCAGTCGCTGACATCGCCTTTCACAACAAGGCGGTGGTGTATGCGATCCTGTTCCGCGCTGCGGCGGAAGCGCTGCGCAATGTCGCTGCCAACCCGCGCTACCTTGGCGCCGAGGTCGGCGCCATCGCGCTCCTGCACACCTGGGGCCAGACGCTGCACCATCATCCGCACCTGCACTGCATTGTCCCTGGTGGCGGCGTCTCGTCCGACCAGACGCGCTGGATCGCCTGCCGCCCTGGCTTCTTCCTGCCGGTGCGCGTGCTCTCCCGTTGCTTCCGTGACGCGTTCGTCTGCCAACTGCGCGCCGCGTTCGCCGCGGGTGAGCTTCGCCTGCCCGGCGCACTCGCAGTTCTGGCTGATCCCGCCACGTTTGCCACCCAGCTCGATGAACTGGCTCGCATCGACTGGGTGGTCTTCGCCAAGCCGCCATTTGCCGGGCCGGAACAGGTGCTCGGTTATCTCGCTCGCTACACCCATCGCGTGGCTATCGCCAACAGCCGCCTCATGGTGCTCGATGACGGGCAGGTCAGTTTCACCTGGAGGGATTATCGCCACCACGCGAAGATCAAGGTGATGACATTGTCCGCCAACGAGTTCATTCGCCGCTTCCTCCAGCATGCCCTGCCCCGCGCATTCCACCGCATTCGTCACATCGGTTTTCTCGCCAACCGCCATCGTACCGCGAAGCTCGCTCGTTGCCGCGAATTGCTCGCCCAGCCGCCGCCGGCGCCGCTACCAGCCCGCCGCTGGCAGGATCGCCTGCATGAGCTTACCGGTCAGGACATCGATGTCTGTCCCTGCTGCGGCGGCCAGATGTTGATCTGTGTTGTCTTGCCACCTATCTCGCCGCCGCGTCCCCCGATGTGGTGCGATAGCTCATGAACGTGCCGCCCTCATCCTCCATCACTCTCGTCACACCTGGCCACACCGATGACGGTGCCAACGGGTGCGAGCTGATAACCTTCGTCCCCGTCCCAGCCGCGCTCCCTGCTGGCGTCAATGACTGCGCTGGGCCTGCACAGCCTCTCATCCTTCACTCGAGTGCCCGCGCATTGCCGTCGCGCCGCAGCCGTATGTGTGCCAAACCCTCCCGCAACAGACCGGCTTCCGCAGCCGGCGCGCTACAACTCCCATAGCCGCCACACCCCGCGGGTCAGTTCAATCCGGCTTCAATGAGGTCGCCCTATGCTGGCGCACCGTTGTCCGGGTCGCGCGACCTCACAGAAGCCTCCTAATTCCGACGCAAAGCGGCCAGTGATTCCGATTCATTCCGGCCACTAAATCCGACGCAAGCTGGGCCACCGATTCCGATAAAGGCGGCCACCCGCTGAGGGTGGCGGGACAGACCACGGGCAGTCGCCAACCGACGGCACGCTCACCGGAGCAACACCGGGGAGCGCCATGCCAGCCCAGAGACTGCCGATGCGTCAGGTCCGAGAAGTTCTGCGCCTCAAGCACGCTGCCGGTTTCAGCGAGCGCGGCATTGCCGCATCGCTTGGGATCAGCCGCACCACGGTGGCCGAATATCTCCGCCGTGCCGCCGTGGTGGGGATCACCTGGCCGCTGCGGGCTGAGCTGGACGACGCTGCATTGGAACAGCGATTGTTCAGTCCGCCATTTGGCGCGCACGAGAGCCCACGACCACAGCCGGACTGGGCACAGCTGCACGCTGAATTGCGCCGCCCTGGCGTCACACTGCTCCTGCTGTGGGAAGAGTATCGCGTCGGGCAACCGGACGGATACGGCTACAGTCGGTTCTGCGATCTCTATCGGGCCTGGCGTGCGGGCATCTCGCCAACGATGCGCCAGACCCACGTCACCGGCGAACGGATGTTCGTGGACTATGCCGGTCAGACGGTGCCGGTCACCGATCCCATCACCGGCACAGTGCGGCAGGCACAGGTCTTCGTCGCGGCACTCGGCGCATCCAACTACACCTATGCCGAAGCACGGTGGTCGCAAAGCCTGGCGGACTGGATCGGCTGCCACGTCAACGCGCTGAACTTCATCGGTGGCGTTACGCGTCAGATCGTCTGCGACAACCTCAAGGCGGGCGTCATCGCCGCGAGCCGCTACGAGCCGGGGATCAATCGCACCTATCAGGAGATGGCGGCGCACTACGGCACGGCAATCGTGCCAACGCGCGTGCGCAGGCCGCGTGACAAGGCAAAAGTCGAAGTCGCC
>DASSRN010000042.1:0-6063 GCA_035701785.1 Acetobacteraceae bacterium | reverse complement strand
TGGCTGGCGCGGGTCTTCGTCGAGCTGGTCCGCAACACACCACCTATCGTGCTGATATTTGTCATGTATTTCTTTGTCTCCAGCCAGGTGATGCCGGGCTTAGGGATCGATAAGGCGTTGCGAGCCGCACCTGCAGGCGTCCGGTCGGTCGCGGCGGCACTGCTGGCTGAGCCAGAAAGGATCAACGATTTTCTGGCCGGGGTTGCCTGCCTCGGCCTGCTCGCCGGCGCTTACATGACCGAGATCATACGCGCTGGCCTGCGGTCGGTACCGAGCAGCCAGATCGAGGCAGGACGCGCGCTCGGCCTGCGGGGCTGGCCGATCTTCCGCAAGATCGTGCTGCCGCCGGCGCTGCGCAACGTACTGCCCGCCGTTGCCGGTCAGTTCATCGTCTCGATCAAGGACAGCTCGCTGGTGGCGCTGATCTCGATCCAGGAGCTGACGTTCATGAGCTCGGAAGTATCCAGCACGACACGGCGATTTTTCGAAGTTTGGCTGTTCGCCGCAGCGCTGTACTTCAGCGTCTGCTTCTGCTGCTCGATACTGTTCCGGGTCCTGGAACAACGCTGGAAGCTGCGCACATGACACGCATCGCATGTTCGATCCCACTGGATGCGCCGGGTCGACACATGGGCCATCTTGCCGTGCCATTCTCGGATGATGCGCATGCCTATGGGGTGATCCCGGTACCGATTGCGGTCCTCGGTGGCGAGGACGGTCCGACAGTGCTGCTGACCGCCGCTGTGCATGGCGACGAGTATGAAGGTCAGATCGTGCTACGCCGATTGTTGCGCGAACTGGATCCGGCGCGTCTCGCGGGCAGGCTGATCCTGCTGCCGGCGCTCAATCTGCCGGCGGTTCGCGCGGCGCGACGGACTTCTCCGGTCGACGGCGCCAACATGAACCGTGCATTCCCGGGCGATCCCGACGGCGGTCCTACGGCGCAGATCGCGCACTACGTCGAGAGTCTGCTCCTGCCGCGGTGCCAGGCGGCGGTGGACCTGCACTCGGGTGGCACGGCTTCCGAGTACATTCCGTGCTCCTATGTCTATGCAGGAGGACCGATGGCGGCGGCGAAAAAAGCGATTGCGGATGCCTTCGGGGCGCCAATCTCGGTCGTGGTGGGTGCCACGGCAGAGACCCGCTCGCTCTCCGCCGCCTGCGAAAGACAGGGCGTGCCAATGATCGCGACCGAACTCGGTGGCGGCGGCTTTGTGTCGCATGCGGCTTTGGCGGTGGCTGATAGCGGCATGCGGGCGGTGTTGCGTCATCTGGGTCTGCTGCCCACGGAAGCCGCGGACGCCAGACGAGGAACCAGGCGGATGCAGGTTCCTGACCGCAGCCACTTCCTGATGTGCCCGGCGAGTGGCTTGTTTGAGCCGCGGGTCGCGTTGGGGGAGAGCGTGGAGAGCGGCACGCTCGCCGGCTGCCTGCATGATCCCGACGATATCGGCGCCGCGCCGGTTGAGATCCACTTCGCGCGGACCGGCATGATTGTGGCGCGCCGCCTGCCAGCCATGGCGCGACGCGGCGACTATCTGTTCACGACAGCAGTACCTGTGGAAGACGCATGACCGCTCCCTTGCCCCGCCCCGCTGTCGCCGGGATCGGCACGCCGATGGCGGCGATCCCCGAGCTGCTGATGCCGGGAATGCAGCGGCTCTGCTCCAACGAGAGTCCGCTTGGCCCCAGCCGCATGGCGGTTGCCGCGGCGACGACATCGCTTGTCCGGGCGCATGAATATCCGGAAGACGAAGGCGGAGAACTCATCGCCGGCATCGCGGCGCATTATGGCGTGCCGCATGATCGCATCCGATTGGGTTCCGGCTCCGACACGTTGATGATGCACGCGACTACAGCGTTTGCCGGTCCCGGCGATGAGGTGGTATTCTCGGCGCGCGGCTATTCACGTTATGCGCGCAATGCGCTGATTGCGGGTGCAACACCCGTGCCTGCACCCGACCAGGATTTCCGCGCCGACCCGGATGCAATCCTCTCGGCGGTGACGCGACGTACCCGCATGGTGATGCTGGCCAACCCGGACAATCCCTCGGGCGCCATGCTGACCCTGGGCGACATCGAGGCGCTGCACGCGCGGCTGCCGGGCAACGTGCTTCTGGTGCTGGATGGCGCCTACGCGGACTATGTGCGCGACCCTGCCTATGGCGATGGCGGACTGGCGCTGTCGGGGCGCGCGCAGAACGTGCTGATCAGCCGCACATTCTCGAAACTTTTCGGCATGGCGGGGCTTCGCCTTGGGTGGGTGACCGGCGATCCTTCGGTGCTCGAGGCAATCGGCAAGGTGGGGCCGACATTTCCAGTCACGCAACCGGCGTTGGCCGCGGGCCGTGCCGCTCTGGCGGACACCGAGCATCAGCAAGCGGCACGCACCCATAACGACCGCTGGCTGCCGTGGCTTGCGACGACTTTGGGGCGCAGCAATCGGCTACATCTGTATCCGAGCCAGGCCAACTTCCAATTCATCGACTTCCCTACGCCGGAGATGGTGCGCGACTGCACCGCGCTGCTGGCCATGAACGGCATATTGGTGCGCCGCTTCGGCCCGGGCGCACATGCGCGGCAGATGCGTATTTCGATCGGTGACGGAGCGGCATTGGAACGCGCCGCGGCGCTGATCACAGAATTCCTCGAGCAAGGAGGCTGAGATGTCTGTCGCACTGCCGAGCGGCAAATTCGATGGCTATCCCCGCAACGGCCTCTCCAACCTGCAACCTGATGAGGAGATAACCCGTATCAGCCCTGGCACACCGTGCGGCGAGTATCTCCGTCGCTTCTGGATGCCGATCGCGCTGAGCTCGATGGTCGGAGAGTTGCCGCTGAAACTCCGCCGCATGGGCGAGGATCTGGTGCTGTTCCGCGACGGCAGCGGCACGCTGGGACTGCTGCATCTGTTGTGCGCCCATCGCAACGCGTCACTGGAATTCGGCATCATCGAGCAGCAGGGCATCCGTTGCTGCTATCATGGCTGGCTGTTCGGCAAGGACGGCGCAATTCTGGAGACGCCTGGCGAGCCGAAGACCAGCCAGATCTGCCAGCGCGTCACGCAGGGCGCCTATCCAGTCATCGAATACAAGGACATGGTGTTCGCGTATTTCGGCCCGATTGCCAAGATGCCGCCGTTCCCGGTTTTCGACACGATGGAACTGCCAGACGACAGGATGGTGCCGTATCTCATTCCATCACCGGCCAACTGGGTGCAGGTGTTCGAGAATTCGATCGACCCGTACCATGTGACGTTCCTGCACACTCGGGCCAGCGGCGTGCAATTCCAGGAGAACCTGGTCAATCTGCCGGTCGTGGACTACCACGAACGCACTGCCGGCAACGGCGTGTTCTATACGTCGACGCGACGGGTGGACGATATGGTGTGGTTCCGGGTGCACGACCACCTGATACCAAACTTCTCGCAGAATGGCGGAATGCACGTTGAAGGCAACCAGTCCACCTACTTCGTACGCACCGGGCTGACCAGATGGGTGGTCCCGATCGACGATACCAACACCATCACGATCGCCTGGCGTCACTTCAACAAGGAGACGGATCCACACGGGAAAGGCCGACCCGAACTGTGCGGCTACAACAGCGTCGACTTCTATGGCCAGAGTGACGACAGATCGTATGAACAGCGGCAACGCAGTCCGGGCGATTACGAGGTGTGGGTGAGCCAGGGACCGATCACCGTGCATGGGCGTGAGCATCTCGGCGCGACCGATGCGGGTGTTGCGTTGTACCGGCGTCGGCTGCGCCGTGCGGTTCAGCGGATGGCCGAGGGCGGCACGCCACTGCAGCCCACCACGAACGTAACGGAGCCGATACCGACCTACGGCGGTGACACGGTGCTGCGCGCGCCGATGCGAAGCAATGACGACAGGAGGTGGATGTCGGACCTATCGAAACGGGTTGCCGATATCTATCGCGGCGGCGATGCTTTGGTGGGCGAGGAACGGCGGGGTGTCATTCGTGCGGGCCTCGTGGCGCTGGAGAACGAGCTGCGATGATATAATACTGGCGTTATGCGGCACGAAACGCCGCGCTGCCCATAAGCGCCGCAGTCGCAACCAGCCGGCGCGCGGTGCGAGGCTAGCAGCCCGGCGACAATCCGGCCCGGTGGTGCGGTCATCTCGACAATCACTGGCGAAGTCGGCGGCGGCGGCGTTGGCCCAGACCTCGGCTCGTTCGCGCCACTCTGCCCGTTCGTCCACGGTCAGGGAGGGGAGCTTACTCGCGCGCGCAGCGTCCACCACGATGCCCTGGAGCGCCCGCCGGGCGGCGTCTCGGACGTCGGCAAGCAGCCTTGCCTGGACCTCGGTCAGTTCCGGCATGGTGTCCTCCGTCAGTTCACCTGCTGAATGTCGATCCTGAACGGCACGCTGAACGGCGCGTAGATGGCGTTGCTGGCACAATGGCCGTTATTTCGCTAACGGTCATAGCACTCGCCGGCGACTCCGAAGGGATGGACCCGGCCTGATCCGGCGTCATCGGGTCCTGCCGGTGGCTGGTACGGCATCCGTACGCTCATGGCGGGCAGTCACAGCCGGTAGACGTCGCGGTATTGCCCTGACCTGTCGCGACGGCCAGCGTATCGCTTGTAGAGGACGCGCCGTTGTCAGAGTTGGCAATGTCGATGAGGAGGACGCCGCCATGGCCGTGGCCGCTGCCGGGTACACCTGGACCGACCCCGATGCCTATCAGGCGTTCATGGGACGCTGGAGCGAACTCCTGGCGCCGCGGTTCCTCGTGTTGACTGGTGTGTCCTCACGCGACCGGGTGCTCGATGTGGCTTGTGGCACCGGCGTTCTTGCGAAAGCCCTGGCCGAGGCCGGGGCGCACGTCATCGGGGTGGATGCTTCAGAGGGATATCTGGAGGGCGCTCGCCGGAATCGGTCGCACCCGAGCATTTCGTATGAAGTTGGCGACATCCACCAGATGCGGTTCGCTGACAAATCATTCGATGCAGCCGTCTCGACACTGGCACTCGATGTCGTGCCGGAGATCGAACAGGTGGTCGCGGAGATGAAGCGCGTTACCCGACCGGGTGGGGTTGTGGCGTCGGCGGTTCATCAGTTCATGGGCGGCATGCCTGCCTTCGATCTAGTCCTGCACACCGCCGCTGTGCTGGATGCCGGTATGCGGGAACTGAGGTCCACTCGCGCCGGACGCGAGCACTTCTGGCCCAACGGTCAAGCTGCGCTGTGGCGCAAGGTAGGGCTCACGAATGTTACCGAAACACCGGTTACAATCGACTGCGAATACCCGTCCTTCGCAGACTACTGGGCAACCTTCACGGGCGGCCAGGGGCTAATATCGGCCCGGTTGCTGGCGCTCCAACCAGATGTGCGCTCTGCGATCGAGCAGAACGTTCGTGCTGGCTATCTTGCCGGGTTACCAGATGGGCCGCGGTCATTTCCCATGATGTTCCGCGCGGTTCGCGGAGAAGTGCCACGTTAACGTGGGCAAGCTGTATGCTGGTACCACATACTGATAGACTTCACGTTGTGCCGTCCGCGCCGTAACCCCGACAACGGCCGTGCGGACAGTCAGCGAGGAGCACGCAACCATGCTGCGCGCTGCGATCGCTGGACTGATGATCGTCGCCGCCATCGTCGGCATCGCCGTGTTCGCGGACTGGGAGCACCACCGGCGGGCCAGGAGCGTGATCGTGCTTGAAGCGGCCGACTGACGTGGGTCAAGACTGCTGGTCACCGACAGCGGCGTTCGTTCGACTGCATCTATTGTCCTGTCAATGTCCTGTTCGCTCAAAAGCGCCGACTGCACGACAGACCGCGCCGATGACAAATCAATTAGGTTTTTCAGTGGCTTATACCACTGCTCCTTGATTAGAACCCATGGGCCCAGTCTCTCAGACCGACCGACATGATCGTCCACGGCTGCGCGATGAGCTTGTTCCAAGCATCGCAGCAGTGGTCGACGATGTTTGTGTATGACCGGAAGACGCGGTTCGACAGCCAGTTATCTCGTATGTACTGCCAGATGTTCTCGACCGGATTGAGCTCGGGACACTTCGGGGGAAGTGGGACGATG
>DASSRN010000041.1:0-10295 GCA_035701785.1 Acetobacteraceae bacterium | reverse complement strand
ACAGGGCGCGCACGCCCCAGCGGATGACGGCGCTGCTTTCCGCGGCGAGACCAACCTGGAAGCCGGGGCAATCAACCAGATGAACGATGGGCAGGTGGAAGGTCTGCGCCATGTCCACGAAGCGGATGATCTTGCTGCACGCATCGGCGGTCCAGGCACCACCGTGGAACAGCGGGTCGCCTGCCATCAACGCCACTGGCCAACCATCCAGTCGGCACAGCCCGGTGATGATCGGACGCCCGAACAGCTGGCCGAGTTCGAAGAAGCTGCCCTTGTCCACCAGCGCCTCGATGATGCGGCGCATGTGATAGGCCTGCTTCTTCTCGCGCGGGATGGCGCTGATCAGGAAGTCGTCGCGCCGCTCGGGGTGGTCCCAGTTGCGCACCCGCGGCGGCAGATCCCAGATCGACCCCGGCAGATACGACAGGAACCGCCGCACCGCCTCGAACGCCTCGTCCTCGGTGTCCACCGCATGGTCCACCGCGCCGCACGCCAGCTGAACTTCCCAGCCACCCAGCTCCTGCTTGCTGCGCGGCTCGCCCAGCCGCTCCACCACCGGCGGCCCGGCGACGAACACCGCCGCGATCTCCTTCACCATCACCGAGTAGTGGCTGGCCGCCAGCCGAGCCGCACCCAGGCCCGCGACCGACCCCAGCCCCAGCGCCACCACGGGCACGAGACCCATGTTGTTCGCCACCAGGTCGAACGATGTCGTTTCCGACAGCCCGCCGGGCAGGTTGGCGCGCCCTGTCGTCTCGATCGTTTTCACCGATCCGCCGCCGCCCGAACCCTCGATCAGTCGGATGATCGGCATGCGGAACTCGGCCGCGATCTGCTCCGACATCTTCGGCTTGCCCTTGATCGACGCGTCCGCCGACCCGCCTCGCAGGGTGAAGTCGTCGCCGGCGACTACCACGGGCCTGCCATCGACGCTGCCGCGGCCGAACACACAGTTAGCCGGCATGAAGTCGACGATCTCCCGACTGTCTGCGTCGTAGGTCGCCTTGCCGGCGGTGGCGCCGATCTCGTGGAAGCTGCCCGGATCCACCATGCGTTCTATCCGCTCGCGCACGGTGAGGCGCCCGCCCTTGTGCTGGCGCGCGACGCGCTCCGCGCCGCCCATCTCCTTGGCCAGCGCGATGCGCTCACGCAACTCGGCGAGTTCGGGCTCCCAGCCGACCTGCGCGGGTTGGTGCGAACCAGGCGAAATCGAGTCGTCGGGCATCGGTGCGGTGTCCTGGGTTCAGCTGGTTGGCGGGCCGCAGCGGTGCCAGACCTGCGTGTCGGCATCCGACGCGTAGGACGGCGCGGCGCCGATGCGCAGATGCACAGTGTTTTCGTTGACCAGTGCCATGAAGACGGTCTGTCCGGCGTCGGGATCCGCGGGCGGGACCACATAGCGGAAGAAGTGGCGTGCATAGTCGCCGTCGAGCTGTGTGCCGGCCGGTGTGACTATGGCGGGACCTTGGATCGAGAAGCGCCTGCCGTCCGGATAGCACCAATGGCCGTCGATCGCGTCCGCGTGGGCGGCCAGAGTGCCGGCGACAAGCAAGCCGCAGCCCATCGCCCCCAGTCTGCCCAGCGACATCGGCACCACCTTTCGCCCGGACGCTATGGCTTCTGACCAGGCTCCGCAATGCACGCGCGGGGCGCAAATTCGCTTGCTGCATTGCACAATAAGCCGCAGAATGCCTACGTGCCGGACGCTCCATTCGATCGGACTGGGCCGCTGGTCCAGGAACTCCTGGAATTGACTGCGCGCACCACCGACAGCGCCGCAGATGATCCATTCGGGAATCCTGTCCTGCTTGTGTCGCTGGCGATCAGCCGCCGGATCGAGGCGGGCGCGCTTGACGACCTCACCCTCGGCGCGCTCATTCAGCATCTGCGCGACGGGGCCTTTGCGGATCGTGCCCGTCGTATCGCCGGCTACGTAGGCGGCACCGATCCGGCAGCACACACCGCGACGCTGCGCGAATTGGCGCAACGGCTGATGCGGCCTGACCCGAACGACAGCCCGGTGCGCTGGGCGGAGTATCGCGCGTTGGTGGAACGCTCGCGCTTCGCGGCGGTGTTCACTGCGCATCCGACCTTCGCATTGCCCGTTCCGGCGGCGCACGCGCTGGCCGAGACTGCAAGCGGCCGGCCAACCTCCACCGCCAGCTCGCACCGTCCGCCGCCGATCACCCTGCCCGAAGAATTCGCCCAGGCGGCAGACGCCATTGCGCACGGACGCGACGCGATCGACCAGTTCAACGCCGTGCTGCTGTCGGTGGCGCGCAGCGGCTGGCCGGATCGCTGGACCGAGCTCGACCCGCGGCCGGTGATCCTGTCGAGCTGGGTCGGCTACGACACCGACGGCCGCACGGATATCGGCTGGTGGGACACGCTGCGGCTGCGCCTGGAGATGAAGCGTCGCCAGCTCACCCGGCTGCACGCGCGCATCTCAGCCTTGCCGGGCACGGTCGCGCTGTCGGCGCGCATCGCCGCGGCGCTCGACGCAGTGGGCGAACAGATCGACCTGTGTCCCGTCGCACCCGAACCGCCGCAGGTTGCGGCGTTCGCCAAGGTGCTGGTCGGCCGGCGCGATAATGCGCTGACTTCGCCCATGCCGTTGCTGCCGCTGTTCGGCGAGGCGATCGTCGCGGCGGCCGACGATGACGTGCGCCAGGCGCTGTGCGTCGCGCGGGCCGGGTTGGTGTCGCATGGCCTGGCGCTGGCGCACACGCATGTGCGGCTGAATGCAGCGCAGATCCACAACGCGGTGCGCCAGCGTCTCGGCATCGCTGATTCGCCCGAGGACCCCGCGCATCGCCGCGTGCTGTTCGGCGCAATGAACGCCGCGCTCGATGCGGTGCGGCCGATCAGCGTTGATTTCGGCGCGCTGCTGGCCGAGCAGGCATCCGCCGTGCGGCTGATGATGACGATCGCACAGATCGTCAAGCACATCGACAACTCCGCGCCGGTGCGCTTCCTGATCGCCGAGACCGAGACTGGCTACACGCTGCTCGCCGCGCTGTGGCTGGCCCGGTTGTTCGGCGTCGAACGCCACATCGAGATCAGCCCGCTGTTCGAGACCGCCGACGCGCTGGAGCGCGGCGCCACGGTGCTGGAAGAGGCGCTGCGCAGCCCGCACTATCGTGCGTACCTGCAGCAGACCCGCAGGCTCGCGCTGCAGTTCGGCTATTCGGATTCCGGCCGCTATGTCGGCCAGCTCGCCGCGAGTTACCTGATTGAGCGGCTGCGCCTGAAGATCGGCCAGACACTGGCGGCGCACGGCATCTCCGGCGTCGAGGTGATCCTGTTCGACACTCATGGCGAGAGCGTAGGGCGAGGAGCGCATCCCGGATCACTCGCTGACAGATTGAAGTATCTGTCGCCTACCGCCTCGCGCCAGGCGCTGAACCGTGCCGGCCTTAGCGTGCGTGAGGAGGCGGCCTTCCAAGGGGGAGACGGCTACCTGCTGTTTGGCACGCCTGAACTGGCGCTCGCGACTATCACCGCGATCGCGCAACAGACCTACCATCCGGCGGCGGGCCCGATCGAGGATCCGGTCTACGCCAATCCAGACTTCGCTGCCGACTTCTTCGCCACTGTGCGCGCCGGTATGGAGGCGTTGGTCGATGACGCAGGCTACGCCGCGCTGCTTGGCGCGTTCGGGCCGGCGCTGATCGACGTGACCGGATCGCGGCCTGCGGCACGACAGGCCGACGGACTGGTGGGTGCCGCGCGCATCCGCCACCCACGCGAGCTACGCGCGATCCCGAACAACGCGATCCTCCAGCAGCTTGGCTGGTGCGCCAACACACTGCAGGGCATCGGCGCAGGCGCAGCGCGGCATCCCGAACTATTCGCCGACCTGCGGCAGAACAGCCGGCGGTTCCATCGCGCGATGGATCTTGCCTCGCACGCGCTGGCGCATTCCGACATCGATGTGCTGCGCGCGGTAATCGCCTCGCTCGATCCCGGCACCTGGCTCGACCGTGCCGAACGTGCGACCGAGCGTGAACAGCGCGAGGCGCTGGTGGGCGTGGCGCGCGCGCTGGAGCGCCTGGGCATCTGGGCGGCAACGCAGTCGATGTTCCGCCGCGTGCACGCCGACCATTTGGCGCTGCGCGAGATCTGGCCGGATGCGCCGCGCATGGCGACCCGCGAGGTGCTGCTGCACGCGCTGCGATTGACGCTGATTCACCGCATCTGGCTGCTCGCGACGGAGATCGCCGACTTCTCACCGCGCCATGGCGTGACGCGCCTGGTGCTGGAGCGCACCATCCTGCGTCTCGAGATCGAGCCGGCGCTCGACGTGCTGGCGCAGATCTTCCCTGCCGCCCCCGACCAGTCGGAAGATTTCGACTACGCCGAACCTGCCGCACCGCGCGGCACCACGGCGTATGCGCGCGAGCACGAGGAAATCTTCGCGCCGATGCGCTCGCTGTTCGGACTGGTGCGCGAGATCGCCACCATCGTCACGCACGAGGTCGGCGCGTTCGGATAGGCGCTACTGCGCGTGCGATATCGCGGTTTCGATCGCCCGCAGCGTCAGCATGCGATCACCAGTGCTCAGTGCTTTCAGCGCCTGCTGGATATCGCCGATCAGTGGGTTCTTGTCCGGCACGCTGGTCTGGAACAGCGGCACCGACCGGTCCAGCGCGCGGGTCTCCGCCATCTCCAGCGACTGCTGCGCCGCGCCGGTGCGGTTTTGCAGCAGAGCAGTGCGAGCGGCGCCCAGATAATCGCGCACCGAAGCGCTGGCGCCGAGTGACGGCGACGGCAGGTTGGGTGCGATCATCGAGCGCGTGTCCTGCGGTGTGATGTTGCTGGCCCGGTCGGAATACGGCAGCGAAGAGCCCGTGCCGATCTCGTTGCCGGGTCGCGCACCGGTATCGGGATTGGCACCAGGCGGCATCTGAGCCGCAACCGGCACACCGATGATGCTCACGGCGGCGCCGAGCAGCCATCTGTTCGTCCGCATCAGTTTCGCCCCCCGAACCTTGATATCTCACCGCTCATTCGCACCCGTCGAATCCGTTTAACAGTAGTCGTTGCCAAAGGGGAAGAGGCGGTGCGCGTGGCATGAAAGTGATTGGACAGTCTGTGCGAAGGCCGGAACGTAGTGTCGTTCAACCTCCAACAGCGGGCAAGAAATCAACGGAGGCTCAATGTCGATTGCTGCAACACCACACGCCGGTTTCGGCGATTCCGTGCCAACGGATCAACCGCTGCTCGATACCACCGCCTATGGTTCCGGACCTGACGATTCGATCACGGACACGACCGAGGCAGCGGCCGTCACGCATCACGCTGCGACGATGGGTGGAGTGCCCATTCCTTACACTGCGACGGTGGGCCACCTCGTGCCGGTTGATGCGACGAGTTCCAGGCCAGCAGCTAAGATGTTCTACGTCGCGTTCACGGCGGACGGAACCGCCGCTGCCTCACGCCCGGTCACGTTCTTCTATAATGGCGGGCCTGGATCGTCTGCCGTGTTCCTCCTGCTCGGATCGTTCGCGCCAAGGCGCATCCGCACGCGCATGCCGGGCTTCACGCCGCCAGCGCCGTATACCATGGAAGATAACCCCGACAGCCTGATCGACGGCTCCGACCTTGTGTTCATCAACCCGGTCGGCACCGGCTACTCCACTGCGATCGCGCCGTTCAAGAACCGGGACTTCTGGGGTGTCGACCAGGATGCCCGGTGCATCAAGCAGTTCATCAAACGATATCTGACCAGCTACAATCGATGGAACTCGCCGAAGTTCCTGTTCGGCGAGTCGTACGGCACCCCACGTAGCTGCGTGCTTGCATGGTTGCTGCATGAGGACGGCATCGATCTGAACGGGATCACGCTGCAGTCGAGCGTGTTGGACTATCAGGCCAACTTCAGCAATGCCCCCGGGCTGATGCCGACCTTCGCTGCCGACGCCTGGTATCATAAGAAGACAACGGTCGAGCCACCGCCAGCAGACCTGCCCACGTTTATGGATGCGGTGACCACCTTCGCACAAGGTCCTTACGCAAAGGCACTCAATGACTTTCCGAACGCCGATCCGGCCACAGTGACAACACTGAGCAAGTATCTCGGCATACCTGCCGCTACGCTCAATGGCTGGGGCCTCAATGTCGAGGCGTCCGATCGCCTGGGACATGCGCTGTTCCTGGTGACGCTGCTGCAGGACCAGGGCCTCGCACTCGGCGCATATGACGGCCGGGTTACCGCTGTGGATACCGGCATCTCGGCCATCGTCTCGCCGGATGGTGGCGCCAATGACCCCACTTTGGTTGCGGTCGGCGGCGTGTATACAGCCATGTGGAACGACTATCTCAACACCGAACTGAAGTACACCTCCACGTCGAACTTCATCGATCTCAACGACAAGGCCTTCCAGTTCTGGGACTTCAGCCACACGGATCCTGCCGGCAATGTCCAGAAGCCTGACAAGTTCGGCAATCCGACACTCTACACGGCCGGCGATCTGGCAGCGGTGATGGCGGCAAACCCGTATCTGCTGGTGCTGTCGGCCAACGGCTACTTCGACTCGGTTACACCATTCTTCCAGACCAGGCTCACGCTGGACGCCATGCCGCTGGAGGATGCAAAGATCCGCGCCAACCTTGCGGTGCGCAACTATCCATCCGGGCACATGGTCTATCTGGACGGCGCCTCTCGGACCGCGCTGAAAGCCGATCTCGCGATCATGTACGACGCGGTGTTCGCCACTGTCTCGGCGCGCCGACGGAGCGCACGCCTGGCCGTCCGCGCGCTACCGGCAGACAACAGGATACACCCGTATTTCCGCTTGCGTGCAGACCGCGAACCGTCGTTCCGCCCGGCGGCCTCGCCGTCCGCGCCGTGGAGTATCGAAGATCTGTGCGCGGCCTATGACTGGCCGAAGGACTGCCCAGGTGGTGGCGTGATCGCGATCATCGAACTCGGCGGAGGTTGGGTCCAGTCCGACATGGACGCGTTCTTCCAGGCGGCCAACCGGCGCAGCCCGACGATCACCAACGTGTCGGTCGGCACTGGCTTCAACAACCCAAACCAACACCTTGGCGATCCGACGGGTGACCCTGACGTCGAGGTGACGCTCGACATCCAGATCGCGGCCGCCGCCTACACCAGCGCAACCGGACAGCCTGCAACCCTCCGGGTCTACTGGGCCGATAGCGCCGACTTCGGCTCGATGGCGCAGGCGATCTCCACAGCCGCAGCGGACGGTTGCGACGTGTGCGCCATCTCGTGGGGAACCGACGAAGCGAACTGGCAGACGATCAGCCAGCAGGCCGGCATTGATTACATCGGCCGGCTCAACGCCGCGGCACAGGCGGCCGGCAACAGCGGCATGGTGATCTTCGCCGCGGCCGGCGACAACGACTCATCAGATGGAGGACCCGACCCGGCCAATGTGGATCTGCCGTCGTCCAGCCCGTTCGTCATCGGTTGTGGCGGCACGACCAAGACGCGGCAGGCGGAGACGGTCTGGAACGACAACCCCGGCGATCCGAACGGCAATGGCACGGGCGGTGGCTTCTCAACCCTGTTCACGCCAATGCCACCCTGGCAGGCAAATGCGCCACATGGCCCGGGTCGCATGGTGCCGGACGTCACAGCCAACGGCGATCCCAACACCGGTTACGAAATTGTCGCGCACGGCCGGTCCGTAGTGGTCGGCGGGACCAGCGCGGTAGCGCCGCTCTATGCGGGGCTGTTCGCCGCGTTCGGTCGGAAGCTTGGGTATGTGACGCCGCGGCTCTGGTCGAACCAGACCTGCTTCACCGATATCACCCAAGGGGACAATGGCTACTTCCGCGCCGGCCGCGGTCCCGATCCGTGCAGCGGCCTCGGTGCGCCGATTGGCAGCCGGCTCGCGAAGCTGTTCAACGCCGCGGCGAGCGGGCCGCCTGCTGATCAAGAGATGCTCGCGTCAGGCGAACGCCATCCGCGTCGCGCGGTCCAGACGTGAGGTGAGACGGCCCAGGCGGCGGAGCAGCTTCGGCAGCGATGGCTGTGCCGGCAGCGGCGCGTCGTGCAGCACGCCCAGCCATTCCCGCCAGTCGTCGTCCGACATCCTCAGATCCTGGCGGAGCGTCGCTTCGTCGACCCCGGCCTGAGCGGCTAGGCCCAGCAGGAGATTGATCTCGTTCCGGGCTACGGTCGCTGCCCGCTGTTCGGCTTCCTCTGGCATGACACATCCCCTGTCCCAACTTCAGAGTGCCTGCCATTCTCGGCATTTGCCGTGCCCGGTCATTGAACTGGTTCACACCTTGGGACGGAATTTCACAGGGAGGTGATAAAAATGGGGGACGGATTTCCGAGCGGCTGGCCAGCCGAGAAGCCGCTGGCGATCTCGCTGAGCGTCATGCTGGAGGGCTGGGCCGAAGGCAGCGCGCCCGGCATCGGCCCGATGGGCAACCCACTTAAGCCGGGCGCCACCGACCGCCAGGCGCTGTCCTGGGCGGAATACGGACCGAAGGTCGGTGCCCGTCGATTGCTCGACCTGCTCGGGCGCAAGGGTGCGCGCGCGGTGTTCTACACCAGCGGTGTGGTCGCCGAACGCTACCCCGACCTGCCGGCGGCGATCGCGGCGGCTGGCCACGTGGTGGCGGCGCATGGCTGGAGCCAGGGCACGTTGCCGGCCTACCAGACCGAGGACGCCGAACGCGCCGACATTGCCCGCTGCGTCGACGTGCTGCGCCAGACTGCGGGGAACCATCCAGGCGGCTGGCTCAGCCCGCGCTGCACCCCCAGCATCCATACCTCGCCGCTCCTGGCACAGGCGGGATTCCGCTGGCACGCCGACATGTTTGACGCGGACCTGCCATACCGCATCGACACCGAGGCGGGGAAGTTGGTCGGAGTGCCGTTCACCATGGAGGTGAACGATATGCCGCTCTACGTACGCTATGGCAACGAGCCAGAAGCGTTCACACGCACGCTGGCGCGCATCATCGAGGGTTGGGATCGGCTGGGCAGTCCGCCGGCATGCCTCGACATCACCGTCCATGCGCATATCTTCGGCCGGCCGTATGGCGCCATTGCGTTGCTCGACTGCCTGGCGCTGGTGCGGCGGCATGCCCACTGCTGGCTGACGGATCATGCGCGGTTGGCGGAACTGTAGGAGGAGCGATTGGCACACTTCGTGATCGCGCCGCATATGCGGCTGCATGAGTGGGTCGCGGAGGAGAAGGGCTACTTCGTCGATGAAGGGCTGGAATACGAGTTCCGCAACGAGCTTGGCTCGCACGACCTTGGCAATCGGGTCGGTGCCTACCAGACCATCGAGAAAGGCCGCAGCTCGGACGTGAGTTGCGCGTGTCACTGGACGGTGAACGTCGCCGCCTCGGTGGGGCACGGCAAACTTTACGCCGATTGCTATTCAGTCGCACCAGCCGGGGTATTCGTGCCTGCGGACTCGCCGATCACCACGCCGGAGCAGTTGGCGGGCGTGCCGATCTCGGTGGGCTACCAGTCGGGCAGCCACTACTCGACGATCCAGGCGCTGGAACAGTACATGCCGATCGGCGACATCAGCCTGTCGTTCGCCGACGGGCTGCTGTTCCGGCGGATGGAGAAGCTGATCGACGGCGAGGTTCCGGCAGTGTCGCTGTTCAGCGGCCCTTATTACTTCGCCGAGCAGCTGGGGTTTCGCAAGGTGATCGACACGACATTCATGATGGCCTCGATGATCACCGGATCACCGGACCTGGATGATGTGCGGCGCTACTTCGCGGCACTGCGGCGGGCGCAGCATGACATCGATCTGCGGCCTGAGTTGTGCACCAAACACTATCGCCGGGAGTTCCCCGCGCGGTTCCACGACGTGATGGACACGCGGCGCTGGGGTCCTGGCGAGCGGCTGGTGTTCGAGCCCTATACCAAGCGAGTGTTCGAGCAGTCATTCAACTGGATCGCCGAGCGCGAGATCTTTCCTGCCGGGGAAATGGGCGCCGGGCAATACGAGAGCGCGGTCCTGTCGCTTGCGGGCGGATGAGGCGTCAGTCGCCCCATGCACAACCGTGCATGAGCCCGCGGAACCGTCCTGCCAGGGATGGGGTGGAGGCAATGGCGAACTTGATGCGTTGCACGCTGATGCGCGCCAGAGCAGCGCGGCACCGGGAACTACTCTGCTTCAGCAAAAGCCTCGGTGGCACAAAAGCTTACCTGGTTACGCATAAACCTCAGCCAATTTCAGGAGCCGATAGGGCATCGGTGTGGTTCGGACGGCGGCCCATGCGAGGCGCGGGATCATGGCCGCCAGATCGTATCGTCGATTGAAGCGATATTCGAATTCAGCGAG